>CAZEAR010000012.1:17610-20968 GCA_964510365.1 uncultured Dehalococcoidales bacterium | reverse complement strand
CCTTTGGATGCTGCTAAAAGTTTTCGGCAGGGGTTGTGTTGGGTGCTGAGCGACCCCGAATTGCAATATGCAGGTCGAGTATGCGGCCACGATGGAGCCACTGTCGGTTTCTGCGCGCATTTGGAGATACTGCCTGATCAACAACTTGGTGTTGTAATCCTGACAAACACTGACCAGATGAATGCATTGTATCCTATTGTTGAAATTGGTAGAGAAACATTGAAACTGGCTGTAAAAGACAAGTCCGGTATCGACCCTGTAGAGCCTGGTGGACCAGCTACGTCGCCGCATGCTACCTGGTCTCAAGAGAAGCTTGAGGCTCCAGCCGGGATCTATGTTACGGCAACCGGGTATGACATCGTTAAAGCGGTGCCTGGTGGGCTCGAATGGATTATCGATGGAGGTATGCCACAGCAGCTTACCCCCCTGGAGAATGGATGCTTTGCCTTACCCGACTCCCAAAAGTCTCAGATGGAGTTTGCCACGATCTCCGGAAGGAACGTTATGATCTTGCACGGCGTATCTACGAATATTAGAGGAGAGAAATACGAGCCAGCACCTATTCCTGCCGCGTGGCACAACCGCCTTGGCAAATACGATATAGCCAACCTGTACCCTAACGACAGCTATGGGTTTCTACCCGAAGAGTTGAGGCTAATATCCGGCTCCATTGATCTGGTTGAGAAAGACGGGATGCTGCTCATAAGATACCTGGTTCAAAATACCACGATTTGGGTGGTCGTCGAGCCATTAAGTGATACGGTTGGATTGATTCGCGGACTGGGAAATGAAAAAGGTGGTGGGGTACAAATCATAATGGTTGACGGGCAAGAACAACTCCAGCTCTGGGGATGCCACTACAAGAGAGAATAATTAGAAGGAGAACGCAAACTATGCTTATATTGCCGAAAGCAAAGATTATTGTTTCAGTTCTATTAATACTGTCATTACTTTTGTCAGCCACATCAGCCTGCACCAGTAGCAATAAGGCGGATACTTATGAGAAAGCCATAACCATCGCCCGCACTGCAATATGGAAGGACATCAACTCCGGTAAAGCCGGCAGCGCCACGATCGCTATCCTGGACAACGGTAAGATAGTCTACGCCGAGGGCTTCGGTATGGCAGACAGGGAGAAAAGCATCCCGGTGGACCACAACACTGTATTTAATATAGGTTCAGTATCCAAGGTCTTCACTGCAACAGCCATTATGTTGCTCGTAGATGAAGGTAAGGTTAATCTTGACGATCCCGTTACCATATACCTGCCGGAGTTTACAATGGCGGATCCCAGATATAAAGAGGTCACCGTCAGAATGACGCTTAACCACACCTCCGGCCTTCCCGGCACTACCGGCCTCAGTAATTTCGGATTTGAATACAACACCGATTTTTTCAAGCAGACACTGCAAAACCTGTCACGGTCACATCTCAAGCACGACCCCGGAGCAATGGCGCCCTATTGTAACGATGGATTCACCCTGGCTGAGATGATCGTAGAGCGGGTCAGCGGCCGTAAGTTCATTGATTTTCTATCTGAACGTGTCTTCAAACCGCTCTCTATGCCGAATTCAGGGCTAAGTGTCGGAGAACGACCGGGGGAACCCATAGCGCTGTACTATCAGCCGGACACGGCTGAAAAAGAACCGCCGGAGGCAATATCATTACTCGGCGCCGGCGGGCTCGGGTCAACAGCAGAGGACTTATGCCGGTTTGCGGATACCTTCTCAGGAAGCGGGCCCCAGATACTCTCGAAGTCAGCCCTGGAAGAAATGAGAAAAGTTCAGCCGTCTCTATTCAGCGGAAAACTAAAGAATCCAGGGTTATCCTACGGACTGGGCTGGGATGTGACCGATCTTCAACTATTTAAGTCACAGGGAGTACAGGTGATCGGTAAGAGCGGCGGTACTTACAATTACAATTCCTGGGTGTTAACTGCTCCGGCGCACCGGACCTCAGTAGCCATCATTGAGTCCGGTCGCGCAACCAGCGCCGTAATAATAGCTCTGGACGTTCTGAATGCCGTGCTGGTACAAAAAAACCTTATGGAGAACGAGCAGAACACCGTTTCCAGACCTCCGCAACCGCAGAGTATCCCGGAGCAATATGCCAAATTCGAAGGCTATTACGCCCCCCTTATGAGGATATCATTCGATTTCAAGGAAAACACCTTAAACTTAACGGCAATCGAACAAGGCAGGGAGACGCAGACCTCTTCATTGTTTTATCATGACGGCTATTTCTATGATAAAAGCGGCGGCCGTTCCTATTTCACGTCAATTGACGGCCAGGACTATTTTGTATCCTGTATATTCAAAAATATGGTTGATATTATCCATGCCCAGAAACTGAAAACTCTCGATCAACCGAAAAGTCTAAGAATCGATGTCGATGGCAAACAATGGTTGATACGAAATGCCAAGCCGTTCGATGGTATCACTGAGGATGGGATGCATTGCATAAAGTCCAGTACCATTGAAGCGCTGCCGGGGTATGTCGAATTTTTAGGCATCAAGGAGATAATGTCTCCCGACTTCGCGGGAATGCCGGTAAGCGCTATTCGAGATCAAACGGAACTTAGTCTCATTGATATGAACGGGAAAACATGGGCACAGGTCTCGGAGTGTCTGTACAGTCCGGCGGATATCGCGGGTAGGTTAAAAGGTGGAAGTAAGACGGTGACCATCGACACCAGCGGTTACAGTGAGTGGTTGAAAGTCGAAGAGGGCTTAATTCTTAGCTTTGAAAAGCCGGTTAAGGGAAGGGTAATCATATTCTCGCCGGATGGTGCGGGGCAATACGACAGCGCTGTAGATAACGGGGAAGTATACGTCCCGAAGGACAGTTACGTTGAACTCCTCGGTAATCCGGGGGACTTATTCAAGGTCATTGGCAAGTAATCTAATTCCGGTCCGAAAACAAAACAAATATGACTGACTACTCCGGACAAGACCTTTTGATTGCTCCCTGACCAGTGCGAGGATCTAATCTGCTTTGATCCCATTATAGGCACCTCTCCACACCCATCCTTAACGCATGCCAACCACCAGAATTATTTATTGAGGCTCCTGGATTTGATGAAGTATTTAAGGAGTATGTGACAGCAGGTCCGGTCGATGGATTGCTTTATTATCACGTCTATATTAACATGTTGCCGATATCCTGTAAGCATGTGAAGATTAGCCAGGTGAGATATATACCATATCAATTTTAGAAAGGGGTAGGGCAGATGTACAAATGTTATCAGGGAAATACTGTCAGCGGCAATGAATCATTTTCCATACCATGGATTATCGGGGAGAACTCTCTCTATCTGGCAATGTGGATACTGGCAGGATACCTTCTATGGCCGATAGTC
>CAZEAR010000012.1:739-17600 GCA_964510365.1 uncultured Dehalococcoidales bacterium | reverse complement strand
TCCTTTGCTTACTATTTTATGGGCAGTTCTGGTTGTGGTAATACAAATCCTGTTGAAAAAGCATAATTGTAGCGGTTGTTATTATTATGATAAATTATGTCACCTGGGCTGGGGGAAGATTTCTTCGATGATGTTTAAGCAAGACAGTGGTGACCCCAAAACAGGAGGTAAACTTGCCCTATTCTACATCGTGCCGCCACCGATAATCTTCATCGCCTCAATAATATTTGCCATACTCGCCGCAGCAGCGTGGATTTACTGGGCTGCTTTAGTCCTTTATTTAGTGTTGAACATAGCGACATTTCCTCTCAGGAAAAAGAGTTGTGGTCTTTGTGTCATGAGGCAAGTGTGTCTTGGAAGCGCCGCAAAGCAAAACACAGGGTAAAAGGATTATCCGGGAAAAATATCCGGACAATTCTAATAAGCGAGACGGTAGATGTATGCAGGCACACGAATCTCACCACCTGGTTTGTCATACGGTGGATAATAAGGCTTGATGTCTATTATCGGTGTCCCGTCCAGTACATCCAGTCCGCTTAGTTTTATAGAAAGACCATCGCGAGCAAGTAATCTAGCTGTTGTCAACCCGACCGGGTTGGGTCTATCCGGTCACCTTGTGGACAGCATACCCAAAAGCGGAACATCCTCCCTTCCCTGAGGATGGCAGCTTTCCCGATAGTTCATAATTCGGTTAAGCCAATATATAACGACAATATGGGAGAACTCTTCGATACCATCCAGACATTTTCCACAATCATTGTTTAGAATTATTTCGGTTTCAACCTCGGTTAATCCGCCTGTTTGAGGTTCTTTGATCGGAGACCTGGCATACCCTATAGGCTTTATCTTGATGTTTCCTTCGTTATCTATTGGATATATAGGATGCATAATATTCCTCCTCACTTATATTAGATGATTGAAAATAACCTGACTCTACTTCAGAACGAAATTTATCATCTCTGTTACTATTTTCCCGCTTAGTCTGTCTTCTATCTCTATTTCCACCCTGTAATTGCCTCGTGGATCGATGGCTTCTACCTGCCCTATGTTCCACCAACCGTGAAAGGCCCCGATATAATCTCTGGAAGAGGGAAACTCATGCCATTCATGCATATTAGAATCCGTAGTAATCAAACCGCCGTCAGGAGCATACAGACCGTAACGTCTCCATTGCACCCACGCCTCGTACTTACCCCCCGTTCCCTGCACTTCAAAACCGGTTATTTCAAACCAGACAGCTACCGTGTCACCCGTATAAAATGTTGCACCTTGCTTTGACTTACACTCATCAGTTTGAATAGGCCCGGAACACATTTCAATGCGGTTTATCTTTAGAGACGGGTTGTATGGCTTGCCCGCAGGCGAAGCCGAAATGGTTATATTCAGTGTGCCAGAATCGAAACTCTTTTCAGTAAAGGCCAGCAGCGTAACCATAAATACACCTGCTTCTTTGTATACATGGGTTGGATTCATTTCATTACTGGTACCACCGTCGCCAAAGTCCCATGTCGATGAAATAATTTTGTCTCCGGACCGGATAGAGAAGTGAATAGTCTCCCCGGCAACAGCCTGCGTCTTGTCAGCAGTTAAATTTACATGGGCGGACTTGGCGCACCCGGTAAATAAGCCCGCCAATGCAGCCAGTATAATGATTATAAAAATGTATCCATTTCCCTTGAAATACTTCATCTTTTCCCCATGTGTGTTTTACTCAAAAACATTCTTTTATGATGCCACGATTTCAGCCGATAAAGGGCACGGAATAACAGCCACTAATAAGGTAGCAGTAATTATCAGACACAATAATATCTTCATACTGATTCTATGTCTTTGAAAAAGGATTGTCTTATGAATTATATGATTCGTATTGACTAATTTTCTGTCTTTTCTATGTTTTTATTTAATTTATTAACCTATATCGAAATCGAAAGTCAACCACCCGGTTGGTTTTAGTAGCACCTTTTAAAAATCAATAATCCTTACAGTCCAAAATGGAATACCCCAGTACCCCTTTTCGTAATATCAGGGTAGAGGGAGACTACGTCAAGTACCGCCTATCCGTTGACCGACTTCTCTTCCTCCACAAAGTATAGTACTCACGAAGATCTTCAGAGTAGCATAGTGACTCCGCTTAAGTGAATGTCTGTACCTGTTTTTTATAATACAGCCAGTAAAATACCCGGAGTACGTGGTATAATTCAAACCACATGGTTGAACCCGCCGCCAGCAGCAACAATATCAGAATCGGCAGGATAACATTCTATTATGGCTGGATAATACTTATAGCCTGCCTGCTTCTGGTAACTATGAGTTATGGTATTCGTTTCTCCTACGGCGTATTTTTTAAATCTTTGGAGCAAGATTTCGGCTGGACGAGAGCGCTCACCTCAGAAGTTTTTTCGGTCTATATGCTTCTCTGCGCTCTATTCGCTATAATCGGCGGCTGGGCATCAGACAGATACGGAGCCAGGATAGTATTCATCGTTATGGGGCTCTCATCGTTCGCGGGGCTAGCTTTAACAAGCCTTGCCGGCACTTTATGGCACCTGTTTGCAAGCTACAGTATATTGGTTGCCGCAGGCACCGGGCCCGGTTATGCGCTGGCAAACTCTCTGGCAGCCAGGTGGTTTTTAAAAAGGCGGGGATTGGCGGCAGCGATTGTTACCTCGGGAGTAGGTCTGGGATCGATACTGGTGGTCCCGCTCGCGGCCTATTTTGTTGAAAATTATCAGTGGCGTTCCTCGTTTGTCATCATCGGGATTATTTCATTAATTGTAATGGTTATCTGCTCCCTGTTTATCAAGCGATCGCCGGATTCTTCATCTGTCACTTCAGTGGATAACAGGCATGAAACCTCCGACCTCCATCCAGAAGAAAGAGCGCCAAAAGAAGAAGGGATTTCTTTTCATCAGGTCATTCACTTCAGGAACTTCTGGATTATATTCATCATGTGGTTCTTCTATGCTTTTTGCCTATTTACTATTATGACACATATAGTTCCCTACGCTATGGACTCGGGTATAGACCCTATTCAAGCAGCTTTTATACTCAGCATCAGCGGCATAGCTAATATGCCGAGCAGAATCCTTACCGGTATAATATCCGACAGGTTCGGAAGGAAAAAGGTAGCCTTAACATGCGCTCTGCTCATGGTGATATCGATGTTTTGGTTAACAAGGTCATCAAGTTTATGGATGCTTTATGTATTCGGCGCTGTATTCGGAGCCGCATACGGCGGGCTTGCTCCACCCCTTTTAGCTATCATTGGAGATACCTTCGGAGTCCGCAATATCGGTGTAATTTTCGGTTTTCTAGAAGTAGGCTGGGTAACCGGCGCTGCCGCAGGTCCGGCATTTGCCGGTCATATTTTCGATTCGACCGGTAAGTACGATCTGGCATTCGTTGTCTGCTTATTATCCGCAATTATCATATTTATTTTAAACTTTTTCGTAAAAGTATCGAGAGCAAAATAATTGCGGATTATGACAACATAACCGAATATATACGGTACATATTTTTCGATATTAAAATAGTATAATAACTGCTAAAAGTCTTGGGGGAAGACGTGTCATTAGGCCATTCTTTCGACAGATATTTCGAGATAACCGCCAATAAAACTAATATCAGGACGGAAATTACAGCAGGACTGGTTACCTTCATAACCATGGCCTACATAATCGTGGTCAATCCTTCTATTCTAAAAGCGGCCGGTATTCCGTTCGGTCCTTCCATGGTGGCCACCATAATCTCGGCTGTCTTCGGAACGTTAGTTATGGGACTTTATGCTAAAAGACCCTTCGCCATAGCTCCGTATATGGGAGAAAATGCTTTTGTTGCTTATACCGTCGTCGGGCTCCTGGGCTATTCATGGCAGACAGCCTTGGGTGCTGTATTTATCAGTGGGATTCTTTTAACCATATTAACCATTACCAAGGCTAGAGAAGCATTCGCACAGGCTATTCCTATGAGCCTAAAATATAGCTTCGCTACCGGCATCGGCCTCTTTATAGCCTTTATAGGTCTGGTTAATGCCGGTATAGTAACTTTAGGAGTTAAAGGGGCACCGATACATGTGGGGGACCTGACCGATAAATCGGTATTGTTGGCAATTGGCGGTTTCCTGCTTATCACTATATTGATGATTAGAAAGATTAAAGGAGCACTTCTAATCGGTATCGCTGTTACCGCCTTTACCGGCTTTTTTATCGGGGTCGGCAGTGCTCCGGAGCAATGGGTCTCGCTGCCTCCAAGTATATCGCCGATTTTCCTTAAACTGGATATCCTGGGAGCGCTCAAATGGGGATTCTTTGCTGTGATTTTAAGCATGTTCACTATGGATTTTCTGGACACCATAGGCACTTTGATCGGCGTATCTGCCGAGGCAGGTTTTCTGGACAAGGCCGGGAATTTGCCGCATATCGAGAAACCTATGCTGGCCGATGCTCTGGCTACTATCGTTGGGGCTTTAGCGGGTACGACAACTACCGGTACATATATCGAGTCTGCTGCAGGTATCGAAGCGGGAGGGAAAACCGGGTTAACTGCTATTGTGGTGGCATTCATGTTTATTTTGGGCTTGTTTTTTGCCCCCTTCTTCTCGGCAATTCCCGAAGCTGCTACAGCTCCAGTTCTAATTATGGTAGGCTTACTGATGATGAGACCAATAACTCATATGGATTTCGGTGACTACAGCGAGGTCATTCCCGCTTTAGCGGTCATAGCCATGATGAGTTTCACGTATAATATCGGGGTCGGACTGTGTGCGGGTTTTGTGCTCTATCCACTTTGCAAAGTGGTTGCAGGAAAGTTTAGAGAGATACATCCCGCAGCCTGGGTATTATTCGTTTTATGCCTGCTCTTTTTCATCTTTTACCCATATTGATTTCACCTTAGAGCCGACGCAACACTTATAGTAGCCGCTCAGAAACCGCGTATTGCTGTCGTCGTAAGTGACAGCGGTTTCCCAGACAATACGTTGAATCTACAATAATGGCATTGTTCTTCCATTTTATGTTAACTAAGTGTATAATCGAGACATGAAAATATTATTAGCAATCGTGGTGAGGAGGGAATAATGCAGGATCCCGTAATCGAGAATGCTGCGGACAGTAAGGAAATGCGTCCTCTGCAGGTATGGTTATATGCTAATGATCATATAATCGAAGGAATCATCAACTGTCTTCCCCAGCAACGTTTTATAGATTATTTAAATAGTGTCTTTATATTTAAAACGCGCGCCGCTGAGAAGTTCATACCGGTTGAAAATGCCAGCATAACATTGCCCGACGGAACCATTAAAACAATGAGTTCTATCTGCCTTAACAGGGATAGTATTCTTTTTGGCGGGGCAATGAGCAGTGAGGTAACTGTAGATCGTTTTATTAAAGACGGACAAAGAACTTATCCTGTTGTTAAAAAAATTACTGTTGCTGCAAATCTCTATGTAGCTACCAAATTATATACTCATGCATATATGATTTCGGGGAAAATGCATTTCGCCAAGAGCAAAACGATATTGGATATACTAAATTCGGATCAACAGTTTCTACCGTTAACTGAGGTTGAGATATCTCCACCTTTATTTGCGGAGCAAATCCCGGATGCACTCGATTTCGTTGCCGTTAACAAAGATATAATAATATACATTGAACAGTTGTGATCTTTGTTTGCAGTCCCCTTGACACCAATTAAATTGCGGGAAATAACTGCCGTTACATGTTACGTCTAATGTGAATGAGACATATTGTGTACGGTTTCCATAATATCGATTATCTTGAGGACTTTTCCCCAGTCTTTGGAACTATGTGCTTCCTTAAGCGCAGATATTATCCAGGCATCGGTATCAGCCAGAAAATCTTTTAAATCATCTTTTAAAGCCGGCCACGACTCCAGAAATGTTTGTTCTGTCCGGGACATTGATAACCTCCCTCAAAATATTTACCACTTTCCTCACTTCAATCGTGATTATCAGGGATTCTTGAACAGGGCTTTCTCGCTATCGGGAAGCTCATCGAATTCTTCTTTACGAACCCATACCAATTCATCATCCCCGATACCACGCAACGCCACACACTTTAATAAATATTTAGCGGCAGTCTCTTCCGGCATATGTTTCTCGACATCAAAACCTCTTCGTGAGAGGCAGAATGTAAGTAAGCTGAGCTTTTGCAGTCTTGCCGAAATGTTAATACATGGTCCGACATAGTCTTCCCCATTCCCCACGGAGAAAACCATACCACGCGACATACCACATCTGAGAAGATTAGGGGGATGAGCCACCAATCTCCTAATTATGGGATAAAAAGCCCCTACATAGTTGGCACATATCTCCCAGAGGGTGGTCACTACATTGCACATCTCGGCTCCCCCCATATTTTTTGTATCCCAGAGAAATAACACCCCGTCGCCGGTAAATTTAGCCAGAAACGGTAAACTCGCCCACAATACTTTTTCGTCATCTTTGCTTTCTCGAAGCAGTCCTTTTCTGATCTCATCAAACAGCCAGTTAAGGAAACGACTAAGATATTCGGGAACTGCGAGATGGGGATCAACCTGACTGCAAAAAGTAGTGAATCCGGACAAATCGAACATAGCAGCAAGCGCTTCGGTTTGTATGGAAGGTGAGCTTATATCTCCAAGGTCCAGTGCTGCAGGATTAAATCTATCGAACTGGTCATTGGCCAGCGCTACCAGTTTAATAGATTTCTCTCCACCCTCCAGAGCAACAGTAGTGTGTTTTTCTTCCAGGTTAATTCTTCCCATTATCGGCCTCCGTATTTAGTTAACGCAATTTTTCACTAGATTATACTACCCAATCCCCCCAAGCGCTATCTATAGCAGCATTATCATACTTATTCTGGCCTTATCGGCCTTTATCGGAAATAGTCTGTTAAAAAGTATGTTTAATTAGATAAAAAGCATAATATTTGTAATAAACGACAGTCAGGACGATAAGGCAGAGATTAATCTAAACGATGGTGATGTTAATTTCGATATAAATAAACAGTTATAAATCAATCTAAATAATCACAATTCACGGTCCTGTTAATTATCTGAGCAAAACACTTAAGCCAATACTGATATATACTGCAGCAATAACAGACATAATAAGCATAATCAGAGAAAACATCAGAAACTGTCTTGAAGCAATTATTTTCTTCATGACAGACTTGGGAATGGACTCTTCAGTTGCCTCTATCAATTTCTGTTCCACTCTCTGCAGAGCTTCTTCCAATGTATCTGTAGATGCCTGTCTGGCCACCTCAGCTTTTTTCAGAGCATCCTGTGATGCCGATACAGCTTCCTCCTCAACTTTCTTGGCTTCCTTTACTGCAGCTTCGGTTTTCATAGAAACTTCGGTTATTGTATCTACGGAGATTTTCTTTGCCTCTTTAACCGTATTGGTGGCCTGTTCTGATGCCGACATAGCAGCTTCTTCAGCTTTCCTTGCTTCCTTTATTGCTTCCTCAGTTTTTTTTGAAACTCCGGCTGCCAGTTCTTCGAATGCCTTCCTGGCCGCTTCCGCTGCCTGCCTTGCGGCATCAGTTGCCTCTCTTGCCATTCTTGTAGCTTCCTGGGCTGACAATGTAGCAGACTCTTCGGCCTCCTTGGCTTCTTTGGCCGCTTTCTCTGCAGCTTTTATATTACTCTCCATCTCATCCAGAATCTCCGGGAGCGGTTTCGTTAATATTTTGGATCCCTGGCCCGATTCTTCTCTCTGTGCACTCGTATTCACATTAGCCACTATTAACCCCCCTTTAATTTGCAGTCAATGTATGAATAAGAACATCAAGGATAATTCAACCTATTAGACATTGATTTTATGACGTGTTGGGATTATTGTCAATAATCACGAATCTAATTCTCATTATTAATACTTAATCATTTTAAATACCTCCTATTGTATTGATAACATAATGTTGATACAATTTATCACAATCACTTACACATATTAACAATAATTAAATAACGGAGGATGACGAGTATGGCCGATTCCACTGAAATCAGAAAGATTATGACCAAACCACTACCTCAAATTCTCGATGAAATCGAAGACAGCATCAGATTAGCTGATGAAGCCGCCAAAAATGCCAGAGAAGCTGCTATCGAAGCAAGAAAAGCCGGTGAAAAAGCTGCTAAGGAAGCGGCATTAGAGGTTCGAAAAGCGGGAGATAAAGCTATTAAAGAAGCCTCGATCGCCCTGAATGAACGTATCCATATAAACGAAGAGGGTATTAAAGAAACCAATGCCGTTTTAAACCAGCGTATTACCAATAATGAAACAAGTATTTCGGAGAACAGCGCTGCTTTGAATGCACGAATCAATAAAATCGAAGAAAGGATCAAAGGAGTAAACGCTGCTCTGACTGAACGCATCAACAAGAATGAGAAAAAGACTGAAGAAAATATCGCCGTATTAAATCAACGTATTGCCAAAAATGTAGAAGCTATTGAAGCAGCTAATGAATACATAGCCGATGTGGAGCGATTAGCAAAGGATACTCTGCAATTGGCGGAGTTATTAAAAACGGCTCTTATTGACGGCATTACCGCTATTGATAAAAGAATAACCGAGCCACCCGCTGATACCGAGAGTGTACCGGACAGCAATTAGGCAATTGGCATAAATCACCCACGTATGAAGAACCGTGAAATACTATATTGTTATCAGTGAATCATTAATTAAGATTTACTTCGCCAATTTCGCATAAAGTGCGGCATTGATAAATTTTAAGTACACTATAGATATAAATAACTAATATTTATTAAATAAAGTCTTGAATAATTCATTGCATATTTTAATTAACAAATTAAATCGCCGTGGATTATTTTCAAACCTGCGCGGTGATTTCTTTGGAGGGTTGACAACCTCGGTCATCTCGCTTCCTCTGGCCCTCGGTTTCGGCATAGCAGCTTTTGCCCCGCTCGGCCCGGAGTATCTGGCACTGGGAGCACTGGCTGGTCTTTACGCCGCGATCATTGCCAGTATTTTGGCCAGTCTCTTTGGAGGTACCCCTTCACAGATTACCGGTCCCACAGCGCCCATGTCGGTGTTTATTACGGCAATTATCGTCAGTCTGATGAAGGATCCCGAACTCGCCGGTATCGGCGCCAGCCCCACAGAGATAATTCTACTCATGACAGCAGCTACTATCGTACTCGCCGGATTATTTCAAATCCTGCTGGGAGTTATAGGCGGCGGTAGATTGATTAAATACATTCCCTATCCGGTAGTAGCCGGATTTATGAACGGGATCGCTGTGCTCATTTTTCTGTCCCAGTTAAAGACATTTCTGGGGATGGATAAATCCGCCAATCTACTTTCTATTTTTACGGGTCAGGCCGGTTTCGTTTATGAAGCTATTATTGTGGGAGTAGTAACCATAATTGCTATCTTTTTAGCGGACCGGTACATACGGGCAATCCCGGCCGCTCTAATCGGAGTTTGTGTCGGTATCGGAGCTTATTTTGCTATCGGAGCTATGGCCAGCCCTGGTTTGTTGCACACGGAGAACAATCCTCTGGTTATCGGCCCTATTCCCAGTGCCATACCTACACCCAGCCAGGCTATAGCATTCTTCCGCCTGGGTGGTGAAATACCACTGGCTAAATGGAGCGTTATTATAGTACCGGCAATAACACTCAGCATCCTGGCAACCATCGATACATTGCTCACCTCCGTCGTTGCCGATGTGGCCACAAAAACCAAACATAATAGCAATAAGGAACTCATCGGCCAGGGAATTGGAAACATCGGCTCGGCTCTTTTTGGTGGTCTTTCAGCAGCCGGTTCTACATCGGTTACCATGGTTAATATCAGCAGCGGCGGAAGAACGCCTTTATCGGGCTGCATTAAAAGTGTAGCGGTATTAGTCATCATACTGGCATTGGGACCATTCGTGCAGTGGGTCCCCCTCTCGGTGCTGGCTGCGACCCTGATGGTAACCGCAGTTAAGATAGTCGATTATAACAGTTTCAGTCTGTTCAAGAAGAAATCCACCATAGAGAGTGTCGCCATCGTATTGATCGTAACAATAGTTACAGTCAGTGTCGACCTGATGATAGCTGTGGGCATAGGACTGGTGATAGCATGTCTTCTCTTCGTCAAAGAACAAATAAATAAAAGCATAATACGCAGGAAATATACCGGTGAACTGGTACACTCGAAAAAGGTCCGCCAAAGGGATGCTATGCACATTCTGGAAGAAAAAGGTCACCTTATTAAGGTTTACGAACTCAGCGACGCCCTTTTCTTCGGCACCTGCGATAAACTGCTGGCTGAAATCGGTAAAGATATGGACAGCCACTGCATTGTTCTGGACCTTAAACGAGTAAATACCATCGACGTTACCGGTGCTCAGCTAATAAGGCAAATCGTAGACCGTATCAAAGATAAGGGACATCATTTGCTGCTGTCTTACCTCAATATACCCGGGGATCGAAACAAAGAACGTATGTGTAATCTCATCGAAGACCTGGGATTGAATGATGTAATAGGTCACGACCATATTTTTTCGGATACCGACCATGCTCTGGAATGGGCCGAAGATCATCTAATCGACGAAGTGCAGAAAAAAGCAAAGCGGAGCAGGCGAACGCTGACACTTAAAGACCTCTCAGCATTTGAGGGATTGTCCCCCGAGCAATTGCACCTGGTTAAAAAATTCGTACGGCCGGCAACCTTTAAAGCAGGAGAGATCATCTTCAGGGAAGGAGACCCGGGAGACGGTATGTATTTCATCCTGTCCGGATATGTCAGTGTGTTTACCGGTGGTAGAGCTCATCGTCTGACAACATTTGCCGAAGGAGTATTTTTTGGCGAGATGGCCATTCTCGAAAACGAGCCTCGCTCTGCGACAGTACGCGCCGAAACCGATGCTCAGCTATTATTTATGGCTACGGAAGATTTTCAACGACTTACCGAGAGCGAACCCTCGCTTGCCGCACATATACTCCACAGGATATCCAGAGAATTATCTCACCGGCTCCGAATAACCAATTCCGAAGTACTGGCTCTGGAGGAATAACAGCCCATACTTTAAGAGACATGAATTAGCCGGCCGATTATCTAAAATAACTTGACAAAATCAAGGTTGCTAGCTATAGTTTGTACACAATTTAATCAGGGAAAAGCCGGGAACGAGACTAGTAAGCTCGCAGCGGAGCTAAAGAGAGCCGGAGTAGGTGAGAGCCGGCGCTAGCGCGAGAGTTGAATGGACTCGGGAGCTGCAAACCAAAAGGGTGTTTACACCCCAGTAGGCTTTGACGGAAAGGGCACCGTTAACAGAGCCCAGGGTATCGCTTAAATAATTATATTAAAGCCGTACCTGACAGAGAAGATTGCTTTTTATTAATTTTTGGCAATCAACTAGGGTGGCACCGCGAAGGAGAGCCCCTCGCCCCTACAGGCGAGGGGCTTTTTATTTTCCAGATCAAAGCGGTCAATAAGGAGAGAAAAGCAAATGTTAGTTGTTATGAAAAAAAATGCCACCGAGGCACAGGTACAGGCGGTTATCCAAACCATAGTGGAAATGGGGTATCAGGGTATTCCAATACCCGGGGCTCTGCGGACAGCCATCTGTATAGTAGGTAATAAGGGACAGGTCGATGAATCGAAATTACTTACACTCGAAGGTGTCAAGGAAACCGTCCGGGTAACCAAACCATTTAAACTGGTCAGCCGCGAGACACATCCGGAACCTACGGTTATCTCCATCGGCGAAGTCAGGATCGGTGACCCCAAACCGGTTATAATGGCCGGACCATGTGCTGTTGAAAACGAAGAGCAAGCACTAACCATCGCCCATCTGGTTAAAAGATATGGTGCCCAGATCTTCCGCGGCGGTGCTTTTAAACCCAGGACTTCACCATATAGTTTTCAAGGATTAGGTAAAAACGGCCTAAAGATACTGGAAAAGGTCCGCAAGGAAACAGGCCTTCTCATCGTGACCGAGGCAACAGATCATACTAACTTTGGTATTGTCGAGGAATATGCTGATATCATTCAAATCGGAGCCAGGAATATGCAGAATTATACTTTGCTCCGCCGAGCCGGACGAACCTCTAAACCTGTGCTGCTGAAACGTGGATTCGCCGCAACGATAGAGGAATTACTGATGTCAGCCGAGTATATCATCTCTGCAGGTAACGATAAGGTCATTTTATGTGAAAGAGGAATACGTACCTTTGCAGATAACACCAGAAATACTCTGGACCTGAGCGCCGTTCTTTCAATAAAAGAGGTGAGTCATCTACCCATAGTAGTCGATCCCAGCCATGCTGCCGGAGTCAGAGACTATGTAATACCTTTATCCAAAGGAGCCATAGCAGTGGGGGCGGATGGCCTATTGGTCGAAGTACACCACGATCCTCTACGCGCTCTTTCCGATGGAATGCAGTCGCTTTATCCGGAACAATTCAAACAATTGATGAGCGAGATAAAGCGTTTAGTAAGGTGATATGAGCATGGAGCAAAATTACTGGGAAGATTTTTCCATTGCGGCTGCGACCAACTCGGCGATATCCTGTGCCTTCAACGATTCCTCAGCCTCTTTCGCCTTAATAGCATCTTCAAACATCTGTAAACAATAGGGACAGGCAGAAGCCACCACATCTACGCCGGTTTCAATTACCTGCTCGATGCGCATCTCGCTTATTCTCTTCCCAATCCGCTCTTCCATCCAGAAACGTCCACCTCCACCACCACAGCAAAACCCGTTACTTTTGGAACGTGCCATCTCTATCAACTGCGACTGTGAAATACTGCGTACCACTTCTCGAGGAGCTTCAAAGATATCATTATGCCTCCCCAGATAACAGGAGTCATGATAAGTGAACTTGCGGTCATCGATCTGAGACAGTTTTATAATGCCCTGCTTTAACAGTTCTGCTATCAATTGAGAATGGTGAATCACTTCAAACTCACCCTCAAATTGAGGATATTCATTCTTAATGGTATTGAAACAATGCGGGCAACCGGCAACAATTTTCTTCACATTGTAGGTCTTTAACAGTTCAATATTTTTCATAGCCTGTAACTGGAATAAATATTCATTGCCCAGCCTCCTCGCCGGCTCACCACAGCAGGTCTCCTCACCGCCGAGAATGGCATAGTTTATCCCTGCAGCCGCCATAATCTTGGCCATGGCTATAGCCACTTTTATATTTCTGTCCTCCAACGCCGCAGCACATCCGACCCAGTATACAAGATCAACATTGCTATCATCTGATAGGAGTTTAACTTCCAGTCCCTCAGTCCAATCCGTCCTGGTTGAGGTGGTACCTCTGCAGCTATGTCCTCTGGTCTCGATACATTTCAAGACAGTCTCACCTGTCTCAGGGATATTCGCCTGCTCAAGGACAAGGCTTCGCCGCATGTCCACGATTTTCTGGATATGCTCGATATATACAGGACAGGCTTCCTGACAAGCACGGCAAGTAGTACAGGACCATATCACATCCTCGGTAATGACTTCGGTAAGCATGTCAGGACGCGACTCCGCAGGCTTTTTTATAAAAGGAAAACGATACACGTCATAAAGGTGCTCTCTTAAGTCCAGTATAACCTTCTTCGGCGTCAGCGGTTTATCACTTAAATAAGCGGGGCAATTATCCTGGCAGCGCCCGCATCTGGTACAGGCGTCAACATCAAGCAATTGTTTCCAGGTAAAGTCCTCTATTTTACCCGCGCCATATGTTTCAGCAGTTTCAATGTCAATCGGGATTAATGCTCCCTTGGGTTTCAGAGAGCGGAAAAATACATTAATAGGTGACAACCATACATGCTGCATACGTGAACGGCTTATATAAATATAAGCAAAGAATACGAAAGCCGGTACGGTATGAATTATGGCACGGTGCCATAGTAAAATCTCGTTCTTCGCTTCGGTTATGAAGGTCGGGAATATATGCGATACTAAATAACCCACCGGAGACCATATTACCCAGTCCACAGGAGCTACTTCGCTAATGGCGATTCGATAACCTTTGGTCATATAACCGGTGAGCAGAATGATAAAAACCCAGCCGAAAACTAAAGCATCGTCAGGTAAGTTATCAAGCCTCTTAGGTCTTTTGATATATCTGCGGTAAAGAGCTAAACAGCCTCCAATGATGATCAGTAATCCACCGATCTCAGAAACTCCGGAGGCATATAAAAATACTTCCTGAGGCGGCAAGGTCAGACCTGTAGCATAGGAAAACAGCCTTACTATCTTACCCAGAATAAGCAACACTGCTCCCCAGAACATGAGAAAATGCATTATTCCGGGATATGCTTCTCTGAAAATGCGGATATGGGCAAACATTACGGCAAGTGTTGTTTTTAATCTGGTAGATATATGATCAAATCGCTTATCGATACCACCGAGTTTCCATAGTGAATACCTTCTGAAAAAACCGAATGCAAAAAAAACAATGAGTACCACGGAGAAAATCAGTACTCCTATTATTATCGGCAGAAAAATATTTAATATGTAGGTCTCTTGAACCGCCCAGAAGACCTCTCTTACAGAGTCCAAATTATCCCCCTTCGATTAAACTCATGTATATAATTCGGGATATAATTAATTTTCATATTAAATCAATAACTCATCATTGAATTGCCGGGTAAAATGTCGTCAGGTGCGAGATCAGGAAAACCGCTATTATACAACCGACTGCCAGGAATAAAACTGCTACAATCCTGGCATATTTTTGCCTCAACCCGAAATCGAATATAACCAACCGTACGCCATTAAGGATAAAATAAAATAGTGCGAATAGTATCGCTAATTCAATGATTATTGCTATCACTCTAATTAAAATATCCATTATTAAATCCTAATCAGGTTATCCTTATTGACCCGCTCAATGATCCGCGAACTCGCTTTACATTCAGGACAAAGGTCAAGATAGTCGCTACCACAACCGGCTTTCCCAAGCTTTTTCCTCAAGCTGGCAATCATAGCCTTCGGCGCTATATCTTTGCCACAGCGCCTGCAATTTTCAACGCTGGTCTTTGCCAGTAATAATTCCTGATTGCATAATTTGTCCAGCTCCAGGATATGATGCAATTGAACACAGTTCTCCGGACATATATTCACACATACTCCGCAAGCAACACAAGGCTCAGAATGAAAAAGTAACTGACATTCACCATTGTCGTCGGTAATTCTGGTTAAGGCACCGGCAGGACAATTGAGACTGCACAGGTCACAACCGGTACATTTGCTGCTATCGATCGTGACCTTGCCCAAAGATACACCGTGAGTGGACACGATATCCCGCTCAAAATGTGCCGACTTCTTCCCCATCCTGCCTATCAGAGCGTGTATACCGTGTCTATTATCGACAAGTGGAATCCCATCATTATATTTAAAAGGAGTTGGATTCAATTTTGCCAATTCTGCGGCAAACGCCTGTAGTTCATCCTCAACATTCATTCGATTATTATCACTTATTTTCAATAACTTTATGCGTGCCTCTCCTATATTCATACAGTGCAGGATGGACCGCACAAAGCAAATATTATTATGTATAATCGACGGGCATGATTCATTACTACATTTCCGGTCATCGGCAATTAATACCAGTCCCTGAGCACCGAGCTCGAAAGCACGTAACAACAACCAGGGAGAAATGGCGGAAAGGCAGGGGACGTCCATCGGTAAAATATTTAATGGATAAGGGAACTTCTCCGAGGAATCAGGCACGTAACCCAGGCAGGATAAAGCTATTATTCTGGATTCAATACCATCATTTTCATCAAAAAGAAGCCCTTCTAACTCTGCTTCTAATTCTTCCAAAGAATAAGCGGGATATAATACAGCTTCATTGGGACATATAGCCATACAAGCTCCACATCCGGAACAAATACTTCCATCGATGCTTACCTCGCCTGCTTGATGCAATATAGCATGGTAAGAACAAACATCCCGGCATAGTCCACATTTATCAGTACCCGGACATCGTGAAGGTTCGATATAAGGTCTGGACTCATATCGGGGCAATGCTGTCTTCAGGAATTGACGGCGATTCACCAGGCTCTTAGGGATTGTAAACCGAATATCGTGGTTATACCGGCTGGCCTCCCCTGCCGATGTCAATCGTTTTATCTGAGCCAATAGCAGAAGTTTAACCGTTTTAACTACATCGGTCTCATCATTAGAGTCTGAAATCATTCTCAGCAAATCGACTATTCTGGTATAACTTAAGTCGATATCAGAATTTGTCGCTTCATGCCAGATATCATGTTTAGGAGTAAGCTTGGAACAAGCCCCTATAACGATCCGATTGTCAAAGTCTCCACGATAACCAGCCATTTTTGAACGACAAAGCTCATCATCGACAGCTACCTTGATGCCGGGAACTCTATCGTTAAGAAACTGACAAATATATTCCAGCGGCAGTTGCTCGGACAACTGCCCCCGGCACCTGCATAATATGACCGATATTTGATACTTCACTGCCAATTTAATAAGATGTCTCCATTAATTTTCTTCAGTCGCGGTCGGCTCATTCTCCTCTGTGGCTTCGGTCTGCCCGGAAGATTCACTGACATTTTCATCACCAGCTTGCGCAGGAGGATCCTCTGTCTTTGAAGCTTCCGCCTGCTCAGGAGCTTCTTCTTTTGCTGCTTCAGATTGTTCGGTGGCTTCAGTTTGCTCCTCCTTGTGAGGCTCGACAACCGGTTTAGGCGGTAAAGTTTCCAGATACTTCAATCCGATCATGAACAGCAGCGCGATAACAGCAAATATGCCGATAGATAAACCGATCTCAGTAGGCATCAATGAAAAATGGCCTACGGCACCATAAACGCCCTGTATCTCACCCGGATAGAAATGCTGAGGATAGGCTGCACCGGGTATGACCAGGTAATATC
>CAZEAR010000012.1:0-729 GCA_964510365.1 uncultured Dehalococcoidales bacterium | reverse complement strand
ACTACAGATACTGCCGCAATAAACAACCATTTAATACTTTTATTTATCCGGGGATAAAACAGTATTATCAAAGGTACTATAACAACCAGGCCAATCTGCAAAACCCAGAACATCCAGCTGAATTGACCCGCAAGCATATATATCGTCGCTTCACGATGGGGGGAATACAAATGAGTCAATTTATCGACAAAAATAAACAGGGTTAGAACGATAATAAAGGCCTTCAGCATCCCACCCAGGGAGGCTATCACCTCTTTTTTAATATCACGCCCGGTGAATTTCAACGTTAATAGGGTAACTACTATTAACAATGCCAGACCCGATGTTACGGCAGCAGCCAGAAATTCAAAAGGTTTTATCGGTGAAAACCAGGCTTCCCTGGCATAAACAAAACCGAAAATCGCCCCCGTTCCCATATGCACCATAACCGCCCAGCAAACAGCGATAATTCCCATTATTCGGCTCAGATTCTTCTGTCCCGATAGAATAATTCCCAGATATATCAGGCTGATGGCAAAATATCCCCCGTAGAGTATACCGTTAATAGCAAACATAGACGTCATGTTATTCAAATAGAAAAACATGAAAAGCCGCCAGAACTTCTCCGGTCTGCCCAGGTCTACGGCGATCGATATCATAGCGCCGAATATGAGAACTATGGCAAGCAGGACAGCATCTCTGGCAATAGGACGGTATTCTTCCGTGCCGAATACATTAGTCAGCGAGGAG
>CAZEAR010000011.1:6831-21049 GCA_964510365.1 uncultured Dehalococcoidales bacterium | reverse complement strand
TATTATTTCAGCCTCAGAGATTAGAAGTGGATCTGAGGTAAAAATTAAGAAACGAGTGCGAATTGAACCAGGAGATTTAGTATTTTCACGACTGCATACACAGAATGGTGCCTTCGCTTATTCAGATGACTATTTTCAAGCGACGGGGACCTTTATTCCTTTACGAGTAGATACAGAACGAATCGACAAACGTTTTCTTTACTGGGCGTTGCATATCTTAGTACCTTCACTTTCCGCGTCTGATACAGTTGGCCGAGAGACTTTTAAAACAGACGAAATACTATCTCTTAAAATCCCTACCCCATCATTAACCGAACAAGAGAGAGTGGTCAATTTAATTGATGAACTATCTTCCTATATAGATGATTCTATTAAATTACGAAAAGAGACAATAGAACATACCGCAGCGCTGTATATTGCTTACCTGAGGAATACGATCCAGAACTGTGAAGGTGGGGAAGTCGAGTTACAGGATGTATGCAATGCAATTATTGATAATCTTCATAGCAATCCACGGTATGCTGAAACAGGAATACCTTGCGTTCGTTCGCCGGATGTTGGGTGGGGAATACTTAATCTTGGTGATGCACGTTTAACAGATGAGGGTGAGTACCGGCATAGGACTGTTCGTGGAGAACCATCAACTGATGATATTGTTCTAGTCCGGGAAGGCGGTGGTACAGGAAAAGCAGCGTTGGTTCTTCCTGGACAAAGGTTTAGTCTTGGGCAAAGGGTAATGATGTTGCGTCCAGATAAACAGAGGGTATTACCCAGATTTTTCCTTTATCAGATCCTGTCACCACTTATTCAGGAAGATCAAATCTTGCCCCTCGTTAAGGGTTCAGCATCACCGCATTTAAATATAGGAGCATTACGACATTTTCGATTTAAGCTTCCCACGTTGACTGTACAAGAACGGGTTACGACAAGATTGGATTCTTTTAACTCGGAGATAGATAAGCTGAAACACCTTCAAATAGAGACTGCAGTCGAACTGGAGGCTCTCCTGCCCGATGCTCTTCATAAGATTTTCGAGGGTGCGCTATGAAGAAGTCAGATAAGACTCTTCCATTATCTAGCAAACAAAGATAAGCTACAATCCTGGAAGTGCGGTTTGTTTTTGTGTAAAGCTGAAACTGAGGCTAAAAGTTCTGTCTATTGTACGCTTAGGCCCACCATGTAAGTTCTACACTAATCTCCAATTATTAGCGTCAATTCCTTGAGAAACCTCTTTAAATCAGTCCGCTTTATATTTTTTGATAAATTTTAGAAGTGGTATAATTATCGATAAGCAAGTAATTAATAAATAACTGTGAAAAAAGTCTAATAGAGATTTATATATGTCTATTGCAAAAAAACTTGCTTGTCTGATGCTAATAATGTCACTGGCGGTGACGTTATTTGTAGATGTGACTTCCCCTATTCTGGCAGACCAGGATAACAACCAAGGCTCCTTTTCTGTATTCGTGTTCGAGGGCGGTAAGTGGCAGCTTCAAGGAGAACTGAGTTTTTCTGATTATGAGACCCTCCAAATGCCGCTGAATAACGATGAAGGGCAGTTAAAGCTCAGACTGGTACAGGAAGGGCATGATTCTGCTTTTGTTGACTATGTTACCTTGCAGAAGTATGGAATATTTTTTCTTCCTGCATCAGCCATAAATATTGATGATAATACCGATGTCTTAACTAAAATATTATATCCTGAGTATGATGTATGCAATGGATGGGACAGCACATTAGAAATAGTCTGGGACAATGCACCGGAGAACGCAGCATTAGTCATGCGTGCGATGGAAGAGGATTTGGGTGAAGGCCATGGCGCTCCGTTTTACTACCCTTGGCCATGGGAGCACTATATGCTAGGTTATCTACTTATTGATGACGGCGGTATTACTGTGGATGGTTTGCTGAAAGAGCATAAGATACCTGACTTTAGTGTATTCTGGCAGCCCTATTCACCACATCCTGATGGTTATACCTATGGCTGGCTGCATTGTGATAGTGAGTATTTGTATGCCGCTGTTGAAGTTACGGGCGATAACACCCCTGACGATGGGGACTGGGGAGCATTATATATAATGGTAGATGGAAAGCAAAAGGAGTTTCGCATTTCCCACGATCAAACATGGGGGATCAGAGGATTTACGTACACGTCGTCGGTTCCTTACGAACACCGGATATATGAGTTCAAAATACCCCTGAGTGAAATTAATGCTGTCGTTGGCAGTGAAATCCAGTACAAGTTCGGTGCTTATGGAACTCTTGTCGCCGTACCTTTGACCTTCGATACAGTTCCTGCTGAAGTAGGTAGTATTGTTTTTGATGGAACAACTTATTACGATGGCGATGTTACCCCTCTCGGTGGAATCGGACCTTATGGTATTCAGGCTCATCCTGGTCAGGGTTATATTTTCATAGAGTGGCAGGTTGAAGGTGCTATTGCGGTTGACGATCCTTACTCATACACTTCTCAATTATCGGTTACGGGCATGAGCCAAATTGCCAGCGTATTAAGGATGGTGCAAAGGGCGAAAAATACATCAGATTCATCTTCTTCGTATGTAAATAATCCTGAACATATACAGGCTACAGATGCCAGTATAACGACAACCACCGTATATGCTCAGCCCCGACAGACCATAGCCGGGCAACCGGTAACAATATTTGGAAATATAGCCAACAGGGGCGAACTTGAAGGCAATTATACGGCTACTCTTAAGATAAATGATAAAGTAGAAGATATAATACAGGGTACTCTCTCGGGAAACAGGGCTAAGCCTCTGAAATTTACTGTTTACCGGAATGAACCCGGAACTTATAAGGTGGATTTGAATGGGCAGAAGACCTATTTCACAATTGTCGATTCCGCTAAAGAAAATAGCAAGTCAATTAATTCAGGGATTATATTTATAATTATAATATCGTCACTTGTACTACTGTCTTTGATAGTATTGCTCATACGCAGAATAAATGAAAGGTACTGAGGCTTACCGGTGCCATATCATCTCAGAGTTCGCCGGTTCGAGTCCGGTACCGCCCGCCATACCTCACCGGGATCATAGTTCAGTTACTGACACCGTGATGACGTCCCGATAAAGAGGCATAAACTTTTACAGGAAAGGCTTGATGACCGGGACCGGTTAAACGCGGCTCATGATTTCGCACCACCTTGGTTTATGAAGTCGGCCATGCTGTCTAACACGTATCTTTGTTATATATTATTGTTCCCTATGGCGAAGTATTGACGGTTATATAATCTGATAATATAATCTGATAATATAATGGCCTGACCAAGCAATTTAGAGGTAATTTTTTACTACAGCGGTAGAAAAATTTGCGGAGGCAGGAATGAAAGCAGGGGCCCACACTTTTTTTTGTCTTATTTCTAATTGTAACGCTGATTGCTATTCCTTCCTTCAGCAGAGAATGTCCTGGTAAGTGCGTATAGCTGCCAGGAGTGATGAAATGTCGGACGACGATAAAACAAAAGAGCAGTTTATTTCGGAATTACAACTATTAAGGGATCAACTGGAAGCAGCGAATTCCAGATATAAACTGAGAGAAGAGGAGCTGGATTTAAAAGCACAGCTCCTGGACAATGCTGCTGATTCGATCTTTCTGCGAGACCTGGACGGGAAACATATTTATTTTAATAGAGCGGCCTATCAATCGCGGGGGTATAGTAAAGAGGAAATGATGAAGATGAACCTCAGCCAGATTATCGATCCGGTGCATTCAGAGTCTTTAGCAGAAAAAAATAAGGAGTTAAAGGAAAAAGGTCAGGCCCAGTGGGAATCAGTTCATATCCGCAAAGACGGTTCCTTAATGACTGTAGGAGTTAATAGTCGTATTCTGAAAATAGGTGATAAAGAGTATGTCCTTTCTATTCTTCGTGATATCACCGAATATAAGAAAGTCGAACGCGAATTACGAGAGTCGGAAGATAAATTTAAAAACCTGATAGATAACTCACCTCTGGGGATTGCCATCGCCACCACTGACGGTCAAATAATTGAAGCGAATGATGCTCTGGTTAACTTATTTGGTTATAGTTCCAAAGAAGAGTATATGCGGGTCCCTGCTATTGAAAACTACTGGGATAAAAAAGACAGAGATATATTTATTAAGAAACTTAAAAAAGGTGTAGTGAAGGATCTGGAGGTCAGAGGTAAGACTAAAAATGGTTCAATGATCTGGTACGCAATCTCATCTATAGCACAGACCGGTGATGATGGAACTCCCCGGCATATAAGTTATTTTATGGATATCACTGAGCGCAAGCAGACTGAATATAGAATTAACATTCTCCACAGTTTGAGTGAAGCTCTTACTGCTGATCTGCAGCTTAAATATGTTTTAAAAATATGTATTGAAGCCGTTTTAGAGATTACTACTATGGACTGTGGTGCCGGTTATCTCATAGATCCGGAGACCGGTGCCGTAGACCTTGTCTATCAGAGAGGCTTGTCAGACCAGTTTGCCAAAAAGGCTTCGCATTTTGAAGCAGACTCTGTATTCGCTCGCTTTATCGGCGCAGGAAAGTCCGTCTATCGTATCGAAAAAGGACTCGGGCAGACCTTTATAAAATTATTGAAAAGCGAAGGTTTTTCTAATATTGTAATTGCTCCTGTTAAATACGGTAACAATGTCATGGCCTGTTTTTATTTGGCATCACGTAGCTCTAATGGTATGGCTATGTATTTACGCAACGTAGTTGATTCTGTATCTACCAGAGCAAGCCAGGCTATTATACGTATTAAATCTAAGGAGGCACTGCAGGAAAGTGAGGAGCGGCTTAGAAACATTGTCGAAGGTGCTAGAGAATGTATTATAGTTAACGATTATAAAGGCAATATTTTAATTGCTAATGATTATACCAGTGAAATTACCGGTTATTCCAAAGAGGAACTTTTATCGCTGAAAATCTCGGATATTAATCCCCAGGCTTCACGTGATTATGCAATGTGGGGTAATCTAAAAGACGGGAAAGAGCATGTTTTCGAAACTATTCATCGACGTAAGGACGGCAGTTTATTTCCGGTCCAGGTAAAGTTAACCCAGGTTATGTTCGGTGGACATCCCGTTGTCCTGGGCTTTTCCAGTGACATCACCGAGCGAAAGCGAAACGAAGAGAGGACGCTTATTCAACGTGATTTAGCAACAGCTTTAACTGCAGAATTAACTCTCGATGAAGCATTAATGATCTGTGTTGAGACCGCTATTGCCGTAACAGAAACAACCTGTGGGGGCATTTATCTGGTTGATCAAGAACTGGATAGTTTAGACCTGGCATTTCAGAAAGGTTTGCCCGATGAATTTATTAAAGAAGCCTCTCACTTCAAACCAAACTCTATTTTGGCCCGCCGGGTAAAAAAGGGCAATCCTATTTACAGTATAAATAAAAAATTCGATCCGGTTATTATTAGTTTGACAGAGCGTAACGGATTATTGACCAATGCTTTTGTCCCCATAGTTCATGGGGATAGGGTTATTGGCAGCTTATTTGTATCTTCAAATGTGTCGGGCGATTTTAACGATCGTGCTAGAAGCATATTGGAGTCTTTGGGAGCCAGGGCGGCAAATGTTATTACACGTATCAGGTCTGAGGAAGCACTAAAGTACCGGGAAGAACTGGAACGCCTTATTTCTTCTATTTCTACAGAATTCACCAATCTTGATTCCGGTGAAGTTAACCAGGGAATAGATCGAGCTTTAAAGCTGGTAGGAGAGTTTTGCGGAGCTGACAGAAGTTGTATTTTTCTGTTTTCTAACGATTTAAAGATGTTGCATATGACCAATGAGTGGTGCGCTGAGGGGATAGAGCCAATGATATCCCTTCATCAGAATGAACCGATCAGCGATTTCCCACTGCTGGTTAAAGTGCTGAAAACCGAAGAAGCAATTGTTATTCCCAGAGTATCTGATCTTTCTCCTCAGTATAATAAGCCGAAGAAAGAGTTCCAACTATTTGAAATTAAATCGCTTGTCCTTGTACCTATGATTTCCAAGAGAGCTGTTGTAGGATGTATTAAATTGGATTCGGTTCGAAAGGGGAAAAAATGGACGGATGAGGTTGTAGTACTGCTCAGAGTTATTGGAGAGAATATCGCTAATGCTCTGGAGCGTAAATGGGCTGACGAAGAACGTGCAGCTATCCTGGAAGATTTAAGGATTACCAACGATAAGCTGGGCGAATCGAATAAGGAGCTTGTAGATTTTGCTTATATTGCATCACATGACCTGAGAGAACCTCTGCGAAAAATTACTTCTTTCGGTGGGTTACTTCAAGAGTCGTTAACAGGTAAACTCGATGACGACGAAAAGGAAAATTTTCAATTCATGATAGACGGTGCTAAACGAATGCAAGATATGATAGAAGATCTCCTTAATTATTCCCGTATTACTATTAAAGCCAAGTCCTTTGAAAAAGTTGATTTGAACCAGGTGATAGATGAATTGAAGAGCCTTGAACTAGCGATGCTTATTGAAGATAATAATGGTATTATTAGTGTACCTGAGCCATTGCCCTTCGTATATGGAGATCCATCGCAACTGCGACAGTTATTACAAAATCTGATCGGGAATGGTTTAAAATTTCATCGTAAGGGTGTAGTTCCGGAAGTAGTTGTCCGATCCGGCCGGATAAAAGACGGCATGGTACGTATAGAAGTACAGGATAATGGAATTGGTATTCCTGAAGATTACTATGACCAAATTTTCTCTATGTTTAAGCGCCTTCATTCAATAGATAAATATGAAGGCACCGGGATCGGCCTGGCTGTCTGCAGAAAAATTGTAGCTCGACACGGCGGTGAAATCGGAGTAAAATCAACACCTGAATATGGAACGACGTTCTGGTTTACAATTCCGGAGCGCGCTTAGAAAGTAAAAAAGTTAGGAGTAAATGGTGTATGTTAAGACCGACCAGCATATTGTTAGTTGATGATGATCCAGCAGACCAGAAACTTATCAGGACTTCATTCAGAGATCAAAAGCTTGCTAATGAACTGTATATTGTGGGCAGCGGCGAGGAAGGCCTGGATTTCCTTTATGGACACGGCGATCATAGCGGTAAAAAAATCAGGCCTGACTTAATTCTACTTGATTTAAATATGCCCGGTATAGGGGGCAAGGAATTTCTTAGAAAGATTAAAGAGGACGATAACCTGAAACATATACCTGTGGTTATTCTGACTACTTCGGATGCGGAGCGTGATATCGTAGAGAGCTACAAGTTGCAAGCCAGCGGATATGTAAATAAACCCGTCTCACTTGATGAATTCAAGAATATAGTAAGGCAAATCGAGGAGTACTGGTTTGTACTATGTAAACGTATACCTAAAGATTAAGTGACGACAGCTATGGAAAATAACGAGACTTTGCTTAGAATTCTTATTTGCGATGATGATCCGGCTGATCGCAAGCTGGTACGTACCTATTTGCGCCGTGTGAATGGTAGGGAAATAGTGACGTTTGAGGCTGAGCGGGCGGATGAAATACAGAATATTTTAGGAAAATACAGGGTCGACCTTGTATTTATGGATATGGAAATGCCTGAGAAATCAGGTATGCAGTGGCTTAAGGAGATAGTCGCCAACGGTATCGCCCCTGTGATAATGCTGACGGGTGCCGGTGACGAAGAAGTAGCCGTAATGTCTATTCAAGAAGGTGCGGTTGGATACCTGTCGAAAAACAGATTGTCTCCGGATAAATTAAAAGAAACTATCGATTCAGCCCTGATAAAGTGGAGAAGCGCTCAACAGAGTAAAGCAAATCAGGAAGAACTGGAGAGACTGGTTAATTTCGATTCTCTTACTAAACTCTACAATAGAAGAGCGATACTCCATTTATTAGATGAGCAGATAAATTATGCAAAGCGTTATATGGACAAATTCAGCATTTCAATTCTTGATATAGATCAGTTCAAACACGTTAACGATACTTATGGTCATTTAGTAGGGGATAAAGTCCTGGAGAAAATCGCCGGTTTGTTATTACAATATATAAGAGAAACTGACTATGCGGGACGGTACGGAGGCGAAGAATTCCTGCTTGTATTACCCAGAACCGAGTTATCCTCGGCAATAGCCATAACCGAACGGATCCGGACCTCAATTGAGACCAGTAAGATGTGTGATGCCGACTGTAATGAATTTCATGTGACGGTAAGCCAGGGCGTTTCCTCATATAAACATAACGAGGACAGAGATTCTTTAATTGCTAAAGCTGATGCAGCTTTATATCAGGCCAAGGGTAAGGGGCGAAACCGCATCGAAGTCCTGGAGTAATTCAAGCTCATCTATATTCTCTGCTATCAGATTACGGGATCAAACAATCCGTTTATGTTTTAGCTGCTGAGTAACCCTCGTAACCAATAATAAGCGGTCCCCTCTATTGATAATGTACTTAACTACGGAATATGCCTGATTACCGGAAAATTATCTTGATAGTTGATCCCGATTACCTCATTTGTGAGTTTAATCCTTGTTTCAGACGATCTATACTGTTGTAAAACGACCTGGAATAAGGATGAGATCGATTAATATAACTGCATGTGCATAAGCGGTTTAAACCAAATAGTAATTATCATATATTTATATTTATTGCGTAGATTGTAGTATTATGAGATTGGTTTGATATTTATTTGTATTAAAGGAGCCTGGTATTGGGAAATAAAGCGGCCTTAGGCCTGATACTAGTAATAGCGTTATGTCTATTGTTTTATGCTTGCAGTGATCCATGGCTATCGCCTGTATCTGTTAAAGATAATACCGCCAATACCGTATCGAGGATCAGAGTCAGCACACCGGTTAGACCGCAATCGGGTAAAGTGGACCAGACTTTGACCTTTACCGCGGGTGTTAATATCGACTTGGGTGAGGAATGTAAGTACGGATTTAATTGGGGGGATGGGAGCTATAACTGGTCATCCAATGCTATAGCTTCACATAGCTGGTCATCCTCCGGTATTTATATTGTAAGGGCACAAGTAAGATGTGGCGACGTTATATCAGAGTGGTCCCTCGGCAAAGTTGTAATGATTGGTTCTGCAGCTATATCAAGGAGACCCTTGAATGAACCGGGACAGGCAAAACGTTATATTACACCTGACGTCGAACAAGTTGACATAACATTGAAAAAAATTTTGGCAAATAGAGGGAAGTCGCCCTACAGCGATTTCGACTTAATAAGGGAGTGGCTGGCAGCGAATATTAGTTATAAGAGAGATGCCGATGTATATTCCGTAAATGATTACTGGCAGTTGCCGATAGAGACGCTTGAGAGAAAGACAGGTGATTGCGAAGATTTGGCTATTCTATTATGCAGTTTACTTCGAGCTGATGGAGTAAGTCCGGAAGACGTTTATGTCGCTATAGGTTGTACGCAAGGAACCGATAACTGTCATGCATATTTATTTGAACGATATACTAAAGGCTTCTGGAGAGCTATAGAGCCGCAAATCGATCCGATTACATCTGTTATAAGTTTTGAGTTGATTGACCAGGTTCTGACGTATGACTATTCCAGTAATATATTTTATTTCAATGATGTTCATTTCTTTAGAGGAATACCTAACCTGGGTTCTACTGTATATGAGACTCAAGTTGCGCAGAGCTTTTGGCCTCTGATACATGGTGCAAGCGTGACATATGAACGGGAGTTAAATACAGAACAAGAGGTAAGAGGTTCAATCAAGTGGCTTGGCGGCGAAAAGATTATGTTCGGGTGGGAGCTGTCTATATATGACCCCAGAGGAGATGTCGTTTTGAACTGGAAAGGAAATGATATCTCGCACGATTTTCGCCTTATAACATCTATGCCGGGTATCCACAGGATCGAAATAGTAAAGCGTGATTTTGTGGCCAGGTACGTCAGATTATCAATCGATCCTCCTAATTGGAGAAAGTTGAAAGATGAATAGTACTGCCGGCAGTAATGGTGGTCACTGTATAGTAAGAATATACTGATAGATGATGTCATGCTATCTTGGCGGGATGTAAAGAAGATATAATATATCCGGAAAGTTGAGCAATGAACGTGAGTGAGGTAAAATAGCTTTGCTGTAAGCGGTATCATTGAATTCTAGTCCAATTCGGCATGACCTCTCGCTAATAGCGTGGGGTTTTTATTTAGTTTATATTAGTAGCATAATTGAAAAACAAGATGGTTTCAGGAGAACAAGAGAATAAGATGGAAAAAATGCGGCATTCGGCGTCGCATATAATGGCTGAAGCTGTTCAGGCTATTTTCCCCGAGGCAAAGTTTGGGATAGGACCTGCTATCGAGGACGGATTCTATTATGATTTTGAATTACCTCGGACACTGGTACCTGAAGATTTGCCTGTCATCGAAGATAAAATGAAAGAGATAATTGCTGCGGATTTACCCTTTGTAAAAGAAGAGAGCAATAAGTCCGAGGCGAGAGAACTATTTGCAGCACAGCCGTATAAACTGGAACTGATCGAGGAACTTCCTGATGAAGTGGTAGGCGTATATCGGCAGGGTAATTTTATTGATCTATGTCGGGGACCTCATGTAAATTCAACGGGTGAGATAAAAGCATTTAAATTAACCAGTACAGCCGGAGCTTACTGGCGGGGCGATGAAAAGCGTCCTATGCTGCAGAGAATATATGGCATAGCTTTTGAGACTGAAGCTGAGATTGAAAGTCATCTGTCTAAACTTGCCGAAGCCGGTAAGCGCGATCATAGGAAGCTGGGTAAAGAGCTTGACCTTTTTAGCATTCATGAGGAAGCAGGGGCAGGCCTGGTGCTCTGGCATCCAAAAGGTTCAAGAATTCGGCAATTAATCGAGGATTTCTGGAAACGGGAACATATAAAAAGAGGGTACGACGTAGTTTATACTCCGCATATTGCCAAGGTAGATATATGGAAGACCAGCGGTCACTGGGATTTTTATCGGGAAAACTTATATTCTCCGATGGATATAGATGGACAGGATTATATTATCAAACCTATGAATTGTATAGGACATATCCTGATATATAAAACGCAGCTCCGCAGCTATCGTAATTTGCCCTTGCGCTATGCTGAGCTGGGCACCGTATATAGATATGAGCGATCGGGAGTATTACACGGCCTGGCTAGAGTACGTGGCTTCACCCAGGACGATGCCCATATCTTCTGTCGTCCTGATCAAATAGTTGATGAGGTAACAAATGTAGTAGAATTAGCCAGTTTCATGATGAATATCTTCGGCTTTACCGATTATGAAATGCTTTTATCGACTAGGCCCGACAAATATACCGGTACCATCGAGATATGGGATAAAGCTACCGATGCGTTGAAGCAGGTTCTGGATAATTTGAAATTTAAGTACAGTATCGATCCGGGAGAAGGTGTATTTTATGGTCCTAAGATAGATATCAAGCTTAAAGATGCCCTGGGTAGATTGTGGCAGGGGCCGACCGTTCAAGTTGATTTTAATTTACCCAATCGCTTCGATGTCAACTATATTGGTGAGGATGGCTCGGAACATCAAGTGGTAATGGTCCACAGGACTGTACTGGGAAGTATGGAAAGATTCATGGCCTGTCTTATTGAACATTATGCCGGGGCTTTTCCCTTATGGTTGTCTCCGGTTCAGGCGGTAATAATTCCCATAGCCGATCGACATCTGGATTATGCTCAACGGCTGTATAATGAGCTCACGGAAAGTGACATACGTGTTCAGATTGACGGAAGAACTGAGAGAATGAACCTGAAAATAAGGGAAGCTCAGTTGAATAAAGTACCCTATATGCTTATCGTTGGAGATAAGGAGGTAACTGACTCGACAGTTTCAATAAGATTGAGGAACGGAGAGGACCTGGGTTCTCAGCCGGTTTCCCGATTAATAGAGAGGATAAAATTATATAACGAGGCTAGGAGTATCGACAAGCTTTGATTTCCTGTTGTGAATGTGTTATATTTTTGCCCGATAGCTAGAGTATGGTAAAAAGAGTTACTAAACCCTTTTCCAAAGAGTTGCGTGTAAACCGGTATATTCGAGCTAAGGAGGTACGAGTTATCGGTGAGAACGGAGTACAGCTAGGAGTATTGCCGCTGGCAAAAGCTTTGGAAATAGCTAATGAGCATAATCTCGATCTGGTTGAAGTAGCAGCGACATCGAATCCACCTGTATGTCGACTTCTTGATTACGGACGATACCGATACGAACAGACAAAAAAAGAGCGAAAAGCAAGGCAAAGCCAGAGAGTGGGCTTACTTAAGGAGATTAGAGTTAGACCCAGAGTTCAGGAACATGACCTTGAAACTAAAATAAGGGTAGCCAGGAGACTATTAGAGGAAGGTGATAAGGTAAAGGTTTTTGTAGTCTTTAGAGGGAGAGAGATTACACATCCTGAACTGGGTTTAAAAGCGTTACAGAAAGTAGCCGATAGTTTAAAGGATATAGCTGGTATTGATGGTTCACCAAGCTTTGAAGGGCGAATGATGAATATTGTGCTTTCTCCGCTTTCAACTAAACATACCAAAGTGCCTAAAGTAAAGGAGGAAGGTGTAAGTGCCAAAACTAAAGACTCATAAGGGGGCTAAAGCCCGGTTTCATATTACCGGCAGCGGTAAGATAATGCGTGTTAAAGGCGGTAAAAGCCATTTGAGGCGTAAGAAACCGGCCAGGGTAAAGCGTCTTTATGATGAGACTATTCTTTTACAATCTGCAGATAAACCCAGGCTGCGCAAGTTGCTGCCCTATGGTTTGAAATGAGTTAGGAGGGAATAATTGCCAAGAGTTAAAGGTGGAGTAGTAACTCGCCGTAGACATAAAAAAGTTTTAAAGCTGACCAAAGGTCATAGAGCTACGCGACATAGTCTATATAGAAGGGCTCATGAATCGATGCTTCATGCTCTCGATTATGCCTATTGTCACCGCCGTGAACGCAGAGGTGATATGAGACGCCTCTGGATTATAAGGATCAATGCTGCTGCCAGGGCTGGCGGCTTATCATACAATAAATTTATGGCCGGTTTGAAGAAAGCCAATATTGACATTAATCGTAAGATGCTAGCAGAGATGGCGGTAAATGACCCCTCCGGTTTCTCCAGGTTATTGGAGATAGCTTCCAGTACAAATGATAACTAATTCCTGCTTATAGGGAATCATGCTCGACAAAATTGATCAACTTTCCAATAAAGCTTTTGACGAATTAAACGGTGTTACCAGCCAGAGCGAGCTTGAAGCCTGGCGGGTCCGCCATTTGGGTAGAAAAAGCTCATTAGTGCAGACTTTACGTTCATTGGCAACGTTGTCGATCGAGGAAAGACGTACTGTCGGAGCCAAAGCCAATCAGGTAAAAAAAGCTCTTGAGGAAAGTGCTGACCAGAAGCTGATAACTTTAGAAAAAGGCACATCTAAATTACCCCCAAGCGAAAAAGTTGACATAACTTTACCTGGAAAGGAGATACCTCTGGGACGTCTTCATCCGACATCTCAAATACTTGATGAGATCTGCAGCATCTTTAATAATATGGGTTTTCAAATAGCCGAAGGCCCTGAGGTAGAGTGGGAATACTATAATTTTAAAGCCCTCAATATGCCTGAAGGGCATCCGGCAAGAGATATGTTCGCCACGATCTGGATGGACAGCGATGCCGATATCGGTAAAGGGTCTATGCTGTTACGTACCCATACTTCTCCGGTTCAGATACGGGTCATGGAAAAAACTCAACCTCCCATCAGAATAATAGCCCCGGGCCGCGTTTATAGATATGAGGCAACCGACGCCACCCACGAATGGATGTTTAACCAGGTCGAAGGTTTGGCCGTAGACAGAAATATAACTTTAGCTGATTTAAAAGGTACTCTTTTCGAATTTGCACGACGTCTCTTCGGCATGGAAAGGAAATTCCGATTTCGATGTGACTACTTTCCTTTTGTAGAGCCCGGCGGGGAATTGGCCATCGACTGCATAGTATGCAAAGGTGCCGGATGTCGGGTTTGCGGCAATAGTGGTTGGCTCGAGGTATTAGGATGCGGTATGGTACATCCTGAAGTACTGCGATATGTTAATATTGACCCTGATATATACTCTGGGTTTGCATTCGGCATGGGAGTTGAAAGATTTCCCATGCTTCGTTATGGTATAGAAGACATCCGGCTCTTCTACAGCAATGATCTCAGATTTCTCTCTCAGTTTTAATTGGTTTGAGAATCCGATACTGAACGGATTTTTAGTTTCTTTTGCGAAGGATATGAA
>CAZEAR010000011.1:0-6821 GCA_964510365.1 uncultured Dehalococcoidales bacterium | reverse complement strand
GTAGATATCACTATACCTATCGATGATCTGACTGAGAAATTAACTCTGGCCGGATTTGAAGTCGAGGATATACAAAACATCGGAGAAGAATGGAGTAGCGTAGTCGTCGGCCAAATAACCGCTGTCGAAGCTCATCCAAATGCCGATCGTCTCAGACTGGCATCAGTCGACCTGGGAGACCGTCAGTCAACGGTAGTTTGCGGAGCCCCCAATTTATATGTTGGGGATAAGATTGCTTTTGCCAGTGTAGGAGCGCAGCTCAGGGACGGGCATACGGGTGAAATCATGGAGTTGAAACCGGCAAAGATTCGCGGTGTCCTTTCTGAAGGCATGATTTGCTCCGAAATGGAACTGGGAATATCGGATAACCATGAAGGTATATTAGTTTTGCCGACTGACGCACAGGTTGGGCTGAAACTTACCGAGTACCTCGGTGATACGGTCCTCGATATTAGCGTAACGCCGAATCGGCCTGATTGTATGTCTGTAATCGGGATTGCCAGAGAGATTGCTGCGCTTACCGGAAGTAAATTACATATTCCGGATATCGAATATACTGAATTGGAGAAACCGGTAGACTCTTTCGCTTTTGTTGAGATCGTTGAACCGACCCTTTGCCCGAGATATTGTGCCGCAATTCTAACAAGTATCGAACCTGGACCATCACCGGATTGGATGCAGCAGCGCCTGATAGCCTGCGGTATGAGACCCATAAGCAATATAGTCGATATCACTAACTATGTGATGTTGGAATACGGGCAGCCTCTTCATGCTTTCGACTGCAGCAAGGTACGTGAGAACAGGATTATTGTACGCAGGGGAATAGATGGTGAGAAGATGATGACCCTGGATGGAGTTGAAAGGTCTTTTGAAAAGGATACGTTGGTTATTGCAGATCCTGAAAGGGCTATTGCTGTCGCCGGCATAATGGGCGGCGCTTCTACGGAAATTACCTCTGATACTAATATTGTCCTCCTGGAATCCGCGAATTTTAACCAGGCTATAGTTCATAAAGGCAGTATCTCTTTAAAGCTTGCCAGCGAAGCATCTTTGCGTTTTGAAAAGGGACTTAGTCCGGAACTGGCAAAGGTAGCATTGCGTCGTGCTGCTCAATTAATGGTGGAATTGACCGGTGCCAAGGCATCCAAAGGCATAATTGACGAGTACCCCGGTGAGCAATCGGTAGAGCCGATGCTGTTTTTAACTGGAGAGGTTAAGCGTCTTCTGGGCATGGATATAGCCGGGAACGAGATAATAAAAGCTCTGGAACTGCTGGGATTTACCTGTGATTCTTCTGGATCACCGGAAGAGATTAAAGTGACTGTTCCCTGGTGGCGCACCGATATTAGCTGTGCTGCGGACCTTGTAGAAGAAGTGGCCAGAATTGTCGGTTTTGATAATATCCCGGTGACGATGCTGAGTTCATCATTGCCGGTATATGAATCGACTCCGTTTCATCCGTTTCGCCAGAAAATACGCAGTATTCTTATCAGCGCCGGACTTCAAGATGTGCTTACCTATTCGATGACCAGTCTTGATATGATCCGAAAACTTTCACCGGAACGCCGTCTTATCGGGCCGGAACCGCTAAAAGCAGCCAATCCTATGAGTATCGAGCAGGAATACCTTCGCACTTCGCTGCGCAGCGGCGTATTAGCTGTGCTGGCTCGCAACCAGAGATATCAGCAAAAAGGTATAGGATTGTTCGAGGTCGGAAGAATTTTTATTCCTCGGAAAGAGGATTTGCCTCAGGAAAAGGAGATGCTTTGTGCTGTGCTGGGTGGGCTGCAAATTGAGGAGTTCTGGCGCGGAGATATCGAGCCTGTCGATTTCTTTGTCGCTAAAGGTATAGCTGAAACGCTTTTGGGTCAGTTAAACCTGGACGCTGAATATTTGCCCTGTAACGATGAAAGTCTATACACTGAAAAAAGTGCTGCTGTGGTTGTTAATAAAAATACTGTTGGAGTTATCGGTCAGCTGCATTCGAAGGTGATAAATGCGTTTGATATCACCGGGGATATATTTTTAGTAGAATTTGATATGGAGAAGTTATTATCGATAACAAGCGGTTCTCATAGTTACGAGCCGATTGCCAAATATCCGGGAGTAATCAGAGACATTGCGTTACTGGTCGATGATAACGTAGCATATAAGCAAATTATCGATATAATTGCCCGTTATCCTCTGGTAAAGCATGTCAACCTGTTTGACCTGTATCAGGGGAAACAAATAGAAGCTGGTAAAAAATCACTTGCTTTCAGAATTATTTATCAGTCGAGTACCCAGACATTATCGGATGAACAGATAGATAAGGTTCAGAAAGATATACTGGATAAGCTGGCTAATACCCTCGGTGTTACGCTACGCTACCAGTAGCTTTTTCCAGTGCTTCTTTTATTATTTTGATTGCGTTATCCAGCGGTATTAGTTGTGATTCTTTCTCTTTGCGCCACTTCATTTCGATACTATTGTCTTTTAAAGTGCGAGGACTTACAGTCAAACGGAGAGGTATGCCTATAAGATCGGCATCGTTAAATTTTACTCCTGGAGATTCTATTCTATCGTCGAAAAGCACTTCACAACCGTTTCCGGTCAGATCCGAATATAAGTTCGCTGATGTTTCGCTGACCTGGGGGTTTTCTGAGCGCAGGCTGCATAGATGTATATGGTACGGAGCTATGGGAAGCGGCCATATTATTCCTTTGTCATCATGATTTTGTTCAACTGCGGCTGCCAGCAGTCTGCCCAATCCTATTCCGTAACATCCCATAACGATAGGCTGAGATACGCCGTTTTTATCCAGGAAATAGGCGCCCAGTTGTTCGCTCAGAAATGTGCCCAGTTTGAATACATGACCTACTTCGATGCCGTTTTGCGATAGTAATTTGCAATCGCATCTGGGGCAAGTATCGCCGGCACGGGCTGATGCAATATCGGCAACTATATCAGCTTTGAAATCGCGCGGATAATTCACATTTTTAACATGCGTATCGGGCTTATTACCGCCGGCAACAAAATTCGAGCCGAGGGTGATAGAGTCGTCGGCAATAATTTTAATATTTTTCAGGCCTATCGGAGATGCCGATCCTGCTATTAGACCTGCTGAATGGACTTCAGGTTCGGTTGCCATTCTCAGTTCGGTGCATTTTAGCAGGTTTTTAAGCTTTGTCTCATTGACTTCGTAATCTCCCCTGATAATTACGAAAGTCACCTCATCGTCGGCGGCATAAAAGACAGCTTTTAAAGTCTGGTTTTTAGAGATGCCTACGAAATCCGCTACCTCCTCGATCGTTTTAATGTTCGGAGTCGATATCTCTTCTAAGGGTTGAGAATGTTGAGTGTCGAAGGTAATCTTCTTGCTCTGGGCTTTTTCAGTATTGGCGGCGTAATCGCAACCGGAACAGTATATGATTTCATCTTCGCCGTTTTCTGCAATAAGCATAAACTCATGCGAAGCCTTGCCTCCGATAGCTCCGCTATCAGCTTCTACTATTGTTGCCGGCAAACCACAGCGATTATAAATATTTTTATAGGCCTGTATCATCGTCTGATAGCTTTTTTCCAGGTCTTCTTCACTGGCGTCGAAACTGTAGAGGTCCTTCATAATGAATTCCCGTACACGGAGCAAACCACCTCTGGGCCTGGGCTCGTCTCGGAACTTATTTTGTATCTGATAAGGCAGCAGCGGCAGGTCACGATAGCTCTGAACATAACGATGAGCCAGATCTGTTATGATCTCTTCATGCGTGGGTCCCAGAGCCAGTTTATGTTCTTTGCGGTCGGTAACGGTAAACATGGTTTTACCGAAGGATGGAAGCCTCCCTGATTTCTCCCAGAGGTCGAGCGGCTGAAGCGACGGCATCATTAACTCTTGCCCGCCGGCATTGTCCATTTCTTCGCGTATTATATGCTCGATCTTGCGTAGCACTCTCCAACCCAAAGGCAAGTAGGCGTAAATACCGGCGGCGATCTGTTGAATCATTCCCGCTCTGACCAGTAACTGGTGGCTCAGACTATCGGCTTCCGCAGGGACCTCTTTCAAGGTCTTGCCAAACAGTTTCGAAAAATGCATGCCTTTATATCTCCGTGTTTTATCAACTTGTATCGTAAATCCGCGGTTTACAGCAGATATGTAACTTATCTAATGTTGATGACAAAAGGAGTGATAACAGATATTATAATTACAACGATTAAAAAGACCACGTAAATAGCGGCTATAATAATGCCCCATTTTGCCCAGGTACGCTGAGTTCTTTTGAAATGCTCGATGCTGTCCCAGTTCTTGTTTTTCCAGGCCCATTCATTACCTTTAGCGCCTAGAATGAACCACATCACAAAATTAACAAAAGGCACGAACATAAGGAACGATATCCAGACTTGATTTCCGATGCCCCAGATCCAGGTCAGAAGAAATGCACCCCAGTTCCACCCCCGAATTTCTTCCGGAATTTCAGTTGACAGCTCTAAAGGTCGTTCCGTAAGCGGCTGTTTAGCGGCTTTTCTAGTCCCGGGTTTCCTCTCGGCCCTATCCGATGCAGCGACTATGTCATCTCTCTCAATGTATTGGTCTCTTCTGGCTGTGGTCTTTGGTTCTTCAGGCACTTCATCAGTGGTATGCATGACAAATATTTTCTCTGCACAAGGATTACAATAAATTTTATCTCTCATCACAGTCTTGCATTCGGCACAGATCAGTTTGCCGCAGGATACGCAGGCACCTACCGGTTCACGGTCTGAATGATACGCACAATTCATTTTTTTACCCTCTCCACATTATTTTTTTATAACTGGCCGCATAATTATCTAAGTTCAAGGCCGGAAATTATTATATATATAACAGTATTTGTTGGACTGTTAATTGTAACCTTTGATAAAAACATGTGCAATATTAAAGCATATAGAAGGGAACTAGTCTAGTGACAAAAGCTTGTTAACTTCGGACATAAGTGACGTGAGGAAATCATTTTCGTCTACGGTGCTTATTATCTCGCCATTTCTGAAGATGACACCTTTTCCTTGGCCGCAGGCAATGCCTACATCGGCGTCTTTTGCTTCGCCGGGTCCATTAACTACACAGCCCATTACGGCTATTTTAATAGGTTTTGTTATATGTCTGATATTTTTCTCGACAGATTCGGCCAGGCTGAGAATATCGACTTCGGTCCGGCCGCATGATGGACAGCTTATAAGTATGGGGCCGTATTGGCGGAGTTCCAGACTCTTTAATATTTCGAAGGCAGTATAGACTTCTTCACAGGGATCGGAGCTGAGTGAAACCCGCACCGTATCGCCGATGCCTTCATAGAGTAGAATACCGATTCCTACGGCACTCCTGATAGATCCGGCTTTGGGAAGTCCGGCTTCGGTAATACCCAGGTGCAACGGATACGATGTTCTGGACGCCAGTATTCTATATGCTTGAATAGTAGTCGGAACGCTGAAAGCCTTCATGGAAACTTTGATTAGATTAAAATTCATGCTTTCCAGTAAGTCGATTTGTTCCTGCGCGACGGATACCATATGTTCTTCGGTAGAATTGTATTGTTTCCTGGGTGGAGGAAGGCTGCCGGCGTTGACGCCGATTCTTATGGGGACTTCTCTTTGTTTGGCGGCACGAACTACTTTCTCAATCTTGCCTTTGTCTCTAATATTACCGGGATTGAGGCGCAGCCCGTCTACTTCAGCTTCAAGGGCGGACAGGGCCAGGCGGTAATCGAAATGAATATCGGCGATAACGGGAATACTGCTCCTCTTTTTAATGGTTTTTAATGCATCGGCAGCTTCACTGTCAGGTACGGCTACTCTCACTATTTCGCAACCACAATCAGCCAGTTTGCCTATCTGTTCTGTGGTTGCATGAATATTTCTGGTATCCGTTTTGGTCATAGATTGAACAATAACAGGAGCTCCACCCCCTATGGTCACGTTCCCCACATTTATAGCTTTGGACAATCTACGAGTTATCACTGCAATATACTTTCACCATGAATAATTCTTATGATGTCGAAGTAAGTGACTACAAGTATAAGGGTAATCAAAAATATAAATCCTATAAGGTGAACATAGCCTTCCTTTTTGGGCGATATCCTTTTACCGCGTCTTACCCACTCCAGGCCGACGAAGACGATTCTCCCTCCATCCAGACCAGGGAAAGGGAACAGATTAAAAATACCTACGCTTATACTGATAAGGGCAGCGAATTCCAGTAAAGGACTTATTCCGGCTTTAACAAATTCCCCTGTCATTTGTGCGATACCTACCGGTCCTGTAATCTGTGGCGGGGAAGTATTAAGGAACCATCCGGTTACCTCATTCCTGAGCAAGATTAATATCTCCCAGCAATGACGTATGCTTATTGGGACGGCTTCCCAGACGGGGAGAGAGGCTTGTTCTACCGTGATGTCACTTCCTTTGTATTTTATCCCGATTGCTCCTTGACCTTCCGGAGGTTTCCAGCGTGGAGTAAGTGTGACTTCTTGTTGACTTTGATCAGGTTTTTGAACCAGGATAGAGATTTCTTTACCGAGATTCCGCTTGACAAAAAAGCTGACATTGCTGCCGTTGTTGACTTCGCGCCCGTTAATCTTCAGGATAATATCGTCCGGTTCCAATCCCGCCATTTGAGCCGGAGAACCCGGATTTACTTCGACTACTGTAACTTTTTCTATTAGAATGCTGTGCGGGATCATATAGCTTATAGAAAAAAGTACTATCGGTAACAGGACATTCATTAATGAACCGGCGCTTAGGATCATGAATCGGGTAGCATGGCTTTTACTGGCCAAACTGCCGGGGAAGGTCGGGTCTTCTTCTCCCAGCAT
>CAZEAR010000010.1:13777-21318 GCA_964510365.1 uncultured Dehalococcoidales bacterium | reverse complement strand
AGTATTACCACTATGGCAAAAATTGATAGTAACCATCCCCAGAAGAGTAAAGAGCCGTTATTGCCTGCCCATAAAGCACTTATGAGATATTGAAGAGGAGTGTCACTACTGGAATATGAGGCAACGTATTCCATCTGGAAATTATGCGTAATCAGAGCATAGACGAGAATGAATACAGATATGGAGATCAGCCCGCAGACAGCTATTATACCGTTCCTGGCGCTTTCAATTAGAGGTGTGTATTTCTTTTTAGCCCCGATTATTAGAGCGATGGCCGAATATATAGCTGCAAACAGCGCTAATAATAATGAAATGTAGCCAATATCTGCCATTAATTATTTTCCTGATAGGATTTCATTCCCCCTGGGGCTGATATTTGGAAGGGCATTTTGTTAAAATGTCGTCCGCTTTAAAGATGTTATCCTCACCAAGTTTTCCTTCAAGGACAACCTCATTACCTTCCTTGAAAGCATCGGGAACAACTCCGTCATATATTACTCCCAGATTTTTACCACCTTCAGTAATAGTGAAACTTATTTTATTAAAGGCTCCTGTCTCCTTTTTTATAGAGTTATCGGCAACGATTCCGTTTACTCTTACATTTTCACCATAAAGGGTGTTTTCCTGAGCCAGTATTTCGCTGACTGTATAGTAATACGTGGTCGAACCTTGGAAACCTGTGTATATTAAGTATCCAATTGCAATGAGTATAACCAGTCCTGCAATTAAAATTTTTTTACTTTTAATGGTCTTCTCCGTAATATATGTACAGTTTTTTATTTTAGCAAATAATATAAAAGACGACTAAACCGATTCATCATAGCATACTATATCTCTATATATCGAATCGGGGATCAAACAATCATTCATGGGAAGAGGAGGCTAAGAGTACTCTTAGCCTCCTCTTCTTATCTTCTTCGATCGTAGCAGTTAGTTATGTAGGCAATTTAAACTTACTTGTTACGTTATTTCAGTGAACCGATACTACTATCGAGGAGCGCTTCTGCATATTTGGGATTGTGAACTCCGTGACTTCTATCTTCTTCAAGCAATTTGTAATTCCAGAAAGCTCCGGCAATAGCTCCCGGGTATTTACCCGGTACGCATAGGTCGTCCTTCGGATTCAATATGCCTTTGGCAATTAAAAGTCCTTTTAGCTCTTCCATCTTAGCATCGAAGTTGGTCATAACATTATCCCGGTTGAAATCTTCGATATCCTGGTGGCATGTCTTGCATCCGGCTACATTGTCAACTACGTGACCATGATAGTCGTATGACATTTTCAAAGTATGTCCGCCTGCCTGGGTGCCGTAAGCATCAGCCATATGACATGTTATACAGCCGTCTTTAACTGACTTGTGGAAACTGGAGCCGGTAAATTTACTTCCGTACCCGCCGATACCGGTAAGTACCGTGGATTGAACACCGTGATGAGGACCCCAGCGGTTAGATTTGATATCGACCTCGGCGTTACCTTCTGGTACTGGATAAGCCCATCTAGGTTGATGACAATTTGCACAAAGGTTGCCTTTTCCTATATCGATAGTATCTCCGGTGAGTTGTATTTTTACAGGACTTGTAGTTTTTAAAGCAAAGTCTTTTTCAGTATAGGTGCTGTGAACATTGTGACAGGTGCGACAATTAGGTGGTGTGGGATTATGAACGGTATCTTTAATTTCTACTGCGCCTGCTGCAATACGCTCGTTAAAACCTTCATTTGTATGGCAAATGGCACAATCAGGTGCATTGCGCTCAAAAGCGCCGCCCGTCATGTGAACGGAGTTCGCTGCCTGTAATTCCCGCGATAAAACTTTCGTTGTATTATTATGGCATGCCGAACACTTTGTGGCTTCTCCTGGTGGTCCTGCTGGTCCTGCTGGTCCTGCTGGTCCTGCGCATCCGGCAAATAGCAATGCCAAGAATACGACTATTCCCAAGACGCTAAATAGTTTTTTCTTCACATATACCTCCTTGTATTTATTGAGTGTTAATTTATTATAATTACTATACTTGTAATTTCCCGCCTAAATATTAAACTCTATTCCTGGATAATAAAAGGGATATAATTACCTGGTTTTTCCAGATAAATACCCTAATTATTCTATATTAATAATTATTTTATTTCAAAGTAGTGACATGAATTGCAGCCTGCATTAATACCTTCTCCCTTCCGATCGCCACTAGCTACTTGCAATTCACCGTGACACCTGAAGCATCCAGGTGTTTCCTGATGACCTATATTATCAATGTATGTTTTCCAGCTTACCTTCATGTACGGGAATGTAGTAAGCTCGGCAATCTCCTTCAATACTTTTACTGCGTTTTCGATCTCCTTGCTTTTTTCTTTATAAATTTCAGGATAGGAATTGCGGTAAAATCCCTTAATTGCCTCTACCTTAGTATAAGCTTCTTCCAGGCTCGGATTTGGTGGATTGACAGCATTAAGACCCTCTCTATTAATAAAAGGAAGGCTACTATCTATTTTGCCCTGGGTAAGTGCTGTAGAAATAAGTTGTTCCGGTGATTGGAAGATATGAGTTGCTCGATTATGGCAATCCATACAATCCATGAGACGTTTCTCTTTCTCAACTCGCTCCGCACTGACTTCTTCTGATTGACTGGGATCGATATATTCTGTCATTTGGCCATTATTTTCTTCGACGCCGACCCAAACTATATTCTGTCGCTTTTGGTCAGTGGCCAGATACCAAACATTTGCAGCAATATGCCAGTGAATATCACGAGCTACTTCAGCCTCACCTCCTCCTACTTTGAATACTCTGGTATCAACAGTTTTGGTATTGTTTTCATCTGTTTCATAACTGGTATGAGTACGTACCAGGTCACCGGCAAATCTTTCCGGTCGGTGGCACTGTTCGCAGGTCTCACGTGCAGGACGCAGATTTTCTACAGGAGTTGGAATTGGACGGCTATATGTCTTAAAGACGGTAGAGAAAATGAGCGGCACACCGCTGAGCTTCGACTTTACCAAATAATCGGCACCGGAGCCAACGTGACAATCGGAGCATTCCACCCGGGAATGTGGAGAAGCCTTATAAGCAGTATATTCAGGGTACATTACTTTATGGCATAGCTGGCCGCAGAATGCGTCCGAATCCATAAATTCTACGAGTTGATATGCGCCTATTACCAGTAATACTATTCCTATAGCACCAGCAAACAAAAGAAATAGTAATTTTTCACGATGTCGCTTAAAATTTTGCATTAATATCTCATTCCCCCAGTTCTCTCAGGATAGCAAGAAGAAAAACGATTCCTCCGGCAATAAACAGAACTGGTACCATGGAGAAGTTGAAGACTCCAAAGAGCGGATATTGTTCAGGCAAGTCCGAGTACAGGTTGAATACAACCAGAGCCACAATGAGCACAAAAATAATACCCGCAGCTCTCATCAGCCAGCTATCGAATATCTCACGAAACAATATTTATTTCCTCCTTTTTCGGCTCAGTACCGGTTAGTCTTTCGTATTCTATTTTATGATCTTTTTGATATCTTTCCTTGGGCACTTTGCCGGTAAAAATCGATGTGTTAATAGGAAAAACTCCAGGGGCAAAATGGTTAAAAAATATGTGAACCATGAAAATCCAGATCAGTGCCAGCATGGCTTCATCGCTGTGTGCAAACAGAGCTGCGGGCACAATCCAACCGGGAAGATATTTAGTTACCAGAACCGGGAACATCAGGACAAATCCGGAGCCGGCCATTACCGGAATTCCCCAGAAAATAGCCCAGTAATCGAATTTCTCTTTCCAATTAAAACGATCAAACTCCGGTCTGATCTTTCTAAATCCAAGATAATAACCCATTTCCTGATAAAGATTGATGAAATCCTGCATGGTGGGGATTATTTTAACAGGAAAAGGTCTTTTAAGTATCAGGATAGTATAAATGAGATAAATTACGTGATAAAAACAAACAAAAACCATAGCCCATGCAGCGAAATGGTGTACAGATCTGATTACCTCAGTACCTCCCCATACTCCAGCCCACCACTGACTTATTTCCAGATTGTGGAATTTCAACGGTAATCCGGTGATGACCAGCAGGATAAAGCTTACCATTAGAATGATATGCTGGATAATTTGGTGAACGTCAAAGCGTCTTATCGTTTCATTTACAGCTTTCCTCGATGCAATAATCTGTGTACCTGTTACCATGACTATTCCTTCCATTTATTAATTGAGAAACGTATTATTGCTGCAATCACCAATAATATTCCAAAAGTGATTACAATTGTGAGAAAAATAGTGAAAAACCTTTCTGTAAAGTATGCTACTGGGACGTTTTGTGGTGATGCTTCTTTGTGACCTAAGAAACCACTGGCAAATTCCTGACCAGCTCCTATATGACATTGTTCGCAAGTCTTGGCCAGATTATCCAAACCAGCTACCGGAGAATCGGGATTATCTGTACTCTTTATATCATGCACACCGTGACAATTTGTACAGGTCGCTTTATCTAATTGAGTTATTTCATAGGTGCCCAGTTGCATTGCTTTGCCATGAAAGCTGCGCATATATGATTCATAAACTTTCTCGACAATCCCGTAATTTTTCATTAGTTCTTCATTTCCGTGGCACTTGGCGCAGGTCTGAGAGATATTCTTCTTATAGCTGGGGGCGCTATATTCCAGCACCCGGATAACGCTGTGTGGATTGTTTGTCGGACTATGACAGTCAACACAAGTAGCGACATCGGGATTACCCTTAAGCAATTGCTGTCCATGGACGCTCTTCAGATGGACTTCGTATTCATATTTGTGACAACTGCCACATTTTTCCGCTAAAGACAACTTGTTAAGCGATGTTTCAACTGCATGCGGTTTAGTAGTATGACAAGTGGTGCAGTCAATAAATCGATGTGCTGAAATATTTATATTATCTTTATCAACAAATAGAGAAACCTTTTTGCCGTCAGCTGTTTCTTTAGTCAAGTCCGGATCGCTATGGCATGATAGACACTCATATTCATCAAGTGCTAAAGCCTTTTCAGTCAATAATCCCATAGTAACAACCAATATGGATACCATGGATAAAAAAACGAGTAATTTAATCGCTATGTTTTTTATTATCATAAAAATCGTTATATCCTCTTCGTTTACTCGATAACTCCCTAATCTGCCTTAGGCAATAAACAATTGTCTGAGCTATAGGTGAATTTCCCTTGATGAAGTCAATAACATTCTACACTTTTTAGAGTATCTAATACTAAATAATTTTTAACATTTTGTTGTGAAAATGACCTGGTTTTTTGACAAATGCACCCTGTTTTATTACAGTATTAGCAGGGATAGTTTGGGGATGTGATTATGGATGTTTATTTTAATAAGGAGAGTGTCGGGCGGGAAAGGGCCATACTACTCCTCTATATCGACACCTCTGTTTCGATAAAAAATCTAAGGTGATAGTTATTGGTCGAGAATCCAGAAACTAAACATATTATGTTATTCTTGTTAAAAGAAGTATCTGTGCCTTGCAGGATGTGAGGATTAGGTTATAAATGCCCGATAATAATGCTGAGATTACGAGGCGTAAATTCCTTACATATGTGGTTAACGGCATTGGAGGCTTAGTAGCTGCTGCTATAGCTGTTCCCCTAATCGGTTATTTCCTTTCTCCTGCCTGGAAAAAGAATCAGAATCCTGTTATACCAATCACCAGCACTGATCGAATACCCATCGGCGTGCCCACTTTTATACGGTTTGAAGAACGCGTACCGGATGCATGGCTAATTACCACGGAGAGCAAAGGTATCTGGGTGGTCACTAAAGACGGCAAGAACTTTACTCTTTTTGATCCTCATTGCACTCATCTTCGTTGTCCATATTACTGGGATGAACAAAGTGGAATATTTGTTTGTCCATGCCATAATGGTAAGTTCGATATTGATGGCAATGTGATTGCAGGTCCCCCACCCCGTCCCCTGGATAGATGGGAGTTTACCATTCGGAATGGCGAAATTGAAACAAACGGACAAATAAAGAAGGGCTAGATGACTGAAGAAAAAAGAGGCTGGTTCGAAGATAGATTTGAGCTAAAGAAGCGAATTGAATGGCTTCTTTACCGCAAAGTACCTCGTGGCATTGGCTGGTGGTATACCCTAGGTAGCGCTACTCTAATAGTATTCATTATACAGTTATTTACCGGCCTTTTCTTAATGCTGAACTATTCACCTTCACCTGATCACGCTTATGATAGCGTACGATATATCATGAATGACATTACTTTTGGAGCTCTTATCAGGAGTATCCATTTCTATGCAGCCAGCGCTATGATAATTCTTATTGTTTTGCATTTATTGAGGGTCTATTTTATGGCTGCCTATAAATACCCGCGGGAACTTACGTGGGTAATCGGGGTTTTCTTATTGCTGCTGGTGCTTGGATCTTCTTTTACCGGCTATCTTCTTCCTTGGGACCAAAGGGCATATTGGGCTACAAACGTAGCTGCAGGTATTGCCGGTCAAGTACCATTGATCGGCATCTGGATACAGAAAATTCTCATTGGGGGAACTCAAATTGGAACAGTGACGCTCACCCGCTTCTTTACTTTCCATGTCGGTGCTCTGCCGATGTTCATTTGTCTGCTCATCGGATTCCATATGTTTATGGTATTAAGACAAGGCATCTCGGCCCCGCCCGGACTTATTAAAGCCACGTTTCTGCCAGGTAAAAATAAAAAGGAAGTTTATGAAGAAGAGTACGAAGCTACCAAGCAGGGAGGAGAATCGTTTTTCCCCGACACATTGATAAGAGACGCTATCATAGCTTTGATAGTGGTAATTGTGATAATGACATTGGCAATCGTTTTCCCGCACGCGAGTGAGGCGCCAGCTAATCCAACCAGTACTACCTATAATCCTAAACCCGAGTGGTACTTTCTTTTCTTTTTCGAATTTCTCAAACTCTTTCCCGGCTGGCTGGAACCGGTAGCTGCCGTAATAGTTCCTGTAGCGGTAATTTTGTTATTGCTAGCAGTGCCGTTTTTAAGCCGGGGTCTGAATCGCGAGTGGTCACGAAGGAAGTTGGCACTTAGCATCGGAGGAATAGCTGTACTAATTTTAGCAGTTCTGGAGGTAAACGGTGCTCTTTCGGCACCTCCACGAACTCCTGCCGAGCTTGATCCCATAGCCCTGGAAGGACAAAGAATATATCGGGATGTAAACTGCTCTTACTGTCATAGCATAAATGGAGTTGGAGGCGCCATTGGCCCTGACCTGTCTAATATCGCCAGCCAATTGAACAGGGAGCAAATTTTGAACTACCTTCGCAATCCGGATTCTATGATACCGAACACATTGCATCCAAAACTACAATTCACTCAAGAAGAATTGAATTCGTTGACTACTTATCTCCTGACTTTGGGCGCATCCGTAAGCTATTCGGCTGAAGCTCCGAAACTCTTCGAGGAACACTGTGGTAGCTGCCATATGATCAATGGTCAAGGTGGTACATTGGGGCCTGATTTATCTACAGTTGGTGACAGGCGCTCTGTAAATTTCATTACATCGTTTACAAACG
>CAZEAR010000010.1:0-13767 GCA_964510365.1 uncultured Dehalococcoidales bacterium | reverse complement strand
TAGCCAGTATGCCGGCCTTCCATGATACCCTCACTCAAGAACAGATTGAAGACATCGCTGCATATCTATCCAGTTTGAAGGGAAAAATCCTCACCAAAAGCCAGTCCGTTAAGTAGTAGATCATTGCAATATTCACGAAGAGGTATTACTTTTCAGGCTATTCCGGATTAAGGCTGTTGACTCATCATACTCCAAATGGTCAAATGGTAAACCGATATATCCTTTGGTAATATAATGGGAGCAGACAGTAATTAAAGGTACTAAACGAATGAATATACAAGGAAAAAGAGCAAATGAAGTTATTTGAACCGGGGCAAATAGGAGAACTAACTATAAAGAACCGCGTCATTATGGCGGCGATGAATCCGATAGGACTCGTAGAGCCTGATGGGAGACTATCACAACGAGGAATAGAATACTATACTGCCCGTGCCAGAGGTGGTGCGGGAATGATAACCACAGGTATTACGGCCGTAAGCCGTGAATTGGAAACTTTACCGTCAATTCTGGTTACCGAGATGATGCATGTAACTAGATTAAGTGAGCTGGCGGATTCCGTGCATGATTATGGCGCAAAAGTAGCTGTCCAGTTGACGGCCGGACATGGACGGGTCTTACCACCTGCTCTTATGGGAGCAAGAGGAGCTACGTCGCCTTCGGTATCGTCCTGCTTTTGGGATTCCAGTATCATGACAAGCGAATTAACTATAAAACAAATTGAAAACCTGGTAAAGGCTTTCGAATTCGGTGCCGGTATTGTTAAACGGGCCGGAATAGATGCCATAGAATTACATGCTCATGAAGGCTATCTACTGGACCAGTTCCAAACGGAACTTTGGAATAAACGTACGGACAAATATGGTGGAAATTTGAAAAAAAGGATCAGGTTTGCATTCGAAGTCATTGAAGCTATCAGGAGAGGAGCTGGGCCTGATTTCCCCATAATTTACAGGTTCGGACTAACCCATTATCTGGAAGGGGCCAGGGAGATCGATGAGAGCCTGGAGATAGCCCGTGAAATCGAGGCAGCCGGAGTAGATTGTCTGCATATCGATGCCGGCTGTTATGAAACATGGTATTGGGCTCACCCCACAGCTTACCAGCCGGAAGGTTGTATGGTTGACCTGGCAGCGCTGGCTAAAAGCGTTGTCAATATACCGGTTGTGACCGTGGGTAAGCTCGGGGATCCGGCGTTGGCAGAGCAGGTACTGAATGATGGGAAAGCCGATTTTATAGCCATAGGCAGACCTTTACTGGCTGACCCGGAATGGCCGAATAAAGTAAAGAATAATGACTGGGAAGATATACGCCCCTGCATAGCGGACAGTGAAGGTTGCCATGGCCGGATCAGGATGCACAAATATATCAGTTGTACTGTAAATCCACAGACGGGCATGGAAAAGGAACTGGCCATTTATCCGGCGGAAAGGCCAAAAGAGGTGCTTGTCATAGGTGGTGGACCGGGTGGTATGGAGGCGGCATGCGTGGCGGCATCTCGCGGACATAAGGTCAGTTTATGGGAAAAGAGCAACAATCTCGGGGGGAACCTTATACCGGCTTCGATTCCGGAAATTAAAAAAGATTATAGAAAGCTCATAACCTATATGGTACGGCAGGTCAATAAGCATAATATAAAGCTCGAGCTAAACAGGGAAGTTACACCGGAGATGGTTCGCAAAGCAAAGCCTGACGCAGTAATCATTGCTACCGGTGCCAGGCCGGATATTCCAGGAATTCCGGGTATAGACAATGAGAAAGTTATTACAGCGATTGACCTGCTGATGACCGGAAAAAAAATAATAGTGCCGGTAGTTATAATCGGTGGAGGTATTGTTGGCTGTGAGGTGGCGCTTCATTTATCTGAGATGGGTATTAAACCGGTTATCGTGGAGGTTTTAAATGATATCGCTCTCGATGAATTTAGCTTGAATCGAATGTATTTGCTCAAGATGATGGATATGGCCGAGATTGATATTCTAACAAATACCAGTGTTTCAGAGATAACAGACGATGGTATATGCCTGGTCAAAAAGGATGGCGAGATAGTCCGGTTAGAAGCTGGATCCGTTGTAATAGCGACCGGATTGAAATCCAATCGGGAACTCCTGGAAACAATTGGAGATGATGTCCCTGAGGTTTACGCTGTCGGCGATTGTGTTGAACCGGGCAGACTGATAAACGCTGTCTGGGATGGATTTCGTACTGCTCGTCTGATATAGCAGGGCCGGTAAGAGAATGACGTTCCTTTATTTTCAAGAATCGTGTGGAAACCAATATTGATAACGCCGGAATATAGGCTTGGTTTGCCCGGCAGTGGTTACCCGCTATGAATTTATGCCGGATATTAACTTTCCCTCTTTCATAACCCAGCTAATGTTTTCCAGCGAATCGACGCTTTTAAGGGGGTCGTTATTAAGCGCTAAAATATCGGCATATTTACCTGCTTCAAGAGTACCGACATTATCTCCGATGCCCAGTGCATCTGCTGCGATCCTGGTCGCGTTATATAAAGCGTCTTCAATAGTGCAGCCATTTTCTATCATCAGACGAATTTCTTGGATTACATTACCGTGCAGATTGAGAGGTGTTCCCTGATCGGTACCTAAAGCTATCTTGACACCGGCTTCATATGCTTTTCTGAAATTCTTAAAACGAATTTCAATTACCTGCCGGTTTTTTCTCATGGCAGATTCCGGAATTCCGGCTTCGATGCCATTTTTCAGTGCAAAGTAACTTGCAGATAATGTTGGTATCAGATAGATTCCTTTTTCCAGCATCGACTGTATTGACTCTTCGTCCAGGAAGACGCCATGCTCGATAGTATCCACCCCTGCCCGGATAGCATTTTTGATGCCTTGATTGCCGTGAGCGTGAGCGGCAACGCGCCTTCCGGCTTTGTGTGCTTCTTCAACTACAACCTGCATTTCCTCGACTGTTAGCTGTGACGCACCGGGCTCGACTCCTGGGGTATTCACTCCGCCCGTTGCCATGACTTTCACCACATCCGCTCCTCTCTTTATATGCAATCTGGCGCCGTGTCTTGCCTCGTCGGGGCTGTCTACCTCGGTCCCGAACTGATGCCCCTGTCCGCCGGTGATGCACAGGCACTTTCCGCTGACCAGCATTCTCGGTCCCTCAATTAAACCGTTGGCAATCGCTTTTTTTAGAGCGAAATCTATCCCATCCATGGCTCCCAAATCGCGTATCGTTGTAATTCCCGACCTGATATATTCACCGGCAGAATTAATTGCCTTTATAAGGGTAATAAACGGGCCGTCTTTAAGCATGGTTGCTATGGGATCGGGAGTGTGAGCATCGAACGTTATATGAGTGTGAGCATTAATGATCCCGGGCATCAGGAACTTGCCCGATGCATCTATTTTTTCTACATCCGAAGGAATATCGCCGGATTCGCCGGATTGATAGAGCGCCTTTATTTTTCCCTGTTCGATCAGGATATCTATTTTACCAGGCCGCTGTCCCGGAATTGCGCTCCAGATCGTTCCGCCGTGAATATAATAGTCCATTACCATCGTCCTTTCCGGTCATTCACAATAATTGCACTATTGCCGGAGCTATTGTACATCGGCAATATAAAAATTAAAACATACGCGGTTTCCAGTGTATAACAACATAGGTGGAAACCGCGTATTACCAGATTCCAATTTCAATATGGGAAACCGGGATTTGACATTTGATTACATTAATTTTTCGTCAAACGGGTAGCGACTGAATATCTCAACACCATCCTCGGTGATCAGGAAGTCCTCCTCCAGTCTTATACCCTGGCTGCCGTCAGCAGTAGGGACAAAGTCCTCAAAAGCCAGGTATATTCCTGGTTCGAGTACAGTAGGATATTCCTCCGAATATACGGGGTGAACCATCGGTGCTTCCTGTACCGACTGTCCTAGGCCATGTCCGATTTGAAGGCTATAGGTATCAAAACCTTCCTGTATGAATGTTTTCGCTACTTCATGAGTAGTTACACCGGGTTTACATGTATGAATAGATTTATAGAGTTGTTCATAAGCCTTTCTGTGGGCTTCCTTCAGTTCTCTGGGAGCAGGCTTATCGCCGATCAAAAAGCTTCGGACTTCGCAGGTGTAATATCCCATGATATTGACAACTATATCCGATACCAGAAGGTCTCCGGGAGCCATAATCTTATCTGAACCCATGAGGCGGTAGTACGGATTAGTCCGTCCACCGGTAGTGAGAAGTCCACCCGGACCCAGTTCAGCACCCCTTCTGGTAGCGTAATTGCAACATTCTCCCCAGACTTCACATTCTTTGACACCGGGACGGGCATAATCTTTTATTGTCTGGAAGACACCGTCAGCAACTGTACTCGATATGTAACATAGCTGCTGCTCATCCCGGGTTTTGACCATCCGGGCATCGAACATCGTCTTTCGACCATCGGTGAACTTCAAGCCCGATTTCTGTAATTTATCAAGCATCTGGAAAGTGAACATGTCGAGCCCGATCTTCTCATTTGCGACCCCGTTATCTTTGAGTATCTTGTATATCTGGTCAAACCAGATGTCTACATTATCTATGGCAGCCTGGTCGCCTGCCGCAGGCCCCTCGTCACCGATCGGGGCGGCATAACCCAGTCTGCCTTCCATCCAGGGACAATTTTCTTTGACACGTCCCAGATCTCCTCCCAGTTCAAAATGCCAGGGTTCCCCGTCTATGGGCAGGATTGTGTAATAATTAAATCGCCCCGGCCTCTGCATCTGACTGCGGACGCCGGTTATATATCTGATGTTTTCGAACCTGGAGGCAATCATTACTCCAACACCGTTTTTTGCCATGGCATCCCTTGTCCGCTGCAGTCTATCCTTTCTCAAACGCTCAAAGTTGATACCTTCTTCCCAGTCTTTTCCCCATTGTGTAAAAGTATTAAAACCTTTTGACATAGATTATTTCCTCACTTTTTTCTTTCGTTATTTACTGTGTCCTTCCGCCTGTAAAATAGCGTATTATGCTACTCAGCGGTTATCCCATTAACTTTGGATCGAAGGGATATCTGCTGAAAACCATTGGACCGTCTTCAGTAACCAAGAGGTCTTCTTCCAGTCTGACACCCTGGCTACCATCTGCTACTGGTGCAAACGTTTCCAATGCAATATACGTGCCAGGCTCAAGGACATGCGGGTGTTTGGAGTATACAGGATGAATCATAGGTGCCTCTTGTACCGATTGACCGAGACCATGACCGATTTGAAGGCTATAGGTCTCAAAACCTTCCTGTATAAACTGTGCCGCAACTTTGTCAGTAGTAACTCCCGCTTGGCATGCATCTATCGACCTGTACAATGCGTCGTAGGCTGTCTTATGTGCCGCCTTTTGTTCCTTGGTAGCGGCCTTATCGCCAATCAAAAAAGTTCTAACTTCACAAGAGTAGTATCCCATAACATTAATCACAACATCCGATACCAGCAGGTCACCAGGAGCCATGATCTTATCCGAGGCTGGGAGGCGGTAATACGGATTGGTTCGACCACCGGTTGTTAAAATTCCTCCCGCAAGCTCTGCACCCAACCTGAAAGCGGTATTCATGACCTGTCCCCATACTTCACACTCCGCAACGCCTGGATGAGCATAGTCCATTATTGTCTGGAAACAGGCGTCGGCTACGGTGCTGGTGATAAAGCAGAGCTGCTGTTCATCCTGTGTTTTTACCATTCTGGCATCGAACATAGTCTTTCTGCCATCTGCTACGTTCAGGCCTTCCTTTTTAAATTTCTCATACATCTGAAGAGTAATGGTATCGATGCCGATTCTTCCCTTTTCTACTCCCATTTTCTTGAGCGTTTCGGATATCTGGTCAAAGTAAACATCAACGTTTTTTCTTGCTGCCAGTTCACCTGCCGCGGGCCCTTCATCACCGAGCGGGCAAGCCGGTCCAAGCCTCTCCCCCATCCATGGTGCATTTTCTTTGACACGACCCAGATCGCCACCCAGTTCGAAGTGCCAGGGATCTCCTTCTATTGGTACTACTGTGTAATAATTTTCACGTCCCGGTCTCTGCATCTGGCTGCGGACGCCGGTTATGTAGCGAATGTTTTCCGCTCTGTGCGCAATAATGGCGTCAAAGCCATTTTTTTTCATAGCGTCTCTGGTTCGCTGAAGCCGCTCTCGTCGTAATCTTTCATAGTTGACGCCTTCTTCCCAGTCCTTCCCATTTTGAGTGAAAGTGTTAAATCCTTTTGCCATAAAAAACTCCTCTTTTCCCTTTGTTTATTTTAATATAGCCTTAGTCGATAATGTCTGTTTATTCATCTACGGAAATGGTGAAATAAAAATTTTGCTTCAATATTTTAAAAATTCCAATTTCAATATGGAAAACCGGGATTTGACATTTAATTACATTAATTTTTCGTCAAACGGGTAGCGACTGAATATCTCAACACCATCCTCGGTGATCAGGAAGTCCTCCTCCAGTCTTATACCCTGGCTGCCGTCAGCAGTAGGGACAAAGTCCTCAAAAGCCAGGTATATTCCTGGTTCGAGTACAGTAGGATATTCCTCCGAATATACGGGGTGAACCATCGGTGCTTCCTGTACCGACTGTCCTAGGCCATGTCCGATTTGAAGGCTATAGGTATCAAAACCTTCCTGTATGAATGTTTTCGCTACTTCATGAGTAGTTACACCGGGTTTACATGTATGAATAGATTTATAGAGTTGTTCATAAGCCTTTCTGTGGGCTTCCTTCAGTTCTCTGGGAGCAGGCTTATCGCCGATCAAAAAGCTTCGGACTTCGCAGGTGTAATATCCCATGATATTGACAACTATATCCGATACCAGAAGGTCTCCGGGAGCCATAATCTTATCTGAACCCATGAGGCGGTAGTACGGATTAGTCCGTCCACCGGTAGTGAGAAGTCCACCCGGACCCAGTTCAGCACCCCTTCTGGTAGCGTAATTGCAACATTCTCCCCAGACTTCACATTCTTTGACACCGGGACGGGCATAATCTTTTATTGTCTGGAAGACACCGTCAGCAACTGTACTCGATATGTAACATAGCTGCTGCTCATCCCGGGTTTTGACCATCCGGGCATCGAACATCGTCTTTCGACCATCGGTGAACTTCAAGCCCGATTTCTGTAATTTATCAAGCATCTGGAAAGTGAACATGTCGAGCCCGATCTTCTCATTTGCGACCCCGTTATCTTTGAGTATCTTGTATATCTGGTCAAACCAGATGTCTACATTATCTATGGCAGCCTGGTCGCCTGCCGCAGGCCCCTCGTCACCGATCGGGGCGGCATAACCCAGTCTGCCTTCCATCCAGGGACAATTTTCTTTGACACGTCCCAGATCTCCTCCCAGTTCAAAATGCCAGGGTTCCCCGTCTATGGGCAGGATTGTGTAATAATTAAATCGCCCCGGCCTCTGCATCTGACTGCGGACGCCGGTTATATATCTGATGTTTTCGAACCTGGAGGCAATCATTACTCCAACACCGTTTTTTGCCATGGCATCCCTTGTCCGCTGCAGTCTATCCTTTCTCAAACGCTCAAAGTTGATACCTTCTTCCCAGTCTTTTCCCCATTGTGTAAAAGTATTAAAACCTTTTGACATAGATTATTTCCTCACTTTTTTCTTTCGTTATTTACTGTGTCCTTCCGCCTGTAAAATAGCGTATTATGCTACTCAGCGGTTATCCCATTAACTTTGGATCGAAGGGATATCTGCTGAAAACCATTGGACCGTCTTCAGTAACCAAGAGGTCTTCTTCCAGTCTGACACCCTGGCTACCATCTGCTACTGGTGCAAACGTTTCCAATGCAATATACGTGCCAGGCTCAAGGACATGCGGGTGTTTGGAGTATACAGGATGAATCATAGGTGCCTCTTGTACCGATTGACCGAGACCATGACCGATTTGAAGGCTATAGGTCTCAAAACCTTCCTGTATAAACTGTGCCGCAACTTTGTCAGTAGTAACTCCCGCTTGGCATGCATCTATCGACCTGTACAATGCGTCGTAGGCTGTCTTATGTGCCGCCTTTTGTTCCTTGGTAGCGGCCTTATCGCCAATCAAAAAAGTTCTAACTTCACAAGAGTAGTATCCCATAACATTAATCACAACATCCGATACCAGCAGGTCACCAGGAGCCATGATCTTATCCGAGGCTGGGAGGCGGTAATACGGATTGGTTCGACCACCGGTTGTTAAAATTCCTCCCGCAAGCTCTGCACCCAACCTGAAAGCGGTATTCATGACCTGTCCCCATACTTCACACTCCGCAACGCCTGGATGAGCATAGTCCATTATTGTCTGGAAACAGGCGTCGGCTACGGTGCTGGTGATAAAGCAGAGCTGCTGTTCATCCTGTGTTTTTACCATTCTGGCATCGAACATAGTCTTTCTGCCATCTGCTACGTTCAGGCCTTCCTTTTTAAATTTCTCATACATCTGAAGAGTAATGGTATCGATGCCGATTCTTCCCTTTTCTACTCCCATTTTCTTGAGCGTTTCGGATATCTGGTCAAAGTAAACATCAACGTTTTTTCTTGCTGCCAGTTCACCTGCCGCGGGCCCTTCATCACCGAGCGGGCAAGCCGGTCCAAGCCTCTCCCCCATCCATGGTGCATTTTCTTTGACACGACCCAGATCGCCACCCAGTTCGAAGTGCCAGGGATCTCCTTCTATTGGTACTACTGTGTAATAATTTTCACGTCCCGGTCTCTGCATCTGGCTGCGGACGCCGGTTATGTAGCGAATGTTTTCCGCTCTGTGCGCAATAATGGCGTCAAAGCCATTTTTTTTCATAGCGTCTCTGGTTCGCTGAAGCCGCTCTCGTCGTAATCTTTCATAGTTGACGCCTTCTTCCCAGTCCTTCCCATTTTGAGTGAAAGTGTTAAATCCTTTTGCCATAAAAAACTCCTCTTTTCCCTTTGTTTATTTTAATATAGCCTTAGTCGATAATGTCTGTTTATTCATCCGCAGAAAATAATGATCTAGGGGGTTCGCTTCAGTGATATGTAATAATAAATGGTAATGTGAAGCATTGAACCCCAAATTTATGACATGTTTTCCCCCCTCACTTATATTCTTATATCAAGTATCAAGCTTTTTAAGGTTACATTAACCATATTTAAATCTATCATTTAAGCTTCCAAATACCTGCTTGACTTATAGCAAATATACGAAAACGGTGGACTAACAATTTATCTGTTATATCATATATATTCCACTTTGAATTCAACTCTTTGGTACCTTGAGTAAAGGAAATAAATCATCTATTTTATCTTTCGATTCGAGACCATCTATGAAGTCTATGATTTTACCTCTTTTTGTTTCATCTATTACGTTTTGTGACATGAAGTGAAATTTATCTATCAGTTCTTCTCTGGTGAAAGGATTCTCTGGTTCACCTTTAGCGTACTCCAGTTTGTATGATAACGTTCTATTGTCTTTGGTTTTAACCTCGATTATGGCCCCCCATTTCTCAGGAAACTCTTTATCAAGTTCGGGGTCGACTTCTACAGTGGTTTTTTTCAATAATTGTTGAATCGGCTCAGTATTTAGAGTACTATCGGTGAACCTGTCTTCATGTGCGTCACCGTGTACGAGGGCAACTGCAACGCCAAAATTTGTGGAATAGTCGGCCTGCTTTCCGTTTTTCGGAAAGTCGAAATGGCAGACGGAGAGTGAAGTAGAATATGTTTTAACCTTTACTTGTTCAATCTCCTCCCATTTGAGGTTATAAGTATTTTTTATATATAGAGCAGCATCTATCGGGGCATGTAAATGGCGGCAGCAATGATGTATTTTGAGATATGTCTTGGGTATAGCAAAGCTGGACCCCAGGTCCTTTTCGATTTGGTCCAGGTTATAACGGTCGCTGAAAGCTCTAAAGAATCCTTCTTCCAGAATACTGTCACTGCCTTTTAGTCCGGCCTGTGCTACCAGGGCACTCATAATTCCGGCTTCGGCAAATCTGCCTGTTTGAAATGTAATAAGAGGATAAGAGGCCATTCCTGCGGCTTGCAGTCCTCCGCCAAATAATCCGGCGATTGATATTGCTGACATTGTCTTCTCGGCATCTAAACCCAACAATTTACTTGTACCGGCAGCTACTCCCATAGGGCCGCGCACTGTGGTAGGTTGAAATCCTCTCTCATGTACGGAAGGATATATCGCCTCTCCTATTCTCAGACTTACTTCGTATGCCAGTGCTATGGCTAATATCAGGTCTTTACCGCTGACTTTATTTGTGATATTTCTGGTTTCGGCAACTGCCATAATGGCCGGGATAGTGATACATGCAGGGTGACCCCCGCCAAACCTGGAGCCATCGGAGATATCATAGTAGCAATTTACCATCGCTGCAAAAGTACAGGGTAATTTTATACCTTCACCGATGACTGTGGCTTCCTCTTTTGCATTGAAGGATTTCAAGACATTGATAACGGGTGTTATGGGGTAGCGTTGATATGAATTAAATGCCGTTCCTATAAAATCCAGTATTCTGTCTTTAGTGCTTGTGATGACAGACTCTGGCAGGTCATCGTATGACGTTTTATAGACATAATCAGCTAATACTGCTGCTATACCCATATTTACCTCCAAGATCAATTAACCAGTTTAATAAATACAAGTACGTGATGAATAATTCAGTTTATTGCCTTGCTGTATAGATTTACGTGCCCTATATCACTGGTTTAAAGATGCATTTAAATGCGAACTACGTGCAATTCAGTAAACTAATAAAATTGGGTATCAATTACCTGTCAGTTTGTCCCTGGTAAAATCTAACGTACTATAAGAATTTCCCTAAGCAGTACCAAATGATTTGGCAGTCTAATATATGCAGTTTTTACTGTTGTCAGTAGTTCTAAAATACGATAGTAGTGACCAGACTCAAAAATACAGTGTAAAATATATCACTACGTAATGTGTCTGTCAAGGTCGTGCAATATGCCTGTATGAATACAACATACCTAAGTTGGAGAGACCTTGCATCCTATTAAATATTACATCTCATAGTTCGCTAAATCGAATTTGTTTTGAAAAAGCTATATGTTAGGCATATGACGTGACATAAGAGATTCCCATTTTTTTAATATATCGGTGCGCAGTTCGGGGCTTACTCTGGCTATGGGATACCAGTCGGTTTTCCATGATAGATCGCGGCATGCATCTACAACAACTCTGGCGGCGGTAATCGGTCTCTGTCTATCCCCTGCCATCTTTTCTGAAGGTGGGATAGCCGGATGGACGTTATTGGTATGGCAATCAGGTATGATATGTATCTGCCGGTCGAGACGCGCTCGTGTAACCATGGCCCACAACACCTGGTCCAGATTGGATGGATCGATATCTTCATCGACCACCACAGTATATGAACCCATGTGAACAGGGTATTGTGAGGCAATCAGTCCGGTCTGGCGAGCATGTCCGGAATACATTTGTTCGATGGATACCACAATAAATAATCCTCCGCTTCCTGAATAATGTGACCAGATTCCTTTTACCCCGGGAATGCCGAATTCCTCTAATCTTCTTCTTATTGCTGCGGCATCTGCTATCGAGAATAGAAGATTGAAAGTATGCGGAGGAACGGCCGGCTGCGCGCATGTAAGTATCGGATCGTTCCGATAATGTATGGCTTTGACTCTGATTAAAGGTTCCGGCACTGTTTTCAGCCCCCTGTTTCCATAATAACCATGCCATTCTCCAAAAGGGCCTTCCTCAACATATTCGCCCGGGTGGCATTCACCTTCCACTACTATTTCTGCATGTGCCGGTATCGGGAGTCCCGTATGAGGACCTTCTATTACTTCGATAGGTTTTCCCTTTATTGCTCCTGCGTTCTCGTACTCGGAAACACCCCAGGGCGTATCCATCTGGCAGGATACCCACCACAGGGCTGGGTCAAGGCCGGTAGCGATTGCCACCGGCATAACCATTCCTCTGCTAAAATACTTCTCCTGGATTATATTTCCATGCAGGCCGAGGGTTGCATGCAGGGCTAGATTATTGTGGTCGACCACCATGATTCGATATGTTCCTAAGTTGATATAGCCGGTATCGGGATCTCTTTGTATGACAGCATGAGATGTTCCCAAGAACCGGCTGCGGTCCAGTTCATGAAAGTGAGGGACGGGGAATTTAAGGGTATCAATTTTATCCCCCGTATCTGTGTTTTCCATAAAGGGACCTGAATTGACGTATTGCGGTGGAATACGCGTAAGCTCTTTGCTTTTTTTATACCAGTTATCGACGACGCTGCGACGGTCTATCTGATCTTCCGGTAAGCCCAGAGTTTTAGCTATTCTCCATGTTGAACCGAGCATACCGAATGCGGTTCGATATCCTTTTGGGTATCCGGGAATCTCGGAAAACAATAGCAAAGGCTTCGGGTCCTGACCTTCTCGATATATGATTTCAGCTATAGAACTCATCTCGAGATTCCAGTCGGCTCCACGAATGTGCTCTATTTCCCCGCGGCTTTCAACTGCTTCCAGCCAGTCTCTTAAACCACTGTAACTCATATTGCGCCTCCTCAAATTAATTTATACAAGATGCAAGGATTTTTACACCGTCTTTAGCGGAATGCTGAAATGCGATAAGCTCATATTTAGTGTATGCCGGGATGAATTGTACTATTATATCAAATTACTTTTCTATGTAAATCTTATTTATTCTATGATTTATTTGTTTCTTTATTAACAACTGAAGTATATTAATTTTCGAGAGTACTTTTTAATAAATTATCCGAAATTTATTAGTAGGAGACGTTTGTATTGACAAATGAAAAAACTTCAAATAAAATTACCTCGGAACACGATGCAATAATCCATATTAGTATTGTTAAATATGGCGTGATGTCAGGTACGAGGTATTCAAGATCAGCGTAATTAAGTTTTAGTTTCATATCTGGGATTACAAATAATGACAAGCATTTCAATGTGCAGCGGCCAGCAGTTCAGGGACATGTTTGATGTTGCCCGGGCATGTCTGGAGAATTGTATTTCCGAGATTAACGCCATAAACGTTTTTCCAGTACCTGACGGCGACACCGGAATTAATATGCATCTCACCATGTGCTCGGCTATCAAGGAGATCGAGCGAGCCGTAGAGAAGAGCGTCTCGGCAGTGTCTAAGGCATTAGCCCAGGGAGCTTTGATGGGAGCCCGAGGAAATTCCGGTGTCATACTATCTCAGTTCTTCCGCGGTCTGGCTAAGGGACTTGACGGCAAGGAGTCCATCACCGCTAACGACTATGCCAAGGCTCTGAAAGAAGGTTCGCAGATGGCGTATCAAGGACTGCCGGAACCTGTTGAGGGGACTATGATAACAGTAATTAGAGACCTTGCCGAAGCTGCTGAAGTAAGTGCCGTATCCAATCCTACTGATTTGACCGCCGTTTTCGAGGCGGCTGTTAAAGAGGCGAAACAGTCCGTAGCAAGGACACCTCTTCTTCTACCTGTACTGCGCGAAGCTGGTGTGGTGGATGCGGGGGGACAGGGTGTTTATGTAATTCTAGAAGGCATATTACGATATTTGCGAGGAGAGACGACAAATATTGAGAAAGTAAAAACTAAAATAGTAACTCCAGATTTACCTGTAGGAACTAAAGTGGCTCAGCATGCAGTCGAACAGGAAGAACCTTATGGATATTGTACCAATTTCCTGGTTGTGGGTCAGAAATTAAATCCGGATAAGATACAAAAAAGGCTGGAGGGCAAAGGAAAATCGCTGGTTGTTGCCGGCGATACCTATAGTGTAAGAGTGCACAT
>CAZEAR010000009.1:287-21757 GCA_964510365.1 uncultured Dehalococcoidales bacterium | reverse complement strand
AACCTCGTCTGGAATTTGTGCCGGCCCCGCGGGCAGTTACGGGAATCAGGTTCTCATTAGCCAGCTTGAGAATAGATGAAATTTGATCTACAGATGTAGGTAAAACGACAACATCCGGCATATGGGTGAATAAAGTGTTTCCGTCATAGGAGTAGGCATTCAGGTCTTCCTGTGAGGTCAAAACATTTTCTTTGCCTGCTATTCGCTGAAGCTGAGAAATTATCTTCGATTTCATCGGTTTAACCTTCTGGTACTGGTTATGATTACATTATCAGCCATTCAAATGAATAAGTGTTAATCGTATTTTTTATTTTTTTACATTCAGCTTCTGCTGCATTCTTTTTATTGCTTCTTTTTCCCACTTCACCGGACTGCATCTCGGCGGCCATTTTTCATATCTCTCCGGCACTTTAATCAGGGCATCTATCATAACCTGTTCTCCGTAAGCTTTCCAGCCCAATACTCCGGGATAGGCACCGGGATCCCCCCACTGACTTACACCTTTCTCGATGAAGATCGAGTCTGATATGGGCATCGATCTTGTTCCCAGTGCCCACATTACATCACTGAAATCGTAAGGATCGATATCCGGTCCTACGACAATAATATATTTGGTCCACTGGCCTACATGCTTGCCGGGTGAAGAACGTAATGCCATTGCCACCTGTTTACCGTAATAAGGTGGTTTATCGTTACCGTCGACATCGAGTTGCACGACCTGTACCGACCCGTCCAGTATACCGGCTACATTTTTGACCTTTAAACCGGAACTCCTGAGAAAGTTTATTGCCTCCAGTTCAAAAGTTGTAAAGAGCCCCGTATGCGGACCGTAGTGGCCGTGCATTCCGGAGTCGGACCAGCTTAAGGCCGCCCACAGTGGATTTTTCCGGTGTGTTATACATTTCACTTTGAATATAGGGCAGGACTCTCCGCCGAACATGTAACCGGAGCCAATATCCTCGGCATAGGGTGGCATCGTTTCATCTTCAGGGAGGAATTCTCCCTCTATTACCCATTCCGTGTATGCGGGGACCATCAGCCCCGGTATCGTTTCCGATTCGACTATTTCAAGCGGTTCCCCGCGGAAGCCGCCGATAACCTCGTATTCATCGCCGTTGTCCGGCCAGACTGAGGACAGCTTTTGACCTGCGAGCACGTTAATATCGGTGGGACTTCCGCAAAGTAATACGGCCGGCATCGGCTTATTATTAATCCTGTAATTCTTATAATAATGGCCTCCGCTCCTGCTGCATGAATTACCCAGATATATTAATGTGGCAAACATATGATTTTTTCGCTTATCGGCGGGGTAGAGGTCCTTTGGGTTGGCATTGCGCCATTCATATTGTCCGGCCCTCAAGCTGTGCAAGCCGTGACTTTTAGTCTTGGGATCGTATGTAACTAGTATACTATTAGCAGTGCTCCACAACATCTGGTTAAACTCCACCCAGCATCGCGATATATCTTTTGTCAGGTCGATATCCTTTTCCGTAATGATAACTTCTTTACAGGGGGCGTCGTTCTGGGAAACCTTAACCGGTTTGATTTTTTTCACCTTCATATCCAGTAGTTTCTGGCAGAGCTCGTCTCTGCTTTTACATCCGCATGTTCTCTCTACTCTCTCACGAGTAGACCAGGCATTAATCACTACAGGTATATCAGGTCTATTGTTCACGGGCTTTTTTATAAGTCCGATCGGGTTCTCTGGCAAGCTATGCAAATATCTGACAAAAGCCCTCAGTTCTGTCTCCGGCATTTTCCCCGGTATACCATTTCCAATATCAACAATATTATTATAGTCTCCGCATTTGATGGGCTGATCTGTAGCTACAATATTTCCAGTCTTTTGCTCTTCCATTATCCATTCTTGAAAACCTTTATATGGGTATGACATTTTTCCCTCCTTATCTATAAATTATATTGAATGTTCCGGTACTTTTCCCCGGTAGCTATAAAACAATAAATACAATCGAGATTGCATTTTCTTGTCAATTCGATATCTAATGACAATAACTTGCTCTTTTTAAGTGCTCTTTCTAGTTCATCTGGAGCTAAAAGTAAGTGCAAGACCCGGGGACTGGATTCTTTTGACCATTGGTAATCAATAAAACTGAGACTGCGACAGATTAACTAATTTCTATTTACACTTCAGTCTATATAATGGTTACATAAATAAGGACTTATTAGGTAAAACTTGTTTTTATCATGAGGATATTTGATATCATACTGCTACGCCAAGATATTTTGCTATTATTTCATGGTTATTTTTTAATTTATCAGGTGAAGATTCATATACTATTTTGCCATTACTCATAATATAGACATAATCTGCTACTCTTAAAGCCATTGCCAGGTTCTGCTCAACAAGCAAGATGGAAACACCTTTTTGTTTTAGCTGGCAAATAATATTTCCGACTTCACGTACGATCAGGGGTGCCAGACCTTCCGAGGGTTCATCCATAAGTAATAGCTGTGGATTAGTCATAAGGGTGCGTGCGATTGCCGGCATCTGTTGCTCACCTCCGCTCAAAAGTGTACCATGGCTCTTTGCCCTCTCTTTCAGTATCGGAAATAAAGAGAACACTCTTTCCAGAGACCAGGACGCGGGTCCTTGTGACCCGCGTCTTGCAATGGTAAGATTCTCCTTAACACTGAGCGATGGGAATATCTGCCTACCCTGTGGTACCAAACCAATACCTAATTTAGCAATCTTATAAGGTGAAAATTTAGTAATGTCTTTATTTTCGAAGAAAATCTGTCCTCGTCGCGGTGGGTTGAATCCCATAATTGAGTTGATTGTTGTAGTCTTGCCCATCCCATTACGTCCCAATAGAGCCGTGACAGAACTCTTTTGAATTTGCAGCGAAACACCACGGATAATATAACTTTCACCATAATATGTATGAATATCCGATAACTTTAACATTACATGTTCATTCCTCAGATCCCATATATATTTCAGTTACCTGTGAATTACATTGTACTTCTTGGGGTGTTCCCTTGCATATTATTTGTCCATAGTGAAGGACCATGATTTGGTCAGCCAGACCAAAGACTAAATCCATGTCATGCGCAACTACAAGTATAGTTATATTAGTCCCGAGATTTTGAACAATGTTTATTATATCAATTCTCTCATCGGCAGTTAATCCTGCACTCGGTTCATCAAGCAGTACTAAATTTGGTTCTGAAGCAAGGCTCAACGCGATCTCGAGTTTTTTTTGTTCTCCATGTGAGAGATTTCTTACAAGCTCATCTCTCTTTCTCCATAAACCAACAGATGTTAGTAGTTTTTCAGATTTAATAATATAATCGCTATATGTATCAAACGACCTAAATGTCTGTAACCGTGATGGTTTAACACCATGATACGCCAGGAGTAAGTTTGTCAAAACGCTCATTGTACGGAAAAGAGTAGATACTTGAAAAGAACGTGCCATCCCAAGGTGTGCGCGCTTGTAAGTAGCCATTTTGGTAATATCATGTTGTCTGAAAAATATTTGACCAGAATTTGCTGGTAACTGGCCGTTAATAACGTTGAGGAGTGTTGTTTTACCAGCTCCATTGGGGCCAATGATTGCTAACTTTTCACCTTGCTCAACAGTGAATGTTATGTCCTGTAAAGCTTTGATACCACCAAAGTTTTTTACAAGGTTATCAACTCGTAATATTTCCATACCTGCCTATTATTCCAGTCCAGAATTTTTTTAAAGAAATGCCTATCCCTTCTCGCAAAAACATAACAGAAATTATAAAAAATGCTCCCAAGATCAAAGGCCAGCGTGCAGGTACGTATAAGCTGGCAACATATTCCAGGAAAATGACAACAACAGCTCCAATAGCTGGCCCCCAAAAAAGTTGCGTACTACCAATTATCACCATCAGTAGTACCATGGTGGAAGTGGTAATACTAAGCTGGGGAGGACCAACCACAACCAAGAAGTAGCTGAACAAAATACCAGTTACAGAAGCAAATATGGCCGCTATGATGTATATTATATATTTATGTAACCATGTATTGTAGCCGAGGCTACGCATTCTCTCTTCATCATCCCTTATACCCTGTAATGCATAGCCGAAGGGAGATTTTATAAGACGATAGAGTAGAAAGAAACAAATAATTGCGATTATTAGAACAAAGATATAGAAGCTCTTCGAATCCCAGGAAAACCAGGTGATACCCAGGTTTGGGTATGGAATGCCTACTATGCCATTAATGCCACCAGTTATTGATCGCAACTTTTCAGCAGCATAAAAAACGAGTTGACCCAATGCAAGGGTTACTAGCAAAAAATATAGCCCTGATACACGAAGTGCAATAACACCGAAAATGACAGCAACAATCCCAGCAACAAAGACAGAAGCCAAAGCGGTTAACCAAAAATTGTCAATACCCAATCGTACTATAAGTATTGTTGATGTATAGGCACCTATTCCGAAATAAGTCGCATGTCCTAAAGAGATAAGGCCGGTATAGCCCCACAATAGATTTAAACTCAAGGCGAAAACAGCAAAAATAACTATTTTCGTAATCATGCTTTGAAGATATGGTGGTAATAACAATGGCAACACCACCAGTACTAAAAAGGAGATGATATATAGGCTATTTTTAATTATTTTAATCCGTAAACTGTTTGACATCATTATTAAGATTGCACTTGGGATGGTATTCTATATCTTGATTCTCCCAATTAAGCCAGTTGGCTTGACCAGCAACATGATAATCATCACAACATACATCGCAAACATCGCGAAATCAGGGAAGAAAGCTTTACCGAAAGCGTCAACAATTCCTATTATCATTGCGCCAATCAAAGTTCCAAACACAGAACCAGTACCACCAACCACAACTACAATCAGTGCATAAAGTAATATTGGCATGGCCATAGATTGAACAACTCCAATAAATGGTGTAGCTATAGCTCCAGCAAAGCCGCTTACTAAAGCACCTAACGTAAAGACTGCACTACAAGTGAGGCTGTAATTTACACCAAGCCCCATAGCAATATTTTTGTTATCCATACCGGCGCGTACAATAGCTCCGAGACGGGTTCTCTCGATTAGCCACCATAAGCAAAGAAAAAACACTATTCCAACGCCTATGAGAAACATACGGTAAAAGGGGAACGTATAGCTTCCTATAGACATTTTCCAATCCAAGATCGCCGGTGGATAAAATAATTGTTCATCACCCCCATACATCCAGAGGGCAATATTACCGATAATGTATACTAAACCTAACGTTAGTAACACCTGATTATCCAACTCCCTATAAAGCCTACCTAGAAACAGTCGTTCTATAATTGCTCCGGTGATACCAGCTACAAGGCCACCACCAATTATAGCTAACCAAAAATTACCTCCAGAATCCATTACATTAAGCCCAACAAATCCACCTATCATAAACAGTGCGCCATGAGCTAAGTTTAGGATTCCCATGAATCCGAGAGTAATAGATAATCCCATTGCCAAAAGAAATAGAATCATCCCGAAGGAAATTCCATTTAATAGGTTGATGATAAGTAAATCCACGGTAGAATCTGCTTTCTGGAGTTACTAACGTTAAGTTTTATTAGTTTAGAGAAAGGTAGTATTTTCCGTTACATTTTGGGAGCTTTGTCCTTCGCATCAGCAGGCTCATCTCTGACAACATTATCATATTTATAGGTATCGACACCAATATATTTACCACCTTCTTTTACGACCTTCATGATATATAAATTTCCGATACCTACCCTGCCATCAGTGAATGACACAGGTCCCCAAGGTGTTTTCGCCTTAATTTTCTTTAATGAGGTCCGAAGAACGCTGGGTGTAGTATCACCTTTGGCATTTTCTATAGCTTGAAGTACTATACTCGTGCCAACGTACATGCCAGCACCTTCTGTAACGCCAGGATAATTACCGTCCTTTGCATCTTTGTCTCCGTGCAGTTTAACCCACCTATCTACCCATTTTTTAACATCGTTTCCTCTTATATTCGCATCATAAGCGGAGAGTCCGATTAATCCCACAGCGCTTTCGCCAAGATCAGCTAGCATTTCCTGTGATAGTGTGAAGTTACCTGCTTGTACTAATGGCATTTCCAAACCATATTTATTGTACTGGTTGACAAAAGCAAAGGCATGAGGGGGTATAAACCAGAATATACAGACATCAGCCTTTTTCATAGTACTTAGGAATGGGCCATAGTCCATACTTTCCATAGGCGTTCTTTGTCTCTGTACAATTTGTCCGCCTCTACTTACAAAACCATCCATAGCACCCTGGAGGAATTCCTCTGCAAATAAAACGTCATCATGAATTATAGTAGCCGTTCTGTAACCCAGTTTGTCATATGCATAAATGCCAACGAAATAGCCACTTGACCTCTGTGTCCCAGCATGTGAAAATACATGATCGCCTATTTGCAGTAGTTCTGGGGGGTATTCTGTGACGCTCATCTGAGGCTTACCAGAGGATTTTAATATTGTAGCTACTGGAAATGCCGCATTTGCTGGAAGAGGACCTATTATGACATCAGCCTTGTCCACCTCTAGTAATTTCTTGGCTTTGTCTGCAGCTATTGTGGGATCACTTGCTGAGTCTTCATTTATTAGTTTTATTTTTCTGCCGGCTATTTCCCATCCAAATTCGTCACAGGCAAGTTCAGCTCCCCGCAACATCCAAGGATTAGGTGGCGAGCCAAGCCCGGTAAAGCATGCAAGATTCCCGATTATTATGGGTGATCCTGATGTAGGAGCAGCCGGTGCACAACCAATATTGAATGTCCCTAAAATGACGACTAAGACTAAAACCACACCTAAAATACCCCATTTCCATTTACAACTCATTTATGTCCTCCTTATAAAAGTTGAATATGTTTTAAACAGTATTAATAGATTATTTCACATATTTGCCTCCTTTTATTAAATGAGTAATGAAAATTTATCAATACAACCTAAAAACAATTTAGCGCTTTATTAAATAAAGTGTGGTTCTGTTAGCATATTGATGGTATTATTTGCCACTACCAAATTAGTGATCAGCCTTCTACATCACAAAGTTTATATAATTTTATTTTGAATGTTTATTTGCTATTTTTAGCCCTTTCCTGACAGACCCTTAATATAACGAAATATTGTATTCTTGTCTCACTTCTCTGTCAATACTTCTGCCTCCATAACCGAAGGCTAGCTGGCAAATAATATTTCCGACTTCACGTACGATCAGGGGTGCCAGACCTTCCGAGGGTTCATCCATAAGTAATAGCTGTGGATTAGTCATAAGGGTGCGTGCGATTGCCGGCATCTGTTGCTCACCTCCGCTCAAAAGTGTACCATGGCTCTTTGCCCTCTCTTTCAGTATCGGAAATAAAGAGAACACTCTTTCAGAGACCGGGACGCGGGTCCTTGTGACCCGCGTTTTACAATAGTAAGATTCTCCTTAACACTGAGCGATGGGAATATCTGCCTGCTCTGTGGTACCAAACCAATGCCTAATCTGGCAATTTTATAAGACGGAAGTATGGTGATATCCTGATTTTGGAATAAGCCCCGGCTTTTTCGGAGTGGATTTAACTATAATTAGCGAATTCAAATCCTTGTCTAAATGCCTGCTTGTTTAATGAGATAGCTTTTTCTTTTCCAGAAAACCTTCTTTCTATTTCCTGTTCAATCAGGGTTGGATCGATGGCTTTAGTTGCAGCTATATAAGCTCCTATTAGAACAAAACTGGCACTCAAGCTGAAGCCTAGTTTGAGGGCTATTTCAATGGCCGGAACAATTATTGCTTTAATGTCATGTCTTTCTAATGTTTCATTGATACTATCGCGCTCCAATATTAAAAGACCGCCAGGTCTGACTCTATTCTCCATATTCCTCAATACCGAGGAATCCAGTAATATGACCGTTTGCGCTTGATTGAGCAAAGGCGAAGAGATTTTTTCATCGGAAAAAATAACCGTGCTCTCACTCAATCCACCACGTTTGGCGATAGAATAAAAGGGGACGCAGGTTACGTACCGATAGCGCAGTAATGCTGATGACGCCAATGCTTCTCCGGCAGACTTTACTCCTCCGCCGCCGACCCCGGCCAATATAACTTCTCCTCTGCTTGATCTCTTTTCAATCATCGGCAATCCTTATATTTCACTATTCTATTTTATCTATATTCTTAAATTCACCCGTAGGATATTCTGGTATCAGAACCTCTTTTATCCATTTAAGACTGTCCAGAGGCGTTAAATGCCAGTTCACCGGACAGGCAGTCAGACATTCTACAAAGCTTACTCCAATGTTATCTACCTGCTTTTTAAAAGCATTTTTAACGTATTTCTTTGTCTTCTGATAATGTGCGGCATCGATCAGTGCTCCTCTAGCTGAATAAGCAACGGTTTTGAATCCGGCTAAAAACTCAGCTACATGTATAGGGTATCCCGTAGTCTCTGGTGCCCTGCCATATGGACTGGTGGTAGTTACCTGTTTGATTAAAGTTGTGGGCGCCATCTGCCCACCGGTATTGCCGAAGTTGGCATTATTCAGCATGAATATCGTCAGCTTCTCATTTCTATTGATAGCACCCATCAAAGAGCCAGCGCCGATCGATATCAGATCACCATCGCCTTGAACAGTGAATACCAAAGCTTCAGGACATACCCGTTTGATTCCGGTAGCCATATCAGGAGGGCGTCCATGGGGCCCCTGGATTCTGTCGATATTCATCCCAGCGAAACCGATCAATGTGCTGCATCCTATACCCATCACCATAACAGCTTTCCCGGCTAAATCCATCTCATCCAATGCTTCCATTATTATCCGTATAAAAGTCGGTTGCTGACAGCCGGGACAAGCATGAATGCCGGCGCCCACTCCCAACCATAAATCGGGTTTACTCGAAATCACTTTTTCTTTTGCGTTAGCCTTTTTCATAATAATCTTTTCACTTCTTCGAAAATTGTATGAGGCATGATAGCCCCCATCTCGGTAGGCAGGTGGCGAGCAAGGACACCGAGGAGGCTTACTTTTGTATATCCTTCCACTGCCAGTTTGACATCGTCGACCATTTGTCCCAGATTGTCTTCCACAACAAGGAAATTTTTCCCCTGTGAAGCATGTTTCTGAATTTCTTTGACTGGGAACGGAAATAGGGTAATAGGGCGAACCATTCCGACCTTTAAGCCATCATTACGTGCTATATCGATTGCCTCTTTACAGCTGCGGGATACATAGCCGAAAGCAATCAGGATCAGGTCAGCGTCCTCTACTTTATAGCTTTCAAATCTTACGTCAGATGTCATCCTTTCCCATTTTCGAAGCAGATGTTTCTGCAGATTTAAATAGGGTGATTTCTCAGGATCGCCAAATAGGAAGCCGGCATGTTCAACAAAGTTAATCTTTTTGTCTTCATATTTAGCACAAACTCCTATTGCCCAGTCCTTTTTCGGCAATGGGCCGAAGTCTAATATGGAACGGTCCAGAGGTTCGAGTAACAGACCAAGCACGGCGTCACTTAAAATGACAACCACGTTTCGGTATTTGTCGGCCAGATAAAAGGCCAGTTGTGTTATCTCATAAGCTTCCTGCACCGAAGACGGAGCCAAAACTATATTCTTATAACCCCCATGTCCCCCTCCTTTTACAGCAGATAAATAATCATTTTGACTGTGTCGGGGTCCACCGGCACCCGGTCCGGTTCGCTGGACTAATGCTATTACGCAGGGGGTTTCAGCTATATTCATATCGGATATTGTCTCTTGCATAAGCGACCAACCGGGGCCGGAAGTTGATGTCATGACTCTTACACCGGTTGCCGAGGCGCCATAAAGCATATTAACGGCACCGAGTTCGGATTGCGCTTGTACGTAGACCCCATCTAATTTGGGTAACTCTCTGGAGAACCACTCGGGAATCTCATTCTGCGGAGTTATCGGGTAGCCAAAAAAGTGGCGGCAGCCGGCATCAACTGCTCCGTGGCATATAGCAATGTTTCCCTCAACCATCTTTCTTTCAGTCATATTGTCTTACCTTGTTATGTTATCTTAATTACCTGAACTCCAGGGGAATAATTTATGATTTGGCTTTCTCCTCTGTAAATTTGTATACATTTATTATGTATTGGGGGCACATCAGCCCGCATATTCCGCAGGCACTGCATCTATCGGATTCGAAACGCGGTAATATAAATCCCTGCGAATTAAATCGATCGGACATTACGATACAACCTTTGGGACAAAAATGGGCGCAATATCCACATCCAAGGCATAAGTCTTCGTTTATAGTTATTTCACCTTTTAACACAGTTACATATCCCTTAATAGTTTTATAGCACTATTAGTTCTTTAAACTAAGGAATCATCTGGTCAGCCATTTATTATTTTACTAATTGGTAACTAAAAAATATTTAAATTACTTGCCTAAGATTATTAAATCTATGTGCAAAGTGAAATAAGTAAAAAATTTTGTGATTTGATGATTGGCAAGATCAAATAAAACTGAGTTTCCACTCTAATTTTAGTATTTGTTACTATGGACCTTGGAACCATTGATTTCTATAAGATCAATGTGGGTGAATTATATTTAACACGACAATCAATTGTCAATTTTTTATATCTAAACGACATAAACGAAAAATTATGTAATCTCGATAGCCGGGAACAAAGCAAGGGTAATATCAAACAAATTCAATTGACATACCACTTCCGCTATCGACAGCTTTTTTATATACAAGCCGTGCGGTAGCGATGTCCTCGATTGCAATCCCGGTAGAATCAAAAATAGAGATTAAATTGCTGTCCGTTCTCCCGCGCTTATTGCCGGCAATCAATTCGCCAATGGTGGCATAGACTTCGTCAACTGTAAACAAGTTCTTCGCTATGGGTACATTGATTTCACCGGCAGCACGCGCCTGTCGAATATCATCGACTACTACCATCGACTCTTTCAAAATGGCCGGATCAAGCTCTTCCTTTCCGGCTGCATCTGCACCAATTGCATTGATGTGTGTCCCCGGAATAATCCATTTGCTTTTTACTACAGGCTCTCTTGACGGTGTAAGGGTGCATAAAATGTCGGATGCCGCCGTATCTTCCGGCGATGATTTTTTAATGGGATAGTCTGGGAGAGAATGAATAAGTTTATCACTGGCGGAGATAGATTTATCGAATATTTTAATGAGTTTGAGCTTAAATATTTCAGCATGGGCCAGTATATGCATATATGCTTGCCTGCCGGCACCGATAATTCCCAGGACATTCGAATCGGGGCGAGCTAAATATTTGGAAGCGATAGCAGATGTCGCCGCGGTGCGATAGGCAGTTATTTCGGTTGCATCCATTATAGCCAGGGGATAACCTGTCTCCGGGTCGTTGTAAACCAGTATAGCCATAACCGTTGGTAAATCCCGTGAAGGATTATTAGGATGTGAATTCACCCATTTCAATCCTGCAGCTCCCGGTATCGCAGCCGGCATAGCCCTGAAATCGCCATGCTCTACAGCCAGGTATGCTTTAGGCGGCATGCTTGCTCTGCCTTGTTCAAATGATTTGAAAACATCTTCAACCACTCTTATAACATCTGCAATATTGAGCAGGTCTTTGGTATCGTTTCTACTGAGGAATAGTGTCGGCATTGGCTTCACTCCTTAAACAGTTTGACTTTTTATATAAGAATCTACACATCAGGGTATTTATTGTCAAATGTATCTCTAATGAAAAATGACTCATTGATATTGACGCATTTTGATTTTTTTCTGAATCTACTAAAGGTTATCATAAATATCTATTAAGAAATAATGCACCGATCGAGTTTGAACTTTTATTACATTTTGAAATAAAATAGTACATTAATATTATAAAGGTTGATACGAGAAGCAAAAGATAATAGACCATTGCCTGCAAAAACGTAGTACAATTATCTGGAATCGTTGCTTTTAGTATCTTTCGCATTGAATACGATTAAACTAAGCTACAAAATCATACCTATCGGAGTTGGATTTTGGAATCAGACTCGAATAGCCGTGTAGATGCTTCCGGATATAGGTGGACTATACTTGGAGTACTCTGGGCTTCTTATATCGTGGCTTTTACGGTCCGTCTCGTTGTAGGATCATTGGCTCCGTTTATAAAAGATGAACTATATCTGACCAATACCCAGGTAGGATTGCTTATGTCGGTAGCAAATTTCGGCTATATGTTGAGTTTGATACCCGCCGGTGTAATTGTTGACCGAATTGGATCACGAATATTACTGATTGCGGGGGAAATCCTGGCGGGTTTAATTATTACCGGCATGTTCCTGGCACACTCATTCTCTGCAGCTCTAGCGGTTATGGCCCTGACCGGTTTTGCTGCCGGGTGCGTTATGCCGTCAGGTACAAAAGGAGTGATGGACTGGTTCCTGACCAGAGAAAGGGCCACAGCTATGGGCGTTAAGCAGACAGGTGCTAATGTGGGAGGTATTATTGCGGCTTCTGTATTACCTGCGGTTGCATTGGCTATGGGCTGGCGCTGGGGTTTTTTAACTGCCGGACTTCTGTCCATAATTATCGGGGTTGTATCCTGGAGTCTGTATAAGAATGCACCGGTGTCAGGCCTTTTAAATCAGCAGAGTAACACGATTTCACAATCAAATAGTCCGGATATGAGTTATCCTGTAACAGAAGTGTTGAAAAAACCTGATGTGTGGCTGCTTGCTTTCGCCGGTTTCTGCATGGGGGCTGTTCAATTCGCCGTTAATACTCACCTGGTCCTTTATCTTAATAGGGAACTGATGCTACCCATTATTACTTCTGGAGGTATACTGGCGATAACTCAGGCTGGAGGAATTTTAGGAAAGCCAGGAAGCGGTTTTCTCAGTGACCGTCTTTGGGGGCATAGTCGGGCAAAAGTCTTTACATTGCTAAGCGGGATTTCATGCCTGATATGCCTCCTTGTTGCATTTGGAGGCTCATCCCTATCGTTAATGTTGTATCCAGTCATGTTTATTTTGGGTATGACCGCTTTTGGCTGGGGAGGCATTAACCTCACCCTTGCTGCCGAGTTCGCCGGCCCCAAATTCGTCGGCGTAGTGACCAGCATGATAGTAGTAATTAACTTGGCAGGTTTTACCTTTGGCCCAGTATTTTTTGGCTACATAGTAGATGTATCTTCTTCATATTCGATAGCGTGGTTAGCCCTTGCGATTTGTTCCGGCCTTGCTATTATCGCTCTTTTGTTTGTCCGTGAAGATAAAAGGTTAATCTGACTGAGGCTGACTTAGGCGAGATAAAGCTCATATTAGAAGTTGTTATTATTATGGGTTGGGACTTTTAACAGCGGAAGAAGTAAAAGCATGGACATTATTATACCGAGCATTGCCAGAGTAAAAGCCCAGGAAAAAGCTTCGGTAGTATCTATTGTCCAACCTGCCAGCGGTGGAGCAATTATTGAACCCACTCCCATATATAGCGTCCAGAGACCAATTATTCTGCCGGCAAATATACTGGGGAAATAATCGGAGGCAACGGCGGCATAAACAGGCCAGAGTGCCCCGTTACCAAATCCGAAAACAGCCGACAATATAGTCAACAGAAAGAAATTGTTACTAAAGATCATTCCCAACATGCCTATTACTATAAAAATATCACCGATCATTAACACTTTTATCCTGTCGATTCTGTCTGATAGATGTCCAAATGTAAGCTTCCCCGCCAGGCCGGTGGCAGCAATAATGACAATAAGCCATTTTGATGTTTGATATGATACCCCGAGAGTTTGTATCGAATGAATGGGTAAAAATGTGAATGGAATGAGGATAGCGAAACCGACAAACATGTATGATAACCCTATCAACCAGAATTTACCGTTATTAAGCAATCTCAAATAGGTTGTTCCGACGGACTCATCGATTTTCCGGCTTTCTAATTGTTGCTCCAGGCCTGATTCGTCGGAGGGATAACTTTTTACCAATACGGCATTGATGATAGTAGCTAATAGCGCTATTGCACCCAGACTCAACCAGCCAGCTTTCCAATCAAATGCCTCAACTATATAGGGCATTCCCCAGCTACAGATTAAAATACCTAAAGAACTTCCCATGTCGGTGATTCCCAGAGCGGTTCCCTTTCGTTTATTACTCATCCATCTGGGAATTAAAGCGACAACCGGTGACCAGCAGGCGGCGCTTCCCAGACCGACCAGAGCGAAAAACAAACTAGCGTTGAGTAAAGATGACGAAAGTGCCATCAGGAATGTTCCTAAACTGAGCAGTGCAGGGAATATCGTGAGTATCAACTTCACATTATACCTGTCTGATAGTAAGCCCAATACGGGAGAAAAAACGGTATAGGCAATAAAATAGGAAGCAAAGATAATACCTGCTTCTGCTTTGGTAATTGCAAGGGATGGCAGCATTCCGGGGAGTAGAATACCGTAGCTGTACCTGATGCCGAAATGGATAAAGACAGTCGCAAAGCCGGCTACTATAATACCTGCTACATTCCTGTTCATATCGTAGTTTATTAATTAATGATAAAGGTATGGTCGGGACAGGTAGATAAGCTCAGTTTTATGGATCACTTTCCTGATAAAGTAATGTTAACGGCAACGGTATCCTCAGCCTTATGGCTCCTTCTACCGGGCATTCAGATACGCAGCAGTTAAAGTGGTTACAGGCTTCCGGATATATAATCACCGGAATCTTGCCCTTTTTCGAGCCGAAAAAAACGTCCTCGGGGCAAATATCTGCACATTTACCGCAAGCGATGCATTTTTCATCGTCTATAATAGGCGGCATAATCTTTTCCTCTGAGTCATCATTCTGCTGTTCTCCATTCGGCAGCCGGAGCATTATTTACTTTCCTAATGATAAGGACTTTGTTGTCCAGCGTGGGATCGGTCAGGGGATAATCGGGACGTTTATGCAAGCCTCTTGTTTCCCTACGTTCACTGGCCGCCACAAACACAAGTTCTCCCAGATCGATTAGATTCAATGTTTCCAGACAGCGGGTCATTTCCCACTGATTTCTTGCCATCAAAGTTGCCTGTACCTTATCTTTTAATCTCTTCAAATAGCTGAGCCCGGCCTGTAGTAAAGTTTCTGAGCGCACTAATCCGGCATAATCCTGCATTATTTGCTGAAGGGCGATATTGGCTTCCTTCCAGTCAGGACCGAATTTTCTTTCCTGGATTCTCCGTATCCGACCTTTATCTTTTTCAATTGTTGTTTTGGCTTTATCGATATCAGGCATTGCCACTGTACTCGCGTAACTAACAGCGTTCTCAGCCGCGATCCATCCGAAGGTGGCAGCAGGACCGATATCACCCATAGCTTCATCCCCGGCGGCATAGAGTCCCGCTATAGATGTTTCAGACCTTTCACTGGTCTTTATTTTACCCACGCTTATAACATGATAGGTGCCGAATTCAACAGGATTCTTCCTAAGGTCTATTCCCTCTTCTTTCATATGATTAACTAAAGCAGCATTCCCCTCATGTATGAACCAGTGCATCATATATTGATAGTCTTCTTCTGAAATACCCAGGCTATTCAAATATACAGGACCGCGCCCCGATTTCATATAATCCTCAAATATAAGGCTATTTACTTCGGCGGTCATATCACTATATCTTTTGTCAGGTTTGGTTAAATAAGGACCTATGGGCTTGCCATGGGGGTCCTTTAGCACGCCCACCCATGTAGCTTGACCGGACCGGGCAAAATAACGGGGACCAAAATGGCGCCTGGGCATTTCCATACCCGCTAACTCGCCTCCCGCCCTATAAATCATAGCCCGGCCGTCTCCGGTAAGTGAAAGACCGCAGGGAACACTGCCCAACCAGGCAGGCACCGGGGCTGAGTATAATCTATCAACCAGGCCGGTACCTAAAATTACGCTTTTCGCTTTAAATATTGCCATCCTGTTTGACCTAGTACCGATACCTATAGCTCCGGTCACTTTGCCATCATCAACCAGTAAATCGAGTATCATCGTCCTGTTAATTATTTTTACACCATGTTCCAAACACTTTTGAACTAGTATGCGTTTCTGTTGTTGCCCTTCATATTTCAAGCTGCGGAATACTCCACCTGGGAAAGTATGTCCGGCAAATTCCCACTTGCCCCGGTACCTCATTGGTATACCCCAGCTATCCCACAGCTTTACTATATCGAAAGACCTGGCGAAAAATGCATGCAGTGCCTTCATATTTGTCCCTGACTGCACCGCCTTTGCTTTGGGCGATAAAAAGACATTCTGGATAAACGCATCCATGTCAGCGCCATGTACTTCAGGAATATAACACATAAAATGGTCGTTGCCGGCACCGCCGCGTCCGCTGGATATGGCATTTCCCTTATCGGCTACTATGACCTTTGCCCCCAGTTCACTTGCTCTAATTGCTGCCATTAAACCGGCTATACCTCCGCCTATACAGAGGATATCAGACTCGTACAGTTCGTCCTGGAATATATCTTCGCTTGATTCTAATTTCATATTCATTTTGACTTGCCGGACATATTATAATGGTCAAGGGGTAGATGTCTATTCCTGCAACGTTTTAAACAGTTCATTCCACTTTTCGACAGTTTTTTGGCGTAGTTCGGGGCTCATTCTGGAGACCGGGTACCAGTCTTTTTTATGTTCATAAGGCTGGCAAGCATTAATGAGGATTCTGGAAGCAGTAAGAGGTTTGGGAGGTGTTTTATATTTCTTTTTCTCAGCAATAGGAACACGTGCATCCGCTGATCCGGTACGGCAATAAGGGAGAATCTGTATCGAACGTTCAGCCTCGGCCCTGGTCGCCATTGCCCAGATAACCTCCTGCAGATTGAGTGGATCTATGTCGTCGTCAACGACCACGGTATATCCCCCGGCGTCCTTGGAGTATTGTGATGCAATCAATCCGGCTCTTTGAGCATGGCCGGCATAGAGCTGTTTTAAAGATATAACATTGAATAGATATCCGGCGCCGGCTTCATGAGCCCAGACGCCTCTTATACCCGGAGTATCGGCGGCCTCGAGCAACGACCAGATTCCCGCCGATGAGCTTAAAGCACGGACCAAGCTTATTTCGCAAGGAGGGACATGCATATGGGAGCATGCCAGGATAGGATCGTCTCGATAATGAACAGCTTTGACATGAACCAGTGGCTCCGGTACCTGCTCACGGCCCAGATTGGCATAGTATCCGCTCCATTCGCCAAAAGGTCCCTCATCAACCAGTTCGCTGGGGCGACATTCGCCTTCAATAACTATTTCCGCATTTGACGGGATCGGCAGTCCGGAATACGGGCCGTTAATTACATCAATCGGTTCCCCTTTGATTCCGCCGGCATAATCGTATTCCGAAGCGCCGAAAGTTACTGCGGGGTGAATTGATGCAAACCACAAAGCAGGGTCCATCCCGATGGCAATTGCAACAGGCATTACCTGACCTTTATCAAAATATCTGGCCATTATAGTGCTGCCGTGCTTTCCTTCCAATGCATGGATGGCAACATGGTTGCGGTCGACGACCATAACTCTATAGGTTCCCAGATTGACCCAATCGCTATCGGGATCTTTTTGAATAACGGCATGGCATGTCCCTATATATCTACCGCCGTCCAATTCGTGAAATTTGGGTACCGGAAAGCTCAGCAGATCGATTTTGTCCCCTGTCATCGTATTGGCTTGAACGGGTCCGGACTCGACTAACCTGGGCGGCACTGGTTTGAATTCGCAAAATCTATTCCGCCAGTTTTGTAGCAAAGTCCAGCGGTCCATACCATCGATATTTAAGGCTAAACCGACTCTACGCGGAGATCCTAATATGCTAAAAAGGGTACGATAACCCTTCTGATATCCGGGGACCTCGTCGAACATTAACAAGGGCTTTGGATCTTTTGCATGCCCGACGGTAAACTCGGCTATACTGCTCATCTCAAGATCCCAGCTAGCTCCGCTAACAGTCGTTACTTCACCATATCCTTCTACGATTTCTAGAAAATCACGCAAACCTTGAAATGTCATTATTACTTTTCTCCTTTTTTACCGTACTTAGAAGTTAAGTCCCGGTATTTTTTATAAAATGCCATATGATAATAAAGCGTTAACTTTGCATATGTACAGGCTTTATTATAATACTAACGGTTTATTTAATAACCTAATAAGGTATAGATTAATCCCCTGTACAGATTAACCCGTAAAGCCAATTCAAAAGTTGCCCAGATTATCACCGGAATTAGGATGGTAAATGAGATGGAAATGAGCCAGCTAACGCCGCGAGTTTTCATATAGAAAAAGGTGAATAAAACAATAGCCGGGATAAACCCAAGCAGGTAGATGGCCAGCACGAAGCCCAATACCCATGCTCCGGCAATATAATAAATCCGCCAACTACTTACAGTCTCCATCTCCATTGCAGTGTCATCATCTGTGTATTTTTCTATCTTACGTTCCGGTAAAAGTTCTATTCTTAGTCTTATCGCTGCCAGAATGAAAATCGTTATACTGAATACCAGGGGAAGGAAAGAAGATTTAAAGTTATGCATCTCCAGCGACAGAATAATAACCGCAATCATCAACGCCATTAGTACCATAAGACCATAAGCGCTGCCACTTTTAATCTTCATAACTCTTTCCCTCTTCTGTTTGTCATCTTTAACTTCACCAAGTTTTTGATCGGATTATATACAAAGATTGCGATTAACAGAACAATTAGACATAAACTGATGGGTCTGACCCAGAACAAAGGGCCTTGCCCGGAAAGAGAGATAAAGAGGTACTTCTCGAAGTAAAATCCTAAAATCAGCCCCAGTAGAAGAGCCGGTCTATTATATCCCCACTTTTGCATAAGCAAACCTATAACTCCGAAGGCAATAGCAACTAAAACATCTTCGAATCTGCCTTTAAAGGCGTAGGTGCCAACAATGGTGATTATTAAAGTGGGGGCAAATAAATAGCGAGCTGGAATGGTTGCTATTTTAGCCAGGCGCGGAGCCAGGAATAAACAAATAGTTGAGGCTATGATGTTGGAAAAAACAATCGTCAGCAAAAGAGTCAATGAAAGATCAAGATTTTCTATTAAAATTTGCGGACCTGGCACTAATCCCACGATGAGAAAAGCCCCCAGGAGTATTGCCATTGATGTAGATCCGGGGATGCCGAGAGCCAGGGCGGTTAAAGCCGCTCCGGAGATAACTGCATTATTGCTGCTTTCAGGAGCGATGACCCCCTCGATAATGCCTGTCCCCCATTTTTCCGGATATTTTGATGTTTGTTTGCCCTGGGCATAGGCCACGAAAATGGCTGTGGAAGGGCCTATACCGGGTATCAGCCCAACGATAAAACCTATTAAGGAGCCCCGTATCCATAGTCCCCAGTGACGAAATACGTCCTTGGCTCCCTCCAGCACCTCATGCATTCCCTTAATATGTGCCAGTTCCGGTTTGGTAACGATGCTTTCTCTGGTAGCCAGGGCGATGGTTGCCGGCAGGGCAAATAGTCCCATGAGGACGGGGACAAGGGAGAATCCATCGTATAGATAAGGGATGGCAAAGGTGAAACGGGCCATGCCGGTAGCAGCCTGTGATCCCACCATGGCTAATAGCAGACCTGCTATACCACTTATCATGCCTTTAAGCATGGAACCTCTGGATAAGACGGAGAGAAAAGCAATGCCGATTAATATAACGAAGACCATATCTGCTGAAGTTATGGCCATTAGCATGGGCATTATCATAGGGATCATGATGAGGGCTATTATTACCGTAATTATGCCGCTGGCTCCGGAAGCTGTTACCGATGCTCCGAGGGCGCGACCGGCCTGGCCTTTCTGGGTCATCGGAAATCCATCCAGTAGAGTAGCAGCATTGGCTTCGGTTCCGGGTATGTTCATCAGGATGGATGTTATGGATCCACCGGTCATACTGCAGGCGACCAGGGAGAGCATGAAAGGGAGAGCGATTTCTTTAGGAATGTAGTAGCAGAACGGCAGGAAAATAGCCATCATCATCAGCCCGCCGATTGCCGGAATAATCCCGACAGTAAGAGCTATGGCTATACCCAGAAATATTGCCAGCCACAGATGTATTTGACCGAAATTTAAAAGCGCTTGCCCTAAGGCATCTAACATAAACCGTCTCCTTTCAACAATGGCATTAACTGGTAGTGGTTAGCAAGCAATATAGAAGGCCACTACCAGTTGCCAAGTTTAAAGAAAATCCTGGTCGGGAAGAGCTAAATAACAATACTAACTCTATTTACTTGACGTAACTGTTTACCAGGTCCAGTAGGACGCCATACGATTCTTTCAACGCCATCACATTCGCTGCTTTTTTAGCCACTTCCTCACCTGTCCAAGGCGTTACCCATACCGGATACCTCAAGGTCTTGGCATTCTTTAAAAATGTTTTGTCTTCCATAATCTTATTCCAGGTATCCCGGCAGAACCTGACTTTGTCTGCCGACATCCCCGGTGGCCCGTAGAATGCTTTGCCCTGCCCCGAGGACGATGTCAACAAAGTGAGTAACTTTTCCTGGTCCGGAGTGAGCTTGGCAATCTCGGTGATAGGTTTAATGTCCGGATACCAGTCCGTCATTACAAAATCTACAACAAAAAACGGAGGTTTCAGAAATCCCTTCTTAGCTTCCAGGCTATATGCCTGGGTTTCGATTACCATTGCGTCCAGTTCCTTCTTCCCTATTGCCACGTTCATCTCGGTAACATTGGTATAGCCGGTAACCAGCTTCATATCAAGTTTGAAAACGTCGGCAACTATGGCAGCCGCTTGGGCAAAGCCAGAGCTTGGTGAAAACGTACCGAATTTTAATCCCTTTATTTGTTTCAGTTCGTCTATATTATTGGCGTTAATATGATTACCGACAGCCAGTACAAATTGAGTCGGAGCGAGTGCTCCAAACCAGTTGACCTTGGTAATATCAACTTTGAGTGCCGGATCGTTAGTGAGTGTGGGTACGTACATGGAGGATGATGGCCCACCATGCCCTAGAGTAAGGCCGTCCGGTTTGGCTTGATATACATAATTAGCGCCCTCTATGCCGCCGCCTGCTTCTCTATTGATATTTATCATGGTACCACCGCCGGTATTCGGACTCCAGCGAGCAGCAAATAGCCGGGCATCGAGATCAGCGCCGCCGCCTGCCTTGTAGGGGCAAACCAGTGTTACCTGACTCTCTTTATAAAACTGGTCTGCCGGAACGTTAGACTTGCCCGGTGCACAGGCGATTAAACCGAAGTTTGCATAAGCGAGGATTAATACCAGGATCATTGTAATAAACATAACCAAGAACCTTCTTCGCATTAAAGACCTCCCTGAATTTTAATTACTAGATAGATACATTTGATATATGATCTATTTCTCAACTTTTCCGAAAACTCTGCCGGGCTAACAGATTTAACTTTTCCTCAGTTCGTAAAGTTGAGATTACGTTTTCTTCTACACGGCAACACCTCCTTTCAAATGAATTTATAAATGGAAAAAACCAGAAGCTATCTTTCATAGTCTTATAGT
>CAZEAR010000009.1:0-277 GCA_964510365.1 uncultured Dehalococcoidales bacterium | reverse complement strand
CCGTAATAGCGTGAAGGTTTAAATCTATATTGTTCCAGAGGCAAAAGCTCGGTATTGAGGCTGAGTCGTCCATTATCCAGTGTGATCAGGACATGTTTCAGCCAGTTTTTGTCATCTCTATTGGGGTAGTCTTCTCTAAAATGAGAGCCGCGCGACTCGGTCCGGAGTAGTGATGCCCTTAGCATTGCCTCGGCGATCAGTATCATATTCTTTACTTGAATATATTCCATAAGGTAATGAACATCTCTCGCTCCCATTTGGGGTACCAATTCATCCC
>CAZEAR010000008.1:0-22431 GCA_964510365.1 uncultured Dehalococcoidales bacterium | reverse complement strand
CTATCCGCCAGCCTGCCGGCAACAAGTCCCATAACGCCGGGAGCATAGTCTTCTTCACCTGCCATAAGCAGAGGACGCTCAACACCGGCAGCTTCAACAGCTTCTACAACCCTGTTAAGCAATTCGTTAGTCTGCTTTAATCTCTCGGTATTTTTGTTTTCCAGCTCTATAGCCAGCGCGTTTGCTTCCTCCAGACTGTCGGTTATCAATAAACGGTAGCTGGTGGTAGCATTATCGATTCTACCGGCAGCATTGATACGCGGTCCCAGTACCCAACCGATGCTCTGTGCATCAAGATTTCCCGGTTGCAAGCGGGTACAACGTATTATCTCCTGAAGGCCAAGGCGGCGGGTACGATTAAGCAGATCAAGACCCTTTGTTACCCAATATCTGTTTTCGCCAATCAGAGGGACCATATCGGTTACAGTGCCAAGCGCCACCAGGTCCATCGATCGTCTTAAAATATTTTCGCGGCCATTTCCTTTGACAAGCGCATGCAACAGCTTAAAAGCGACTCCGACACCGGCTATATCCCGGAAAGGATACCTAGAGTCGCTGCGTTTGGGATCGATTACTGCCAGAGCAGAAGGCAATGTGCTCAAAGGAATGTGATGGTCGGTTACAATCACATCCATACCGATCTTTTGGGCTTTATTAATCTCGGCGAGAGCAGTAATACCGGTATCAACGGTAATTACCAGGCTAATCCCCTGCTGATGGAGCTTTTCCAGAGCAGTTGCTCTCAGTCCATAGCCTTCAGAGGTGCGATGGGGAATATAAGGTATTACGTCGCCGCCGAGGGCCGAAAGCCCCTGAACCAGAAGAGCTGTAGCGGTAATGCCATCGGCATCGAAATCCCCGTAAATAACGACTTTTTCCCCGGATAAAAGTGCACGATAGATACGGCTAACCGCCAGTTCCATATCGGGCAAAAGAAAAGGATCGGCTTCTACTCTGGTATCATTATTGAGGAAAAGCTCTATCTGATCGGCATCGGATATGTTACGATTTTGAAGTAGCTGGACTACTAGAGAATGGACTCCGGCTATCGGACAGGTCTTCTCAATTTGTGGCAGCAGGTTCCAGTATGTATGGCTCAAGCTTGCGCCTTTAACAATCTCATGTACCTGATTTATACCATAACCAGGTCACGCCTGCAAGCTGAATTATTATATTAACGAACCCGTATATCCGGAAATAAAAGCCTCAACGGCACTGGGACAGAACTGAGTTCCGGTGCATCTTTTCAGTTCCTCTATAGCAAATTCAGCGTCCCTTGCCGAACGATATGACCGGTTTGTCGTTATGGTGTCGAAAGTATCCGCTACGGAAAGCAAACGCGCTCCCATGGCAATACTTTTACCCTTGAGTCCATTAAGATAACCTTTCCCGTCAAATCTCTCATGATGGTGAAGAACAAGCTCGATTGAACTCTCCAGAAAGGGGATATCCTTAAGAATGTTGGCTCCGATCAAGGAGTGTTTGCGCATTATATCCCACTCCTCGTTCGTAAGGGATCCGGGTTTAAGCAATATACTATCGGGAATGCCTATTTTTCCTATGTCATGAAGTATGGCGGCGTTTTCCAGAGTATCCAATTCTTCCTGAGACAATGACAGTTCCTTGCCCCCTAATATAGCGTATTGCATAACACGCTGAGAATGACCGCAAGTATAGGGGTCTTTAGCATCTATGGCCGCAGCCAGAGCTGTAATGGTGCTTTTATATCCGGTCAGGACTTGTTGATGAAGTCTAGTATTCTCAATGGCCATGGCGGCTGTTGAGGCTACCGACTGCAGAATGTCCAGATCCTTCTCATCGAAATCAGTCCCATCGAGTTTGTTCAGCACTTCGATAACACCGATCGTCTTCTGATGTAAGACTAGAGGAACACATAGTATGGATTTAGTTACAAAACCGGTGGTCTTGTCTACCTTCTGATAAAAACGACTATCTTTAGCAACATCGTTTACAATCAGCGGACTACCATTCCTGAAAACCCATCCGGCAATACCTTCCTGAGATCCCATCCTTATTCTTTTCAATACATTTCCCGCTTTACCCGCAGCGACATCGAAATACAATTCATTCTTTTTTTCATCAAATAACAGCACCGAAGATGCTGACGCTCTGAGTGCATTCTGGGTCATCTGCACTATCTCATCAACCAGTTGCGATAGCTTGGAAACCCAACCTATTTTCTGGCTGACTTCCTGTAAAAAACTCCTGATATTCTGGCTTGCGATTTCTTCATTATATCGCCGCAAATCAATTGTTTCCTCAGCCCCTGTAAGAACTTTTAACTGGTCTTGCATTTCTGTTTCTCTCGATACGAGTATTTTATTTACCATTTCCGCACTCCCGTCTATATCAACCGTTTAATAAACTGATGTTGATAGTTTACATTTACCCTATCACTGTCCCTTATTTCAGCTAGAAAAACTCCTTTGTACTAATCTTTTCCCATTTTTGCTAAATTATCTATTTTTACCATGTCCCTCACCGTTACCGTTTCCACCACCATTGCCTCCACCATTTCCGCCACTGTTGCCACCGCTATTTCCGCCACTGTTGCCTCCGCTATTGCCGCCGCTGTTTCCTCCGCTATTGCCGCCGCTGTTTCCTCCGCTATTACCGCCGCTGTTTCCTCTGCCACTACTCCCGGCATCGTCTCCCTGCCCTAATCCTTGACCTTGACCCTTTCCTTGACCTTGATCCTGGCCTTGGCCTTTATCCCCGCTACTGTTCTTATCCTGTCCCTTACCCTCATTATCTCCACTGTTACCTTTATTATTGTCTTCTACCTCTACGACATCCTCTTCAGTATCATCTTTTTCCGAGCCCTTGTTATTATTCAATTGCCCTGGCGGAGTTATAGGCTGTGATTTCTCAAGGGCCAGTTCCGTCACCACTATTTTCTCCGGTGCGTCACCATCCAAAGTTTCAAAATCACCGACATTGATACCACTTATGTGACCTTTATCAGTTTGTACCGTAAAATGTACAACAAACTCACCACCTTTAGTCACCTCATGCTTGCTGGATTGATCAAAAACTGTCAGACCTTGAGATTGTCCTTTGATACTATAATTAGTTACTCCTTTTTCAATACCTCTAAGAACAATCGTGTATCTACCTGCATCAGGTTGCGGGATAGTAATAATCTGGGTACCTCCTACAGGTGATGAAGATTGAGAACCGGGAATCTGGTTAAATGACAGGCCGCTGGGTAAATACCCGGTACTTGCTCCATGTGTATCGCTTACCGAACCGACAACAGGCATGTCAAGAGTTATTGTAAGTTGGTCCTCGGCAGCGGGTGTAGGTGACGGAACAGATAAGGATCTTCCCGGCCCCATACTGGTTTCCAATCCCGCTGGTACATCCACGCCCTGGTTTTTCGCCGCTACTGTTACTAATCCCTTAGTAGTCTTTACGGTGGTTGACTCTGCATCGTCTACCTGCGTGGTAAACATAGTACCGCGTACCAAGGCGGTGGCCGACGGAGTTTTTATCTCATATCGTGATCCAGGAATTACCATTTCCACTACACGACTCCAGGTTACACCCAGCCATTGTTTAATAACTATCTCAGGGGCTCCGTCTTTTGATTGTGCCACCTGTTGAATTGTTACATCAGTATTAGGTTCAAGCGTTAGAGTGCTGCCATCAAAGAAGGTTAAAACCGCATGAGTATTAACGGCAGTCCTTATCCGGTTGCCCGTTTTGAATACAGTTCCATCCTCAACCTTTATCCATTCATTTAAATCTGTACTATGAGTCTCTACATTTCCACTGAGAACCGTGAGCGTGCATGGAGCGGCGAGCACAGGACCCGGCGTTAACAGATTCAAGGGACCATAAAGAAAAAGTCCTCCACCGATTACTAAAATTAAGATCATTGCTACTGTGAAAGCAAGCTTCGCTATTCCCTTACGTGAACTTAGCAATGATCTCCGAATCTGAGTGCATAAAGCAACCATTTTCTCTACCGGAAACATGATTGCATCACCGAATTTATCCAAAGCAAACTCGATTCCTTTTGCAGTAGTATCAACGACTTTTTGAAACCAATTCGTTTCGGGTACAGATGATACTGCTTTTTTAGAGGAAGTCTGTTTGCGAAGCTGCGCCATCAGGCGATCGCGAGAATCCCTCGCATACTTCTTTGAAAGTTTTATCTTTGGAGCGACCGCAACGTAAATAGCAGCATCCAGCAATGGCTCTAACTGTTCGCGTAACTGCGGATATTCAGATAGACAATCTTCAACTTTGTTGCCTTCTGTAATCTTTACCAGACATTCATCTAAAGCGTTTGATAATGATACCCTCATTTGTTACTGCCTCCATTTCCATTCAGCCGACGTCGAAGAGCAGTTAATGCCCGCATCTGTGCTACTCTAATAGCACCTTGGCTCTTCCCCGTAATTTGAGCAATATCATCATTCCTCAAACCTTCAATAAATTTTAAGGTGATGATTTGCCTCTGCTGCGGATTCAATTGAGATATTGCTTGTGATAATTCTTCCTGCATTAATTTCTCTTCCAATATTTTTTCAGGTTCTTTTATTTCGTCGCGAACTTCTTTATTTAATCCCGGACGGCGCCGAGACACACGAAAGAAATCCATAGTTTGATTGTAAGCGATTCGATAAAGCCACGATGAAAAGGGTTGTCCCCTGTATTCATATCTACTGATTGCCTCCCACGCTGCTGTGAATACTTCCTGCGTAATATCATCTGTTATCATCTCATCTTTTACTTGATAGTAAACATATCGATAAATGCGGTCGATAAACATTTCGTATATTTTTTCATATGCCTTGATATCACCGCTTTTAGCTTTCTCTATATATTTAAGAACACCATTGTCGCCAGACTTTCCATTCTTGTGGATTTTCTTGGCTTTACCTATATTTATATAACGGGGAAATATCATATTTGTTACATCCATATCAATTTTTCAACAAAATTTTCTATACCTGTTATACTACAAAGAGTTACGACCAAAAAGATAACCAAAATCTAAGGAACTCGAGCAGGATATCCTTTAACTCAGCAATGAGGAAAACTCCTCTTGGTTCATGTTCGTTATACGCTGCGCTTCTTCTTTGAAGGTATTCACTTCACTCTCGGTAAATAACCTCCAGCCTCTCCTATCCCTGTATACCGCTTCCGAGAAGATTCCTTCTTTAAGCCAGCGGAAGAAGGTAGCTCTGCTTATGCCGACTATTCTGTATACTTCAGCACTTCTATAATAAGTTTTACCATTAAATATAACTGGCATATTTTAAAACTCCTCTAATATTTCTGAGTATACTCTAATATACTTCATCTAAGACGTAAATCACCTATTGGTACTGTTTCGACTGGTATCATTGTAATGTATTATTTATGGTACTTTCGTACTCGATTAATAATACTCCTATTTATTTAAACGTCTCCTCCCATTTAACGTTTACTGCAGTATTTTTATCCTTTCTTTAACAGCACTTAATTAATCTCAATAAATGAAAGAATAACAAGAGAAAGTAAATATGCAGGTAAATATTCAATAAATAAGCGGTAAAAAATGGGGTGAAACGGTAAATAAAAGGTAAATAAGCAGCGATAACAGGCTATTAACCGCTGTTATTATCTAACAGATATAGTCTTCAACCTCATATGCCGTTATCAATCGAGTCTTCCCTTTTATCGACAGCGGTTTTAACTGCTTTGCAGTAATATTATCTTTTACAAGTTCAAAAGTGCTGGATCCTATCCATACTTTACCACCAGGTGCGACATCGGTAAGTCTCGAAGCGATATTAACCGCATCACCGATCACCGCATATTCCAAACGTTCTTCAGAGCCCATATTACCAGCAACAGCTTTGCCTGTATTGATACCTATGCCAAAATCCATTACTGGCACATCATTATCAGTCATATGCAAATCCTTCACAGCACTTTGAGCATCGATTGCCGCTTTTACAGCCAGAAGAGCATGCTGATCATTATCGACAGGAATATTCCATACAGCGACAACGCTATCTCCGCCGAATTTGTTAACCATGCCATCGTACTTAAACACAGCTTTGATTATTATAGAAAGATAAACATTTAAGGCTTTTATCAGATTATCAGGATCGATACGATCGGATATACTGGTAAAACCACGAATGTCTGCAAACATTACAGTGATCTCATGTTCTTCGCCGCCAAGTTTTAATTCACCGTCCTGGTAAATTGTCAATATCCTGTCAACAACCTGCCTGGGAACATATCGACCAAATATTTTGGTTATTTCCCTTTTCTCCGATTGTTCATAATTTATACGGTAAAGTATCAAACCCACAAAAGAACAAAGAATGGTGAGCGGTGGATATACAATATTCATCATTATCCCTTCATCAAATAGCGAAAAAAGAGCAATTAAATATATCGCACAAAGAAAAATAGCAGATAGTGCCGCCCAGATAACCCGGAATCGCAGTACCACAATGCCACATACAATCGATAATAAAAGTATCGCTAAAATAGTAACAGCGGGATGAACAGGGCTGAGGAAATTTCCGGAAAGAATGGTACGGACTGCATTAGCATGGATCTCTACACCGCTTACCCTTTGCCCGGTAGGAATCCAATAATTATCTCCGAGCCCGATAGCAGTTGCACCGATGATAACAAGACTATCTTTAAATTCAGCAGGATCGATCCTCCCCCGTAAAACATCTACATAAGAAACAATTTGAAAGCCAGTTGGTACTCCTTTTATATTATAGTTACCGGTATAATTAATCCACATAGCCTTTAAATCATCAATTGGGATCTTCTGATCATCAAACTGCATAAATTTATCCCCAATTTCAAATTCGATAATCTGTTGATCCCGTTTATATTCAGCGGCGGCAACCAAGGCTAACGCCATCTCATAATCATCGCCACTATGTATCACCAGTGGAGATCGTCTTACAACTCCGTCTTCATCCGGGACCATATTTGCATGCCCCACGGCCAAGGCCTCCTCTTGAAAAACCGTTAACGGCCTTAAGATGCTGTCATACTCTATGACTTTATTTACTCTGGAGCTTTGCGTATTTATCGATGTTCCGGCAACAGGCAGGACTACCTTTCCATTAGCCTTGATTGATGATAAGAGCGCATCATCCCAAGATGTTGGTTCAGAAAAGAGGATATCAAAAACAACCAGCTTCGTCTTAGCTTCGGTAAACAGATTTATCAGATCGGCATGATAGGACCGCGGCCAGGAAGAGAATTTTCCCAGTTCATCAAGGCTTTTATCGTCAATAGCAATGACGATAATCTTGCTCGTTGTTTCAGTCCTGATATCGGCTCCCGGTATTCTGAAAAGAAAGTCCATACCCCGTGATTGGGCAAGATAAAATAGTCTGAATTGAAAACCGATACAAAGTACAAATCCAATACAGCCGGCAATAATCAAGCCTATCAGGAAACGCCGCCTGCGCCGCAGTTTCATAGTTTCTTATGCTCCCGAGTTTTAGAATAAATACCGATATTATTACTTAAATATCGTAGATAAGTTAATATTAATACAGAGTAATAATCAATCTACACAATGAAAAGTTAAATCCGAATGGCTTGTGTTTATGTTATCAGAAATCAGCATAAAAATATAACGATTATTCTGGATCTACATGCGATTGAGGATATATTAGTTATGGTAATCAACTTAGAATTACCCGTTTAAATCTGGCAGATTACGGAGGACATTTGGCACAGACGGACCGGAAAAGTGTTGTACTCAGATATCTATCCCCTCTATCGGGTAATATCACAACTATTGTACCCGAGTCCATTGACTCAGCAATACGCAAGGCACCTGCTACTGCGGCACCGCTCGACATTCCTAGAAAAAGACCTTCTCTGGTAGCAAGTTGCCTGGTTATATCAAATGCTTCACCATCCTCAACAACAATCTTTTCATCAAACTGACTTGGATTATAGATACGAGGTACTATCGATTCAGTCATATTCTTAAGACCCTGTATGGTGTGTCCCTTTATAGGTTCTACTCCTACTATTATCACATTCGGCTTTTTCTCTCTTAAATACCGGCCAGCGCCCATTAACGTACCCGTAGTGCCCATACCGGCAACAAATACATCGACTTCTCCATCTGTCTGAGCAAGTATCTCGGGACCCGTGGTCTCATAATGAGCCAGGATGTTATTGGGATTGTCGAACTGGTTGGGCATAAAACACTTATCCAAATTCTCTTTGTAGTATTCTCGAGCCATTCTAATAGCGCCATCGGTCATTTCTTTTGCCGGAGTTAATATAACTTCCGCGCCCAGAGCCTTAAGTGCACCCTGTCTCTCCGTACTTACGCATTCAGGCATAAAAAGTTTCACTGAATACCCTTTTGCAGCTCCTATCATGGCCAGAGCAATTCCCATATTGCCCGAAGTCGGTTCAACAATGATTTTATCACTGGTAAGTTCACCTGCCTCCTCTGCCTTGTGAATCATATAATATGCAGGCCGGTCTTTCACCGATCCTCCGGGATTAGCACCTTCGAGCTTGCCCAGAATGGTTACTCTTTTATTCCCATTAACATTCCTTAACTCTACAACAGGAGTATTACCAATAGCATTGAATATACTTAGATTTTTTCCTGTAATCATTAAGCAACCTCTTTAAATTGAATAATCATTCGAGCTATAAAACTTAATAATACCGGCCTAAGGTTAGAAGGATGATCTAATATAGAAGCAGTTTACGACAGCCTACCTTACAAATCAAGTTTAGCAATCAAAGATAATATTATTGGCTGTTGCAGCATTGATAGAATCGATTGACATATATATTCCTTCATGCTAGATTCTGATTATATTTATCACAATACAAATAAGATAAATAACAAATACGATTAATTGAGGAGCGATAATGTCAGCAAAAGAAAACTCAAGCAGTAAAAACGCAGCTAAAAACTTCGGTGAAATGCTGGAATCATTTGGCGAAGCAATAAGCCAGATCTTCGACGACCCTGAGCTTAAGCAGAAAGCCAAGGAATTCGGAAACAGTGCGTCAAAAGCGGCGAATACTCTGGGCAAAAGGTTTAAAGATGAGGAAGTTAAACAGAAATTTCAAGATGCCGGAGAAGCAGCTAAAAACTTCGGTAAAAGCGTGGAGAACTGCTTCAAAGATCTGTAGCTTACCGGAGAAACAGTAAATAGCAATGTGTATGTCAGCACTATTCGAGGCAAACGACATTTTCCCTACCAAAAAGTTGCCTGTGCCAATTCAATAAATGTATTACATATTCTGCTACAAACTGAAAAAGCCCAATAAATTTATTTTACCAGCCTGACAAACCGGGATACATACTAGCCGATTATCTTCCGAATATATAAAAAAATATCCTTTTCTTAACAGGAGGTCATCGTGAAGGAAAAAGTAATTCTCATACAATCAGAAGGTCTGGGAAGAGAGGATAAACCACTGGGTTTATTGCTCATGGCCAATTTCTTGCGATTGCTTGGAGAGAGTGAAGACAAACCAGAAAGCCTGGTATTCTGGAATGAGGGAGTAAAACTGGTATGCAAAGAATCAAAGGTACTGGACCATTTAAAGAGGCTCGAAGAGCAGGGTGTAATGATCCTTGCCTGTATGACCTGTCTTGAATATTTCGATCTGGTCGATAAATTGCTGGTAGGCAAACCAACTACAATGCATAAGTCCATTGAGTCCATACTTAGCCGTGATATAGTCAGCCTGTAGTTATAATAAATATTTCCGGCAGACCTGCTTAACTGCGTTTAAATTTAGCAAATACTGCATTAATATAAAACCGGTTTGACCTGTAAAATGTAGTATAAATATAATTCTCTTTGGTATTAATATGGATAACAGACCCACAGTTACATTTCATACTTTAGGATGCAAATTAAATCAGGCCGAGACCGAACATCTGGCCTCGATATTTGCTGAGGCCGGGTATCACATTACCGCCGATGCTGATGCTGATATTTGCATTCTGAATACCTGTACTGTCACACATATCGCCGACCGAAAGTCAAGGCATTTGTTACGATTGCTCCGTAAAAAAAATCCGGATGCATTTATTGTTGCTACCGGTTGTTATGCCGAGCGAGATCCCAAAATGCTCATGCAGACAGGTGTTGATCTCGTCGTCAGCAATGATCAGAAAATGGACTTGCTGTCAAAAATCGAAAATAACTTTGTCGAAAATCAAAGTGGTGATAATAGAACTATCTCCGGCGCTGGTTTTGAAAGGATCCGTAGTTTTATCAAAATACAGGACGGCTGCAATGATTTTTGCTCTTATTGCATCGTACCACTGGTGCGAGGGCAGGAAGTCTGTCTACCGCCAGAGAAGATAATGGAACAAATAAAAGCCAGGGTGACCGCCGGATATAAGGAAATTATACTTACCGGCACTAAAATCGGCACTTATAAATATAATGGGACCGATTTACAAAAACTTATCAAACATATTCTCAATGAGACCGATATACAAAGACTGCATTTGTCTTCATTACAACCACAGGAAATATCCAAAGAACTGCTCACTCTATGGCAAAATCCGCGTCTTTACCGTCATTTCCACATAGCCCTGCAAAGCGGTAGTGAAACAGTACTTAAAAGAATGGGACGACGCTATTCGCTTTCCGATTACAGCAAAGCAGTATCTAGCGTCCGCAATGTTATATCCGATCCTGCTATTACTACCGATATTATGGTAGGCTTCCCCGGAGAAAGCGACAAAGAGTTTGATGAGAGCTATCGTTTTTGTCAGGATATGGATTTCGCTGCCATTCATGTTTTCACATATTCATCCCGCCCCGGCACCATGGCTAAAGACATGGAAAAACACATTGACGACAGAAAAAAGAAAGAACGCAGCCTGCTGATGCTGAGATTGGCCAGAGAAAGCATGCGAAGCTTTCACAAGCAGTTCATTGGTCGGACTATGAATATCTTATGGGAGAATGAGGTTAATTCCAATTGTGGAATATATTCTGGGTTAACAGACAACTATATTAGAGTACATACGTATAGCTCTCAACCTATCGACAACCGTATCATACCAACCCGACTTATAAAGATATATAAACAGGGGCTATGGGGGAAATTGGTTACATGAGAATCTCGGTGACAGTAAAAGCTAATTCCCGCATTGAAGAAATTATAAAAGATAATGATGCCTATCTGATAAAGGTAAAGGAACCTCCCAGAGAAGGTAAAGCCAATAGTGCAGTCGTTAAATTACTGGCTAAATATTTCAAGGTTTCACAAAGTTCTGTGAAAATTGTAAGCGGTGCCGGCAGTAGAAATAAAATCATTGATATTGTGCTGGATTAAACGACGATATAAGTAGATCGTTAACTAATCATAGTAATCCCTGGCACGGCGTGATAAAGCCCTTATCAATAGAACTATTACCACAAGGGCCATAATAAAAGCAAGAAAGAAGAATATACCTATCAGCAGACTATCTCCAGAGACTATGCCGACCTGGAATGAAGAGGGAGCGTAAGACCATTCGCTCTCATTACCATTATCATCAACAGCTTTTACACGCCAGTAGTATTTACCGGGCTGGACATTAAGAGTATAAATATTTTGTTTTAATCCTGATTGCTGCATTCCCGGCTTTATATCGACAAAATCGGTGTTATCGGCTATCTGTAAGGTATATGTTACGTTCTTGGAATTGGTAACAGACTGCCACCGGAAATGCACCGAGCTGGCACCAATCACGCCTAATATACCCCCGTTGGGCGATATGGCATATGGCTTATAAAGTTGTTTGACATTCTTTTCCTCCGATTTAGCCGGTGTCTTCGGTTCAGTTGGTGTCTCCTGCGGAGGAGGAGTAGTTTGCTGTGGTGTACTATTACTGACAGATAAAGTCAACGTAGCGCTATTATTGTCAGCATCCGTGGCAACAACTGAATAATCAGGTCCAGAGCTTTGGGGAAGAGAGAATTTATAGGTTAAATTGCCGGAACTGTCGGTTGTCGGTGAACTAGTAATAACATTATTACTGTATTCGATTGAAACCGAGCTGTTATTTGCAAAGCCGTGACCAGTAATAGTAACCTGATCTCCAACCTCAGGCTGGTCCGGTTGAGCACTTATCTCAGGGACAACCTGTAGCACTGCAGTTACTTTCTCAGGATACAATTTTTGAAAATTAGCCTCAAATACTCGTCCACCAGCACAGATATTAGGCAAGGTAATCTCTTTACTAAAACTACCGACACCATTAACGGTCAACGATGTACCTATAATCTCTCCATCCAGAGAAATCGATCCGGTTTCATTTACGGGAAAACCCCTGCAACTGAGGGAAACTGTACTCCCCGGTGGCGCTGAACTTGGTGTTACTTTCATGCTGGGCATAAGGTCGAACTGGAAAGTAACAGGATCGTCCCGTCCCAGGCGTAGATATTGTACGTAATATCGACCCTTCCCAGCTTCCGGTACAGTAAAACTGTCACTCACGGAATAGCTGGACCTGGGAGCAGTACCTGTTTTAAGAATAACCGTTTTATTTTCATCAAAGCTCGATGTGGAACTCCACTGAATAACATAATCCCCATCTAGAGGAAAAGAAGAACTGGATAAGGATACAGTAACCCTGGATCCAACTGCACCTGTACTTGGTGTCAAACTGGCACTACAAGTATCACCGCTTCAGCCATCCGCATTGGCGGAAGCCGGCATAATCATCAGCAGAGCTGTTAGTGACAGAACAGCTATATAAAATTTTAGCTTCATCAATTATGTTTATATTTGTTTTTCTTTACTTTGTCAAATTTTTTTATATTATTATATATTTTCCAAACAACTTTTTTTTCACAGTCCACGAACAATATAACAGCAGATAAGATTCAAAGAAACTGATAGACGATTCGATCATCAAAATATTTTCGATTATGCGGTGAGGCAAGTGTGAATAAGCATAGATTACAACAAGCGATAGGGAAAATCTGGGAGAATGGCAGACAGGCGACTATATAGTATCCCGAAGCATAATCATTTCCGGTACTACAATCCGGGATTAGACTAGCAGATCGAAATGCTTAACCTATCTTCTCGATTATTTCTTCAATGAATGTGATTTCTTTATTGGTCTGTTTTACTTTATTTTCGAATTCCGCTTTGATAGCTTTGGAATTCTTCTCGTCCAGCTCGCCGGCAATATGCCGGGCTTCAAGGTTCTCAAGTTCGAAAGCCAGACGTTCTTTCTCCTTACTATGCCCTTCCAGAAGTTTCCGTAAACCACCTACGCTATCAGACAATGTGTCCTGTATTTTTTCATGCCTTGATTCATAGTCCTGTTTTACATTATTAAAAACCTCTTCGGAAAGAGTGTCTTTTTTGGCATCGATATTATCAATCCATGATTTTATCTTTTCTCTTTCCTTAACCAGGTCGTAAATAGCTTCCGGTTTCATACCAACCGCAATGGAGGATTTAGATTGTATCGACGATACAGCCAGAGGCTCCATATCTTTTTTTATCTCCTGTAACCTCTGCTCAAGTTCTGCTCTGCGCACTTCGTATTCGGACAGGGTTAACTCACCAGCGGCAACCTGTCCGGGCAATTTAGTTATTTGCTCCTTTATAGACTTGCTCTCAGCAGCCAAACTATCACCATCGACAGCTTTTTGCTGAACTTTTTCTGACTCACCTTTTTTCTTAAGCTTGCCCTGTTTCATTAAGGAATCCAGAGCACTCCTTACTTCTTCTTCGGTTAAATCCAGCTCTTGAGCACACTGGGAAGGCTTCACCTTACCGCCACGACCAACTATATATTTATGAACCATTTCTTCATTATTAGCCATAATCATCTCCCAATAAATAATCTCCAACCAGGGATAGTGTTCAAAATTCGAACTCTTCCTCTTCTTCAGCAACTTTAGTTTCCGGTTTAGTATCTTCAAGCTTGCCAGCACAATTTATGCAAAAAACTGCGTCCGACATATTCTCTGCACCGCATTTGGGGCATTTTATTTTTACTACCTCCGGTTTACCGATCGGAGCACTACACTTGGCACAAAACTTGGCCTTACCTGGATTCATAGCCCCGCATTTGGAACACTTAACCAGCTCACCGCTATCCTCTGCCAGTTTTGTGGTAACCGTCTCAGTTATACTGCTACTGCTCCGGTAAAGAGTCATAACCAAGATATAAATAGGCCAGAGCGCGATAAGGAACATGATAAAACCGAATAGCCAGTCATTATTACTCGTCAAGAATGAATGTACTAAATCTTTAAACGTTATGTACAGAACTATTATTATGATAATGAATACTGATGACGATACTATTTTCCCTGTCTCAGGATAACTAGGCCAGGCTTCCTGGACTTTTGGAGCAAAATCACGCCTGAAACTAAGCAGGATAAATAAAGCGATGATGCCGATTACAGCTGATATTAATGCTCCGATGGAAAAGGGCACCCACGGTAATCGAACTTCCATGACGTCTGTTACCTGTAGGAGTATCCAGCGGATTACAAAAAGAATTATTAACAGTATAACGAGTCTGATAATAGGGCGGTAGACTTCTCGCGTAAAAGCCATAGTTCAACCTCCTTCAAAAATTGTAAAATCCATATTGGAAATGAACGTGGAGCAATCCGAGCCAATTATAAACTCCAGTTTTTTTGCTTGTCAATACGTTGTTAAGAAATTGTGAAGAAAATTTTTCATTATTCTATTAAATCCTATAAAAACATAACTATTATAGGATAAAATTTAAAAGCTATACTGTATGTTGTCAAACAATATAATATTGTTATATTATAAGTACTGACGGAGGTCCGGAGATTTGTCTTTCAATACGAAAGTGCGCGTGCTTACTAGAATCACCTGGAAAATCACGGTTGATAAGTTTAAAAATATTATACGCCCTATCGCTGTCTGGTTCGTGGATATAACCTTTATATAGAAATGGTATCGGCTGCGGGCCGTACAGAACCAGTTAACCTATATATATTTCAAGTTCGGAAAGAACTAGTCTACCTTTTTCTTTGCCCGAACAAAAGAGCCCGCAATTCATCTGGCTATCTTATTATTAAGTTTATTGACGGATCTCCATAAACAAAGACAATATAATAGAAAGCATACCAATATATGAGACCGCTTTATCACTGTAAGCAGCCGAATGCCGCTTGTTGATAAGGGAATAAATAAAAATTAGCTATTCTTTTCAGCCAAATCGCCAACCCAGGGAAGCTTATACTTATCACCTTGAGCTGCCTTGACCATTAAGATTATCCAGAAGATAAAAGCAACTAGTCCCAGTATAGCGCTAATAATCCAACCAATAATCGGTATGAATCTTAGAATTATGACTGCAACCGTATAAATTCCAAAAACGATTATCGATTGCATAGCATGAAAACGTACGAACTTATTTTCTTTTTCGATCAGTATAAATATTAGTCCTGTTATCCAACCGAAGAGGTAACATAAAAGTCCCGCTATGTTTTCCTCAAGTCCCGTAGATGTCTTTGCCATAATAGTATGCCTCCCTGATAAAATTAAATAAAAGGGTACACGCTGGTTACATTAGTGTCAATGGACTATTGGATTATCTTTAACGATTTATATGCCATTTGCTTTATTTCCCCGATTATCATCCTCTGCTCTTAACAAACAATGCCTTCACTTCATTTAATCTACGTCTATTTCTGAACATAACAAATATAATGACTGCCAGCGCATAACCGGTTAATAACAGCGAAGATTCAAATATCCAGACAAATACGGGTAATACCGGAGCAACAACGAATATCGAAGCAAAGGTGTCCTTGGTTAAATATAAAACAACGGCTAAAGGAATAAGCGATATTGCCATTGCCTCGGGAGCCAGCGCTAAAAAAATGCCGATAATAGTAGCCGCACCCTGTCCGCCGCGGAAACCTATATATACAGGGTAGTTGTGGCCAAGAATAGCAGCAAATCCAGCCAGCAATACCCAGGGTAAGGAAACACCAAACCCGAGAGCAATATAGATCACGGCAGTCCCCTTGCCGATATCTACGATAGATACAACCGCCCCTTCCAGCTTACCGACTTCTTTAATAGTGTTTCCAGCCCCCATGTTACGTACACCGACTTCCCTTATATCAATACCCTTACGGAGCCTGGCCACAATATAAGCTGTAGGAAAACCTCCCAAAAGATAGCCGACTATTACGGACGCTATACCCAGCCAAATATCCATATTCCCAAATCCGATTATATCAGAAGTGAAAGTATTATAATATCCATTTCAACCTGGGATTTGATATGATACAGGGTATTTTCCTGCGCCTGTCAATCGGTTTAATTATCAATAAGATGGGGACTGCAGAGAAGTCTACTGATTTAGCTTCGCTTATTAACCAATACCTGTTAGTACTGAATCCCTTCCTCTCCGTTGGATATCCTAACTCAAATCCTCTCTCAAATATTCCGCTACTTGAAAGGGATTACTGGAAATAATGCTGGCAGCATATAGTTCCATGGTTCCGAAATCAGAGGAACCGTCCCAGGGATAACCACGGTCAACCACCCTGGCAATAATCGGAAAATCCTGCCAATCTTCAGGAGTCCGGCCCAGAGGTGGAGTAGCAATGCCGACGTTAAATGCTGTAACAAACATCTTGTCCCTGAAGCTGGCTAAAACTTCATATATCCTTTCCCCGAACGAATGGTTAAATTCAGGTGTCAACAGCATTATTTCTTTTTCTTTTAGGGGGATTAAATAGGCCATGATACGGGTTTTACCTGCTTCCAGACCTAGGCCCAGATCATGATGCACCTGAAAAATATCTCCAAAATAATCTGAACCGAAATCAGCTTTATATCGAAGAGCAGCACGGCGTAAAAACTCGACCTTAGCATAATGACTTCCTCTGCCCAGTACTACCTGTGCATGTCCGTGAGCTAAGCTGGCACCCGCCTTCTTAAGTGAGTTCCATAAGAAAAAAAAGTACATGGCAGAAGGATCGAATTGATGAGCTTTTTGTGCCCACTGCCAGCCGGTATCCAGATAATCGATAACTTTATCCCTGTTGAAATTGAGTGGATTATAATCCTTAAATATCACTATACCGTGAAGCCCTTCATATTTGGCAACATTACTGGCAGTTATAGAATATTTCCCACGTATTCTACCGAAAGGGTCCTCCGGTGTATCTTCAAGAGGTTTGCTAAGCGGGTCTTCTTTAGCCCTATCAAGAATCCTGGCTTCAACCTTCATCCTATCTTCAAACTGCCTGGGACGTTTTGCCCGCAGGGGATTGAACATAGCTTCTTCGAAAGTGATAAGGTTAGTGATTTTAATTATTTTCTGATTTAATACTGCATCTACCGAGCCAAACTGTTGTTCAACCCAGGGCAGCATTGTCTGGGGCAATTTGAGATTACCGGCAACAATAGTTACAGAAAATATGCGATGAAAAAGCGCCCTTGTCTTTTCAGGTAACTCTTCCACCAGAAAATTGATATTAGCAATGTCGCGGTTGGCTGGGCTCATTATTAGTCTCTAAAATTTGTCGATATTCCTGCAATAATCTGAGAGCTCCAGGTTTGTCATTCTGTTCCAGAGCAGCTAAAGTTATCTCCAGAATGGCCGCTTCCCGAGCTAAGAACGAAGCAACATTTTCCAGGGAACCACAACACGTTCCGGCATCGGCACGCCATAGCAGAGTCTGTTTAATCTCCAACATATTCTTTACTTCGGCACGTACATCTTCTAATGTACCCGTACCATTAAGCTGCTTTATCAGGGCTTCAACACTGTCTTTATTAATGATAATCAATCCATAATCTCCATCCGCGAACTACACCTTCAATAATACCCAATTAATGATAGGTTTAAAAGAACTATTGTCATATTTTAAGACTAATGTTTAAAATGACGTATTCCTGTAAAAACCATGGCTATATTACGGCTATCAGCGGCAGCGATCACTTCGCCGTCTTTTACAGAACCGCCTGTCTGTATTACAGCGGTAACACCGCCCTCGGCAGCAACCTCGATTGTATCGGGAAAAGGAATCATAGCATCGGAAGCAAGGACACTGCCCCTGGCAGCATCTCCGGCCCTTAATAAAGACAGCTTAACGCTCACAACTCGATTGGGTTGACCGGCGCCCATGCCGAGCATAGTATTATCTTTGGCCAGAGCGATAGCATTGGATTTAATATGTTTCATAATCTTCCAGGCAAACAGAAGGTCGCTCAACTCTTTTTCCGTCGGCTCCCTTTTCGACACGGTCCTTGGTTTAAATTCCCCTTCCGTATAATAGTCCTCCTCCTGGACCAAAAAACCACCGCTAATCTGCCGTAATTCAATCCCAACCTTTTTTGCCGGTTCGTGCTTTACAGGCATCGAAAGAAGACGCAGGTTTTTTTTACCTTTGAACAAATTTATAGCTTCTTCTGCATAGTCAGGAGCTATGATAGCATCATAATGGTTTTTACTTATTTCAATGGCAAGCGCCATATCCACATTACGATTGATAGCAACAATTCCACCGAATGCAGAAACGGGATCACCGGCAAGAGCTCTTCTATAAGCTTCGATCAGGTCTTGATTACTGCAAAGACCGCAAGGATTAGTGTGTTTTATAATGGCAATAGTGGGATCTGAAAAATCTATCGCCGTAGTCCATGCTGCCTCAATATCAAGAAAATTATTATAAGAAAGCTCGGGGCCGTGCAGTTGTTTTACCGAAATGATGCCTCCTCGCTTTTTGCCGACGGCCTGCTCAGCATATATTGCCGCTTTCTGATGAGGATTCTCACCGTAACGAAGGTCATAAAGCTTATTCATAGCAATGGTCATATCATCAGGGAAACCGGCATCACTCTTGAGATATTGCGCAATCGCCGTATCGTACATAGCTACATGCTGAAACGCCTTTTGTGCCAGTCTCCTACGCTCATCCAGGTCTATGCTGCCACTGCGCAGTTTTTCCACGACCATATCATAATCCCGGGGGTCAACGACCACTAACACCGAAGGGAAATTTTTAGCAGCAGCCCGGATCATCGTCGGACCACCGATATCAATATTCTCCAGTGCCTCATCAAGAGACACGCCATCCTTGGCGACTGTCTGGATAAAAGGATATAAATTTATCACTACCATATCGATAGTCTGGATTTGATTTTTAGCTAATTCTTCCAGGTGCTGCGGGACATCTCGTTTAGCCAATATACCGCCGTGAACAGCGGGATGCAATGTCTTTACTCTGCCATCAAGGATCTCAGGAAAACCGGTCAGTTCGGAAACGCTGTGTACTTTAACATTGGCGGCTTCCAGAGACTTTTTAGTCCCCCCCGTGCTGAATATATCGACATTAAGACTTTGCAGACTTCTGGCAAATCTTTCCAGATTGGATTTGTCGGATACACTTAAAATAGCACGCATTAAAACTCCTTTAATTTATTAATATCCGATGTCCTTTTGAGGATTTCTCCACTTTACCAATAGTTACTGCCTCGGGTATTTCTAACTTTATTTGCATGCCACCTTCTGGTGAACAAAAAACAGCCATACCTATTCCCATATTAAACACCTCGTACATTTCGGTTTCACTGATACCACCCTCACTTTGAGTGAGTCTGAAAATCGAAGGTACTTGCCATGAACTTTTGTTTATATGGACGCAAAGGCCTTTGGGCAAAATCCTCGGTATGTTTCCCGTAAATCCTCCGCCGGTGATATGAGCCAGACCTTTTATTAACGGTAAAAGAGGTTTAAGCTGCGGGTAATAGCATTTATGCGGCTTTAACAGTTCCTCGCCCAGGCTGCACCCCAGTTCATTATAGGACTCATTAAGGCTACCAGGGTTCCTGTCTATTCCAAAGGTTTTACGCACCAGAGAGTACCCATTGGTATGCAATCCGCTAGAAGGTAACCCCAAAATAACATCACCTTCGGTAATCGATTTACCATTGATTATGTTTTTCTTTTCCACTACTCCGACTATAAATCCTACCAGGTCATAATCATTACCGTGGTATATTCCTGGCATTTCGGCGGTTTCACCACCTATCAGAGCACAGCCGGAATCACGACAAGCTTTAGCAAGACCGCTTACAACTTTTTCTATTCTTTCCGGTATTAATTTCCCGGCCGCTACATAATCAAGAAAAAACAGAGGCTCGGCACCACAGCACAGTATATCGTTAACACAGTGATTTACCAGGTCTATGCCCACAGTATCATGTTTATCTAAAAGCGCAGCGATCTTTAACTTGGTACCTACACCATCGGCACTGGAAACAAGTACAGGCTGTTTATAGCCTTTGAATTCAAACATGCTGCCGAATAAGCCGATGTCAGTTAATACTTCCGGCCGGAATGTAGATTTTGCATGTCTAATAATAAGATCCTTGGTTCTATCAGCAGCAGTTATATCGACACCAGCTAAGGTATATGCATTTCTATCTCTCGACTTCACTCAAGCTCCCCGAAGGCAAGGCTTCCAAAGCAAGTTTATCCATTTCTAACTGCACCGGTATAGGATAATCACCGGTAAAACAAGCCAGGCAGAATATATTTTTAGGAAGTGCCACAGCCTCAATAAGACCTTCGATGCTTATATAACCAAGCGAATCGGCACCTATAATATCCCTGATCTGAGGTATAGTTTTTTGAGCAGCGATCAGTTCCCATCTCGTTGCCATATCTACACCGAAGAAACAAGGATGTCGAATAGGAGGTGAACAGATACGCATATGTACCTCGCGAGCTCCGGCCCGTCTCAATAATCCGATAACCCGGGGGGTAGTAGTTCCTCTTACAATACTATCATCGATAACCACCAGCCTTTTCCCGGCGATAATCTCCGAGAGCGGATTAAACTTAAGTTTTACTCCCAGATCTCTCAACCGCTGGTCCGGCTCGATAAATGTACGACCTACATAGCGGTTTTTAAGTAATCCTTCACAGTAAGGAATACCTGAAGCTCGAGCATAGCCGATACCAGCCGCTGTAGCAGAATCAGGAACACCCATGACCAGATCAGCTTCAACAGGATGCTCGCGAGCCAGTATCTCTCCCATTGCCTGACGCGCCGGGTAAAGCAACCGGCTCTGTATGGTACTATCAGGTCGAGCAAAGTAGATATATTCAAAAATGCAGGTAGCCTGCTTAATATCGGTCTCTTTATAGCTCTTCACCCCGTTATTGTCTATAACCACAATCTCCCCCGGCTCTATATCCCTAATGAATTGCGCACCGATATGATCAAAAGCACAGCTTTCCGAAGCAACCGCCCATCCGCTATCTATAGTTCCGAGACAAAGAGGCCGCACTCCCATAGGATCACGTACGCTAATCAACTCATTATTGGTCATGATTACCAGAGAATAAGCCCCTTGAAGGCGGCGCATGGTATATCTTATCTTTGAAATAATATCCCGTTCAGGTGAAGCTAAAATAAGCTGCGCAATCACCTCGGAATCAGTAGAGGTATGAAAACTAAAGCCTTGATCGATAAGTTCATCACGCAGTACCTTGGCATTGACCAAATTACCGTTATGGCCCAAAGCTATAGCATGTGAATTAGACTTGACCAATATGGGTTGAGCATTGGCCGGTTGATTGGAACCCGTCGTAGAATAACGGCTGTGACCTATAGCGATATGCCCCTTAAGTTGACTTAAATCGTCTTCGGTAAAAGCCTGGGAGACCAGTCCCATCCTGGTATGAATATAAGTTCTTTTTCCATCACTAGTCGCTATGCCGGCACTCTCCTGCCCCCTATGTTGAAGAGCATAAAGAGCAAAAAAAGTCAGCCGGGCGACGTCCACATTCTGCGCATAAACTCCAAAAATACCGCAGCTTTCATGCATAACTGGTGCCTGTATCGATTATAAGTCTTTTATAGTGAACGGGTCAATCGCAGTTAGATTCGATACTTCCTGTAAACTTTATATTTTTATATATATTATCAATTTAAAGGTTTAATTATTCATTTTAACAAGCCAGCTCAATGAAGCATTTATGGCACGCTCTTCACGACGCAGTTGATGACCGGCATTTGAAATAATATTTATCTCTTTAGGTTCCCCAGCCAGTTGATATAGTCTATGGGCATGTTCTACCGGTACCAGTTCGTCTTTATCGCCGTGTAACAAATACAAGGGCCGGGGAGAGATATCAGCAATACATTTAACGGGAGCAATAGTATCAAAACTCTGGAACCATCCATCAATCGACGAGGGGAAATTTTTATCCCTGATGATACCTATATTACGGAAATGGTTAATAATATCTTCATGAGGATGCTCTTCAGGAAAAATGAAATCGGCGGGACAGGCTAAAGAAACTATAGAGGCTATCCTGGAATCATTTGCTGTTACGTAAATACTAACGGCAGCACCACCGCTGAAGCCAAGGAGCGATATCTTAGACCTGTCTAC
>CAZEAR010000007.1:3481-22614 GCA_964510365.1 uncultured Dehalococcoidales bacterium | reverse complement strand
GCAAATGCCTGAAATCCTAATTCGATGCGCACCGGACGCAATTCATCATTAGCACGCCCATCAATTCTTTTTACCATCGATAAAATAGCCTCCTGAAAAAATAAAGTATAGCATCGATTCAATAGTATCGACAATATCTACGGAATGATGCATAACTTGACAGTACGTTCATGTTGCGGTAAATTATATTTCGCAAATTGATAAATTTGTTATTTTTTGTTATCTAATATACTAGAAGGCGCGCTAAAAATACTATAAATATCCCGGGGGTGATAGCTTCATGACAAAATTTAAAACAATAAGCTTTGTAATCTATGTATCTCTATTATTAACATTACTGGTTGGATTTGTCGCCCAGCCTGCCGCACTGGCATTATCGACTAAGGCAAATAATACGGCGGCGCTTATGCCGGCACAGGAGGAATCGGCGGGGAAGATTAAACTAAGCTGCCAGTACCCTCAAATCAAAAAAAATGCAACGGAGGCTTTTACGTTCGACATCGAAGTAAAGTATACCGGAGCTACAGATCCACAATTCGTACAATTTAAGGTAACTGTGCCCGATACCTTTAATTATAAACTTCAAAAGAGTCTAGGCGGAGAAGAAATCACAGGCCTATATGTTGATCCCACCAAGACATATTCACCCGATAAAGTAGAGCTATCGGTAGGATGGGCATATCAAGGAGACATCCCGGAACCGGGAGAATATCCTATAACTGTTGAAGCTTTCTCAGGCGATATTACCGACAGCATTGAGCTAAAGGCAATTATTATAGCCAGATATGGGCTAACTTTAACTACACCGACCGGCCGCCTCAATGCTAATGCCACCGCCGGCAAGGAAAGCTCTTTTACTGTTGTATTGACAAACACCAGTACTATTACGCTGGAAAATATAAAATTTGATACTAAATATAATCCTGAAGGCTGGACTGTCGAGTTTGATCCTAAAGAGGTTGACAATTTGGGTGTTCTCGACGACCAAAGAGTTAATGTAAAAATAACCCCGCCGGAAAAAACCATTGCAGGCGACTATATGATGAAAATTTCAGCGGCAGATAATTCCAAAAACGCTAGCGCTGAAGCTGAAATCAGAGTGACCGTACTTACTCCCACAATATGGGGGTGGGTCGGGGTCATAATCGTAGTATTAGTTGTGATCGGGTTGATAGTTATGTTCTGGAGATTTGGCAGAAGATAGATTAATATGAATCAGAACGCTATTATCGAAACCAAAGACCTTACTAAAACATATGGTGATTTTATAGCTGTTAATCAGCTCAATTTAACCATAGATGAGGGCCAAATATTCGGCTTTCTGGGGCCGAACGGAGCAGGAAAGACTACCACTATTCTGATGCTGCTGGGATTAACCGAACCTACCTCGGGCAGCGCCCTGGTAGCCGGTTACAACCCTACTAAAGAGCCTCTTAAAGTAAAACGATGTGTGGGATACTTGCCGGAAAAAGTAGGGTTCTATGAAGATTTAACCGCCAAGCAGAACCTAGAATATACTGCCAATTTGAACGGCATGCCACAAAAACAAATCATACCCAGAATAAATGAGCTTCTTGAAATGGTGGAATTAACCGATTCGATAAACCAAGAAGTAGGCAAATTTTCGCATGGAATGAAACAGCGTCTGGGTATCGCCGATGTCATGATCAAAGACCCTAAGGTGATCTTCCTGGATGAACCTACATCCGGAATCGATCCCAAGGGTATCGAACAGGTACTTAATCTGATATCAGAAATGGCCAAGAAAAATATAACAGCGATTATATCCTCCCACCAATTACACCAAATCCAGAGGATTTGCACCCGCGTGGGGATAATTTCCAAGGGCAAGCTTGTGGTTGAAGGGCCAATCGATATCCTGGGCAGAGATGCCATGGCAGGTGGGAAGATACAAATAGAAGTCCAGGCAGAACCGATCACCGATAAGCTGATAAAAGCAATAGAAAAAATAAAAGGTGTATCGAAGGTAGACCACCTGGAAAATTCACTCATTGTCACCTGCGATACCGACCTGCGGCATACAATATCCAAGACAATCGTCAACAACGACAGCATGCTAACTGAAATGAAAATCGAGCAATATAGTCTGGAAGACATCTATATGAAGTACTTTAAGGAGACCAAATAATGTCAGGATTCATGGCAGTTTTCTGGAAAGAACTGGCCGACCATTTCTCAAGTAAAAGATTTATCATATTATTTCTTCTGGTTTATCTAGCCGGCATTGCAACTATTTATGTTGCAGCTCAAACCATAAGGACCGGAGTGACCGGGACTACCGAGTTCATCTTCCTCAGGCTGTTTATCGTCTCAGGCGAAAATTTGCCATTCTCATTTCCGGTATTTCTCTCATTATTCATACCTATAATCGGTATAGCACTCGGTTTCGATGCCGTCAATAGTGAACGCAGCAGTGGCAACCTGAGCAGAATCATGTCACAGCCGGTCTACCGTGACTCAATAATCAATGCTAAATTCCTGGCTGGCCTGGCAACTATATCGATCTTGATTGTAAGTATAGTTTTTGTCGTAGGTGGACTGGGACTACGTATGATCGGTGTACCGCCTAGCGCCGAGGAAATACTCCGGCTCTTCGCCTTTATATTCATAAGCGTACTTTATGGCGGTTTCTGGCTGTCTTTGGCTATCCTGTTCTCAGTTTTCTTCAAACGTACCGCAACGTCGGTCCTGGCATCCGTAGCCCTATGGCTATTCCTGGTCCTCTTCCTGCCTATGATCGGTACATTTGTTGCTAACGGGATATCCCCTGTCGACTCCAACTCAGCAATCGATGTAGTGGCACAAAACGACGCTATAAGAAGCGCCGTAAGCCGTCTATCACCCAGCACCCTCTACGGCGAGACCTTCCGTGTCTTATTGCTGCCGGAAATGGGTAGTCCCAGCGCGACACTGGTATTGATAAGTATCTACAGTGAAGGAATGATGCCGGGCAGCACTCTCAGTCTGGGACAGAGCCTGCTGGTCATCTGGCCACAGATAGTAGCACTGATAGCTCTGGCAGCATTGTGCTTTATTATCTCCTACATAAAATTCATGCGAGAAGAGATACGGTCAACCTGAAGCACCTGTATCCGCGGAGATAAAAACAAAGAATTCCAAGATGACAAAGTTTACGGGATTTGCCGGCGTAGAAATGGCTTAAAGTTCAGCAGCTAATTCTATTTGCCTTTTAGATAGACATCGATAGATGCTGCAGCCCGTTTTCCGGCACCCATGGCACTTATTACAGTGGCCGCTCCGGTAACCAGATCACCACCCGCCCAGACTTTGTCCTTAACGGTTTTACCCGTTTCACCATCAGCTACAACAGTGCCTTTTTTAGTTGTTTCCAGACCTTCGGTAGTAGACGGTATCAACGGGTTTGGGGTTGTCCCCAAAGCTACGATTACAACATCAACATCGATGATGAATTCACTTCCAGGTTTGACGACGGGACGTCGTCTGCCGCTGTCATCCGGCTCGCCTAATTCCATTTCGTAGCATTCCATAGCCTTTACCCATCCCTTGTCATCACCTATAAATTGTTTGGGATTGGTAAGCGTTTTAAATATGATGCCTTCCGCTTCAGCGTTCTCAACCTCCTCATGTCTGGCCGGCAATTCCGTCATAGACCGCCGATAAACAATATAAACTTCATCAGCACCAAGCCTCAAGGCGCAGCGCGCTGAGTCCATAGCTACGTTACCACCACCGATTACCGCCACTCTCTTTCCGACTTTTATAGGCGTGTCATATTCAGGAAACAGGTATGCCTTCATCAGATTTACTCTGGTCAAAAACTCGTTTGCCGAGTAAATACCGTTGAGATTTTCACCGGGGATTTCCATGAACATTGGCAATCCGGCCCCGGTTCCCAGGAAAATCGCATCATAACTATCCGCCAACAATTCATCGACCGTAGCCAGTTTCCCCATTACCGAATCAAGATGTATATCGACGCCGAGTGATTTCACGTAATCAACCTCAGCCTGCACTATTTTTTTAGGTAATCTGAATTCAGGGATACCATACATCAACACTCCGCCGGCAACATGAAGCGCCTCATAAATAGTAACGCTGTGCCCCATTTTGGCCAAGTCGGCAGCACATGTCAGTCCCGCCGGTCCCGAGCCTATTACAGCTACTTTCTTTTCCGTTGGGGACGGTAAATCCTTATCGGGAGAAGCCTTCTCAGTGCTATTAGTTCGCTCCCAATCAGCGACATAGCGTTCCAGACGGCCGATTGCTATCGGTGCCCCCCTCTTACATAGCGTGCAAACGCTTTCACACTGTGTTTCCTGAGGACAGACTCTGCCACAGATCCCGGGCAGAGCATTTTTACTCTTGAGAACTTTTACTGCAGCAGGCATATTTCCATCGCGTATTTCCTTAATAAATTCCGGGATATCCACATTTACGGGGCAGCCTTCGATACAGGGACGCCTGGGACATTGAATACATCTGGTGGCTTCCTGAAGCGCCATATCATCGCTATATCCAAGAGCGACTTCATCATAATTCTTAGCTCGGACTTCAGGCTTTTGCTGAGGCATGGGCACCCTGTTTAAATCGATCTTTGCTTTAGGTTTTTGTTCCACTTTTAATCCCTTCTTTTAAGCGCTTTGGCAATGGCATGACTCCCATTTTCCCAGCGAATCTTTCTCCTCGTCGCAATAAATTCTCTGGCGGTTAAATAGTAAATCCCAGTCAACTTTGTGTCCATCGAATTCGGGGCCATCTACACAAACAAATTTGGTGGTTTCATCCGCCGACACACGGCAACAACCACACATACCTGTTCCATCGACCATAATCGAGTTAAGACTTACGATTGTTTTTACACCAAAAGGCAGCGTAGTCAAAGAGCAGAACTTCATCATGATAGCCGGACCAATGGCAATTACACGGCTAACCTTTTCATTTTCTCTTTCAAGTATCTCTTTTAAAGGTTCGGTAACCAATCCTTTGCGGGCGTATGAACCGTCATCAGTGGTTACAAAGATTTCGTCGCTAACGCTTCGTAATCTATCCTCCCAGAATAATAAGTCCCGTGATCTGGATCCCATTACCGAGATCACTTTATTGCCTGCTTGTTTGAGAGATCTTGCTATGGGATAAATAGGTGCAACGCCGACACCACCGCCGACACAAATAACCGTCCCGTACTTTTCTATTTCCGAAGGTAGTCCTAAAGGTCCTACCAGATTCAATATACTGTCACCAACATTAAGAGCACCAAGTTTATATGTCGAAGTTCCAACTCTCATGGCTACCAAAGTAACAGTGCCTTCCTCCGCATCCCAATCGGCAAGCGTAAGCGGTATACGTTCACCGAATTCGTCAATGCGGATAATTACAAATTGACCAGCCCTGGCTTTTTTTGCTATCGCCGGCGCTTCTACTTTCAGGTAATCAATAACCGGGCTTAGCTTCTCCTTAGTTATAATCTTATACATATCACCTCCGAAACTAATTAGATTTCACTTTAACCGGCGGTAATACGGGAGACTTCAGTTGCAGTCTAAAGTGGCATTTCAAACAACGGCCAGCCTCTCTTACAGCTCCATCTTTATCATAGCCAAGCTCGACTTCTACAAATCCAGTTAACCGCTTCTTAACATCGATACCAGGCATACTAACTTTATGCCGGTCAATAAAATCTTCGTCACGTCCGAACCAGGGATCAGTCTTTTCTGCAGCTACCAGAGATTCCTCTATATGCCCATCGCCACCCAAATACTTATCGATAGAAACTGCCGCTTTCCTGCCCTGGTCGATTGCCTGAATAACCGATGCCGGACCTGTAACAACGTCACCACCGGCAAAGACACCTTTTTGGCTTGTTTCCATAGTATGGTTTACTTTAATAACATTGCCCCGGCCCAGATCCAGATTATAATTTTCCGGAATATCTATCGCCTGTCCTATACTCGAAATTATATTGTCATAGTCGGTAACAAATTCGCTCCCTTTTACAGGCACCGGCCGCCTTCTGCCACTAGCATCAGGCTCTCCAAGTTCCATCCTGATACATTCTAATTCCAGGCATTTGTTTTTACTCAGACGTATTTCACTCGGCGCCACCAAAAATGTAATATTTACTCCTTCTTGCAAGGCTTCTTCAATCTCTTCGTTTGCAGCCGGCATCTCGGCTCTGGTACGCCGATATGCAATAGTAACCTCTTTGGCCCCCGTGCGAAGTGCGGTACGAGCACAGTCAATGGCAGCATTACCTCCGCCAATAACAGCTACCTTCTTTCCTACCTTCACATCTTCGCCTAAACTAACCTGGCGCAGGAAGTCCACACCATCCACTACACATTTATTATCGTCACCTTTCACGCCTGCCTTCATCCCTTTATGAGCGCCCAAACCCACAAAAATTGCCTGATAGCCCTGTTTGAAAAGCTCATCCAAATTCTCTATTCTGCTATTCACCTTAATCTCGACACCCACGTTTTCGATTTCCCTTATCTCGGAATCCAGTACATCCTCAGGCAAGCGATAAGTTGGAATGCCAACACGCATCATTCCGCCGGTCTTTGGCAAAGCTTCGAAAACGGTTACGGAATGTCCCTTTTTGGCCAGGTAAAAAGCTGCGGTAAGCCCGGCGGGACCTGAGCCTACAACAGCCACTTTTTTCCCGGTCGAGGGTAATATCTTAGAATTCTTCTTCCATAAGCCGTTATCATTATCGGCCGCGGTACGCTTTAAGAACTTGATACAAATCGGCTCATCTTTATTCAACTCGTCCCGGCGGCATGCCTGTTCACAGGGATGGATACAAACCCGTCCCAATGACGCAGGAAAAGGTACTTTTTCTCTGACTACCGCCAGTGCCTCACTAAACTTTCCCTGAGCAATCAAGTAAACATAACGCGGTACATCCACATGAGCAGGACAGGCATTACGACAGGGAACCACATAAGCGTCCCATTCCGGAACGTCGCGGAAGCGCGCTTCACGATCTACCAGAGCCCCGGTGGGACATACTTCGACACAGGTAAAGCAGAATTTGCAGCCTGATTCTTTATGCGTACCCTTTGCCGGTCCGGCAACCCTGTAACCATCCAGTTCCAAAAAATCAAGTGCTTTTACACCACGCAAATCATTGCATGCCCGGACACAGCGGCCACAGGCAATACACAGGTTATAGTCCAGATCGAAGAAGGGATTATCTCTGTTAATTCCCAGTTCCCGATATTTGTACGGAATCTCTTCCATTTTGACATCCAGAAAGTCGGTGACTTTTTGCAATTCGCAGCGACCGTTTTTAGGACAGATAACGCAGCGTTCAGTAACACCTACATTTCTAAGACATATGTCAAAAGGTTTACACCGTTCTTTTCTCCAGCAGGTGAGGCAGGCATTGGGATGCTGAGAAAGTATCTTTTCCAGTACCGCACACTGTTTTCGGCGCAATTCATCGGTGTCGGTATGAACTACCATATTTTCAGTCACCCTGGTATTACAGGAAATAACCGAATCGGATTGACCCTCAATGTCCACCAGACACAATCCGCATTCACCGGAAGGCGCCAGATCGGGATGCATACATAAACCGGGTATATAGATACCTGCAGACACTGCAGCTTCGAAAATAGTCATATCACTGCCGGCCTTTATTTTCTTTCCGTCTATATGCAAACTTACTTCACTCATGATTTCACCCCTTCGATTTTTACGGCACAAACTTTGAGTTCCGGTATTTTGCAAACCGGGTCAAGCGCCGGATTGGTCAATACATTTGCAGCGCTTTCAGCAAAGTGGAAGTTCATATATACAACGTTTTGTGGAGACCTTTCAGTCAATTTGGCCTTGGTTATTATTTCACCGCGTCGGGAACTGACCTTTACTTTATCGCCATCAGCAATACTTAATTCAGAAGCATCTGCCGGATTTATTTCCACTTCACCTTCCGGTTCAATGATGTTTAGTCCCGATACTTTTCGGGTCATCGTTCCCGTATGATAATGATAAAGACTGCGACCTGTGGTTAGAATGAACGGATATTCTTTATCAGGCAGTTCAACCGAAGGCCTATACTGGAGCGGATGGAATTTTCCCAGGCCACAGGCAAACCTGGTACTATGCAGAATCTGTGTTCCGGGGTGATCCGGAGTCGGACAGGGCCACTGCAAACCGCAGGTCTCCAGACGGCTGTAATTTATACCGCCATAGCTGGGAGTAACCGAGCCTATCTCGTCCATTATTTGCGAAGAATCCTTAAAGTCAAAACCTTTAGCTCCCAGCTTCTTTGCTATTAGAGAAATTATCTGCCAGTCCGGCAAAGAATCCCCTATCGGTTCAATTGCCTTTCTTACCCTCTGTACCCGCCTCTCCGTGTTGGTAAAAGTACCGTCCTTCTCGGCAAAACTAACCGCAGGTAAGACCACGTCAGCGAATTTAGCGGTTTCAGTTAGAAATATATCCTGAACCACCAGGAAGTCGAGCTTGTCCAATGCATGTTCAATATGTTTGGAATCCGCGTCACTGATAACCGGGTTTTCACCCATTAAATAAACAGCCTTTATATCTCCGCTTTCGGCAGCTTTAAATATCTCGGTCAATGTTAGACCTGGTTTGGACTGCAGCTCACACCCCCAGACACCTTCAAACTTTTTCTGTAAATCGGTATTATCGACTTTCTGATAGCCGGTATAAACATTGGGCAGGGCGCCCATATCGCAGGCACCCTGAACATTGTTCTGACCTCTAAGGGGATTTACTCCGGTCGACGGCTTGCCGATATTACCGGTAAGCATGGCCAGGTTTGCGGTTGCCAGAACATTATCGGTGCCATGACTATGTTGAGTTATGCCCATGGCATATATAATGCTCGAGGGCTTATTGGTAGCATATAGTCTGGCAGCTTCTGCGATTTTTTCTCCGGGCACTCCGGTAGCCTGCACAACAAAATCAAGCTCGAATTTACTTAAAGAATCACGAAAGGCATCAAAATTTTCACAGCATTCCTCGATAAATTCCATATCGGCAAGGCCTTCGTCCAAAATAAACTTCATCATCATTCCCATAAGCAATGCCACATCGCTACCGGGACGGTGTCTGAGCCAAACATGGGCCAGTTTACACAGCTCGATTTCCATGGGATTAGCTACAATCAGTTTGGCTCCTTTTCTGACCGCCTTTTTAATCTGCAGGGCTATTACAGGATGTGCCGCCGGCGTGTTGCTGCCGATGACAAAAATACAGGAGGCATTGCTTATTTCATTTATGGAATTGGTCATAGCACCGCTTCCAAAACTGGCAGCCAGACCGGCCACCGTGGGCGAATGTCAGAGACGGGCACAATGGTCTATATTGTTGGTCTGCATTACCCCCCGGGTAAACTTCTGGGCAATATAATTCTCCTCATTAGTACATTTGGCTGATGAAATAAAGGCAAACCGGTCTCCTTTGTAAGTGCTAAGCTTCCCGGCAATCAAATCTACTGCCTCTTCCCAGCTAGCTTGTTGAAATTTACCGCCTTTCTTAATAAGAGGAGAAGTCAAACGTTCCGGGTGATGAACAAATTCGGTGATACCGAAACGTCCTTTAACACAGGCCTGTCCCTGATTCAAAGTGTCTTCAAGAACCGGAACGGTCCGCAATATCTTATCATCTTTTATTTCAAGACTAAGTTGACATCCAACCCCACAATAAGGACAGGTAGTAACCACCGAACGCTCGGCAGGGCCTTGCCACTTAAACGATTTCTCCATCAAGGCACCGGTCGGACAGACATCCATACAGGCCCCACAAAAGCGGCACTCAGAATCAAGGTGGTTTCCTTTTACAGGGCCGGCAACCCGGTAGCCGTCGATATCTATGAAATCAATAGCGCCCTGGCCTCTGACTTCATGGCAGGCCCTGATACATCTTCCGCAAGCAATACAGAGATTATAGTCCAGATCGAAGAAGGGATTATTCCTGTTTATCTCCAGGCTTCTGTATTTATAGGAAACATCGGCCTCTTTTATATCCAAAAAATCGACGACGACCTGCAGCTCACAGTTCCCGTTGGCAGCACAGGTAATACAACGCTCGGTTACCGATACATTGCGTAAACAGATGTCGAATGGTTGACAACGTTTCTTGCGCCAGCAGGTAAGGCAGGCGCTGGGATGTTCCGAGAGAATTCTTAATAAAGCCTGACGCTGTTTCTGCCTGATATCAGGCAAATCGGTAGTTACGACAAGATTATTTTCTACTCTGGTAGTACAGGAAATGGCCGGCTCGGATTGACCTTCTATCTGCACCAGACAGAGACCGCACTCTCCACTGGGCCGCAAACTGGGATGGGCACAAAGTCCGGGTATATAAATTCCCGCCTTACAGGCGGCTTCATATACCGTCGAGTTTTCACCGGCCGTTACCGGCTGCCCATCGATAATCAATGAAATGTCAGCCATTGTATTAATCCCTTCCCGTTTTCCCAATATTTAATAGAGGTTTATTTTCAGTGCGGGAATGATTATGCAATCGTTCGGGAATCATATGTATCGGATTCTCGATAATAAGGGACTTATACTGCAACAATTTATGCGGTAATCTCGTCTTTACCATATCAGCAGACACTTCTGATACACCAGCTATGCCAGTATCAAACCGAACCTCATGAGAGGAGGCATGTTTAAAGATATCTCGTTACAATGCGGGAAATCAAACAAATACTGGATTAATGCGATATCTTATTCCGATTTATTACAGATTTCTTACTATATCCGGATCAAAAGCTCCGTTTATTCTGGTTATAGCAAATGTATTTCAAGCTTATTAAAGCCCGATAACCAACTGGAAAGTGTAACAGAAAATGTATTTACGGTCAAACTCAATTTCGATTAAGCTTAAGCTTTCTTCTTTAAGCCGTAAAGAGTGCTATCAGCATTAATCAATAAGCAGGTTCTAGCTCAAAATGATATTATCTATCAGCCTTGTTTGGCCGATTTTCACAGCCAGAGATACCAGCGCTTTATCGTTTATCTCAGCAAGCTCTACCAGCGTTAACGTATCGGCGATACTGACATAATCGATATTTGCCAGCGGTTCTTGATTTATTAATTTCATCATCTCATTGCGGATACTTTCGCTATCTCTCCATCCCTCATGCCACAGATTCAGGGCAAGGTTTAATGATCGGAATAAAACGGTGGCCGCTGTCCTTTCCTCAGGACTTAAGTATTTATTGCGGCTGCTCATAGCCAGACCGTCAGACTCGCGAACAGTAGGTAATACTATAACTTCCAGGTCCATGTTCAAATCAGCTGCCATCTTCTTTATGACTATTGCCTGTTGAGCATCCTTTTGACCGAAGTATGACCGGTCAGGTTCAACGATATTAAATAGCTTGGCAACTATCGTGGTAACTCCCCTGAAATGTTCAGGCCTGCTCTTTCCTTCCAAAACTTCGGTAACTTTTCCCACTTCCACCCAGCTATCAAAACCCGGTGGATAAATCTCTTTGTTATCGGGAATAAAGACGATATCGGTATGCTCATTCCTCAATAATTCCAGGTCACGTTCAATATCTCGTGGATAGCTATCGAAATCTTCGGCAGGACCAAACTGGGACGGGTTTACGTAAATACTTACTACTGCTGCTGAATTATTTGCCTTAGCCTCTTTGACTAAAGATAAATGTCCCTGATGAAGATAACCCATAGTAGGAACAAAACCTACAGTACCGGGAATATCATGTCGCAGCGCTCTCATTCGAGCAATTGTGTAAGCAATCTCCATAAGAACTATATTATGTAAAGTCTGACAGTATTACTTCGTCTATACTGGATGAGTGTTCGGGACCGGGAAATCCACCCGAAGTTACTTCAGTTATATATTCAGCTATGGCTGCTTTAATTGTCTCAGATATCTTGGCATACTGTTTAGCATGCCTGGGCACAAAATCGGTAAAAAGACCCAGCATATCGCTGATGACCTGTACCTGGCCGTCGCAATCAGCTCCGGCACCTATACCTATGGTCGGAATTTCAATTTTGCCGGTAATCAATTTCGAGACCTGCGTCGGGACCAACTCGAGGACTACAGCAAAAGCGCCGGCCTGCTCCAAAGCGATGGCATCTCTTAACAAGCGCCCGGCAGTCTCTCTGGTCTTTCCCTGGACCTTATGCCCGCTCAACTGATGAATGGACTGAGGAGTCAGACCGATATGCCCCATTACAGGGATGCCGCAGTCAACGATCTTCCTTACCGTCTCGGCAACGACTTCCCCGCCTTCCAGTTTAACCGCCTGTACTCCACCCTCCTGGAAAAATCGCGCTGCATTTCGCATTGCCTCGGAGGTGCTTATTCGATAAGTCATGAAAGGCATATCCCCGACAACCAGGGCATTTCTGGTCCCTCTAACCACGGCTTTAGTATGATGAATCATTTCATCCATAGTGACTGGTATGGTAGATTCATAACCAAGGACTACCACTCCCAGGGTATCCCCGACCAGGATCAAAGGTACTCCGGCTTCATCGACAAGCTTGGCTGTGGAATAATCATACGCAGTCAGCATGACTATCTTTTCTTTAGCTAACTTCTTTTTTTTAATGGCATCGATAGTGGTCTTCATTTGACTCCTTTATCCCGCCGATATGAAGTTCTTTGCCTGTTTGATACTATCATGTTTGCCGATTACTCTATTCCTAGCATCAACATATACCAGTTTGGGATGATGTTTAATTGCTTCATCATCAGGAATCTGGATGTAGGTAAGTATGATAACGATATCATCCCTGGCAACCAGCCTGGCTGCAGCTCCGTTTAAAGATATTACCCCGGACCCTCTGTCAGCTTCGATAGCATAGGTGCTGAACCGGGCACCGTTATTAATATTCAATACCTCCACTCTTTCATAAGGCAAAATATCCGCCTCCTCAAGCAATGCCCTGTCGATAGCAATGCTGCCCTCATAGTCAACATTGCAGCAGGTAACCCGTGCCCGGTGAATCTTGCTTTTGAGCATAGTTCTCATGTACAAACTCCTTGCCTCAATTTTAAAATATTAATAAGCTTTTCCGCTTGAACAGAATCAATTTTCCCCTTGGAAACGGCTATAGGTACAGTTTGCAACCCTATCTGCATATAACTTTCCAGTAATTCAGGATTGCTCCGATTCAATGCCTCGATATGTTTTTCGATAGTACCCAGGTCACCACGTGCGATAGGGCCGGTAAGACAATCCGGCAATCCGACATTCTCGATATTCCGCAGTGTACCCTTCAATAATGGCATCAATGCTTTTATCGCTTCATTGGGAGTTAATTCGAAGTCCTGATACAAATCGGTAGCCAGTTTGATTAAAGTAACTAAATAATTACAGGCAATCACAGCCGCCGCATGATAGAGAACCTTATCGCCCGCTTTTAATACAATATAATTGCCTTCCAGGTCTCCGGCAATCTTCTTGAGCAATGCCAGCAGCGGTCCTTCAGCTTCGAGGCCGAAGGTGGAACCAGGAAGATTCTCTACAGCCTGCTCGATACTGGCAAAAGTCTGTAACGGATGAAAACACCCCGTGTGGGCACCTAATCTACCGGCCGGAGCAATAACGTTTATGGAATGAGCACCACTACAGTGCACTACATACTGATTCTCACGCCATTCAACTTGTGACGCTACTTCGGCAATGACATCGTCAGGCGTGGTAATGAATACTAACCTTACAGCATCGGCAACTTGCTGTGAGTTTGCATAAACCCGGCAGCCTTCTATTCTTGCCGCAAGTCTTACGGCCGAGGATAAGCTCCGGCTGTAAACAGCATTCACATGATATCCCTTATTAGCCAGCGTAACAGCTAATGCATTTCCTGTTGTCCCCGCTCCTATAAAACCTATGCTCAACATTGTTTTACCCCCTAAACAATATCCTTTATCGAAGGTACCCCTGCAATGGTATCGGCCTGAGTGATCGCCCTGATAACGGAATCAGCCATGACTTCAGCGGCAATCGCACCGATCGTACTGACATCGCATTTTTTATCTCCCGCTGACAGAGCAAATATAGTGTCGCCATCATACATGGTATGACAGGGATTAATTGTCCTGGCCAGACCATCATGTGCCATCTGTGCTACTTTATTAATCTGCGCCTTGTTTAAATTAGCGTTCGTTGCTACTGCACCCAGAGTAGTATTTCTACTCAGTAAACTGCTCTCGTCCAATCCATGCTGCATAAGTTCCATAGTGCTTAATAAATCTCCGCCTTTTACAGACCGCGGGCCAGCCAATAACTTCCCCGTTTTGTAATCGATAACATCGCCTACGGCGTTAACGGCAACAAGCGCGGCAACAATTATGCCATCACCGAATTCACAACTGGCCATCCCCAAACCGCTTTTAACCGCTCTCTCAATCCCCAGAAGCTTGCCTACCGTCGCTCCTGTACCGACACCTACAGAACCTTCAGATACCTCTCCATCGCTCGCAGCCAGACATGCCTTATAACCATCCTGGATACCGGGCCTGATATCGCTGCTGCCTATGTCCAAATCGAATAGAATAGCGGCAGGTACGATGGGTACATTAACCGTAGAAACCCGATAGCCCAAACCCCTCTCTTCAAGATAACGCATGACACCGCCAGCAGCATCCAGACCGAACGCGCTGCCACCACTAAGAACAATCGCATTAATACAATCGATCAGATTTAGCGGCATCAAGGCATCGGTCTCTCTGGTCCCCGGCGCAGAACCTCTAATATCTACTCCGGCCACCGCACCTTTCTCACATAGTATTACGGTACAGCCTGTAGCCGCCTGTCGATCGGTATAGTGTCCGACCTTAACTCCCGGTACATCGGTCAGTGAACCATTCATAATAATAAAAAAACCTCCTCAGCAATGCTGAGAAGGCAATATTAGCAATTTATAGCTATTTACCGTCTCGGTCATTGCTGATCCAAGCGGATATTATTACTTTAATTAAGTGCTTGCCGCCTTAAAGGTCGACTGCTATTTAATTATAAAATTTTCTTTTACCAGATGTCAAAGGTCCTTATATTATTGTCATTGCAAATTATTATAAGTAGTTTTAATCAAGAGTTACCCATTGCAGTTTCCACTTCTTTAACATTATCTTCAACACGTTTAATAAATACAGGATCATTCGATATATCTATCGCCTTTTCAAAATCCGATATGGCGCTTTTATAGTCTTTCTTTTTAGCATTGGCTACTCCCCTGTTATAGTAAACAAATGCATTCTCCAGTCCCAGTTCAATAATCTTGTTACAATCGGCAATAGCCTTATCATATTCTTGATAATGAATATAGGCCATGCTCCTGTTGTAATAGGCTAGCGAATTCTCGGGATCAAGTTCTATAGCCTTCGTTAAATCAGCTATCGCTTTAGCATAGTCACCTTTTTCAGAGTAGGCACTACCCCTGTTATTATAGGCCATTACCAATGATGGATCTAACTCAATAGCTTGATTATATTCAGCTATGGCCTTATCCCATTCTTCTCTATCAGAGTATTGGTTACCCTTATAAACGTGGTCTTTTGCCGAAATACCGCAGCCTGAAATCAGCACAGCTATACAAACCAAAGGAATCAATATCCTTGCTATTTTCATACCTTCATCTCCTGATCATATCGCTTTAAACTATTATTATATCTGAAATCACCTATCATTGATAAATTAATCGTCAATATATCAAATGCTTTCAAGATCTAGCTTTTTACATCTAATGCAATAATGCCGGCCGGCGCGGTTTATAGACCACAGAAACCACTATCAGAACAATCCCTCCGATTATAAACCCGATACTCAGAATCTGCAGCGGGGCCGAAACATCGCTGACGAACTGCAGCAGCCATTGATGAAGATGCGAAGGGATAGCCGTTGCCTGTGCCATTTGCTGACTAAACACATTGTTAATCAATATGCGGCTTAATAACTCAATCGCACCGAAAATCAAGAAAACTATACCCAGTGTACGTGTTGCGCCCCTTACCTCACGAAAGACGAGGATAATACCGATGGTAAGCAGAACCATGAAGGCAATAAGCAAGTTATACCCTAGCTGAAAGGTGCTTATATAGTCCTTCATTTGCGCCATTGCATTCTCCCCTTCAGTAAGAACCTTTCTCACTTGCTGCGGCACATCTTCCCCGATAATAGACTCATCAAATGAGAAGGATACCGGTATATACTGAGAAAATTCATCAAAGAAATCATTAAAAACCGCTTCAACCATCTCAGGAGGGAGTCCGATCACCTGTGGAAGGGGCAAATCTTTAACATCTTTCAGCATGTAATCCTTGATACCCTTTACCACCGGATCCATAGGGATAGTTATATTAAAGCCATCTCTCAAACCCACCAGGTAATCGGCAATTTGATCGATATTATTTATAATCTGCTGCTTAATCCAGGGTTCTTGACTCTCCAGCATGTCATCGATAGCCGGATAAATAAACGGTTTAAAGGGCTCCAACATCTGGGGAATCCAGTTATTAGCCTGCTCATAAATAATAGGCTTCATAAGAGCGGTTAAATCAAGCTCATTTATAATAGCACCGAGGAATTCCGAATTCAGGAATGTACTGCGTATCAATAACGGCAGCTCAGGGTTCTCCTTTTTGCCCAGAAGATAATCGTAAATAGAAGTAATAAATGTATTCAGTTCTTCTTTAAAACGCGGCTCAATTTTACTAACAGTATGTGATACAGCATCCGCAATTTCTTCAGGCAAATCCTGGGATGATCCTTGAGCAATCACTTCGTTAACCAGTGAAGCCAGCTCTAACTTGTTGACCTCCGAGTTGACAAAGGCGGGATTAAGAACTGTCTGTTTGAATAAAAAAGCGGGACCAAATACGAATAAGGACAGAAAAAGTAACAGGCTGAGTATCGAAATTCCCGCCCATTTCAAATACTTAATTGCAGGTTTGCTCCGGGCGGGAGTATAAATGCCGGTCCTGTTATCCGGTATCGATTCAGCTTGCTGCTGATTCATCCATGTTAACGGCGCTCCACAGTATTGACAATTATTACTGCCCCTAAAAACGGGGGAATTACAGCCAGGACAATAATACTGTAACGGAGGCTGAGACTGTTGCATTTGCCAGTCCAGAGGCATTCCACAATTACTGCAGAACTTGATACCAAAACTAACGGCGGCACCGCAGTTTGGACATTGATACGATTGTTGAATTGCCGTCTCCTTGTTAGTATTTCAAAAGCGAATCAGCCATGCTAGTCTTTAAATAAATTATTAAAGGTATTATAAATCATATATTCAATTTAGCAACAGTCTACGGGTATTTAAATATTAAAACGGCGGGTAAAAGCGAAAAGTTAATTATTTAGTAAGTTACAGTATTATCACAGGGATAGAAATAATTCCGGTAAAAATGAGATAACATTATCGCGACCATTAAGTTTTATTTTCAATATATCGCTGTTTCTATTAATGACGACTTTGCTGTCCCTGATATCTTCAGGATATTCAAACTCTATATCACCAGTTGACGACGATCGGATTTTCATCTGTCGCAATTTGCTGCCACTCATCGATAAAAGTCCTTATATGCCGGGGAAGCGAAAAAATATGCTCCTTCGAACAACTATCGTAAAAGCTCAATTCGCCGTCTACCCTGTCTGATAAGCAATGTGTTAAGTTTAAACCGGCAGCTATTTCCATGTCCATCTTGGAGGCTATAACAAATCCCCACATTGAATTATATGACGTGATATAAGCCATATAAGACCAGGTCTTCGGAAAAACACTGGCAATGGTGCGATGAACTGTAGCATGAGGTATATCCCTGTCCTTTAAGCCGTAAACGGCAAGCCCCTGAGTTACCAAAACACCGTCTGCTTCAAGACAATCGGAACATAAAGTATAGAATTCCCGGGTAAAAAGCCTGTTCGATAGAGACTCGGTCTGCGGGTCGCTGATATCGATTATAATTACATCAAATTTCCCCCCGGATTTTCTGATATTTTCCAGATATGCCCTGCCATCCATGAATACAAGTTCCACTCGTTTATCTTCAAATGCTCCCTTATCCCAGCAGAGATTACGACGGCATATGGAGACTAATTCTTCATCGAGGTCAACAAGGGTAACTCTATCGACAGAATGATATCTAACGACTTCTCTCAAAGTGGCCCCTTCACCACCACCGAGTATAAGGATGTTTTTGGGATTTGAATGTGAAGTCATGGCCGGATGCACCAGCGACTCATGATATATAAACTCATCATGTTCCGCACTCTGTATGCTGCCGTCGGTGACCAGACAAATTCCAAAGGAATCGACATCGGCGATTTCAACGAACTGAAATTTGGTCTTCCCGGCATACAATACCTTATTGACCATAGAAATATGAAAATTTCCGGGGGACAGCCAGTCGATCAATGAAAGCCGGCGCGTTTGCTGTTTATCATGCGGCCTTACGTCTCCAGGCTCTTCGGGTAAATCATTCTTTCCGGATTTCACAGTCCATTCACCTTGATAAAAATGCAGTTACGGCAGTAACCGGTGATTCGCTGGATATAATAACATATTATGTTAATTCGTCAAAGAAGATGTTCTACCATCGCACATTTTGGTCACAGTCGTGTTTACCTTGAAACAGCAGCTATCCGTATTTTCCCCGGCTACAATGTGATATGATAAAACCGAATAATGCCCAGGAATTTCAGTATAATATCATATATAGGGCTGCTGCTCATCATATCCGGAGCAGTGACTTCCATTATTGCGGGCCTATTCTGGTGGCCGGTTTTCCTGGCTACATTAGGCTTCAGCATGGTATTCACCGACAGCGCTAAAACGGTTCCATTCGGATTCATGATTTTTGGTATTTGCCAAATCGTATTTCTAGTCGCTATTTTAACCGAGACTCATTTCCTTGAGACCATTATTAAGCTGGCAGAACAATAAGTGTTCTTTAGGGACATTCAACTTACCCTTGTCAGAACAGCAAGTTTTATGTATTATTATTCATCTTTATTATCGATATCGTCGAAATATTTGCATTGTCTAATACGCAGCATTATAGAGGATAAAAAACTCAAAAGGAGAAATTAATATTGACGGATAAAGGCCGTGCTCGTTTTTATTCTCTTTGTTTATGCATCCTGCTGCTCATTG
>CAZEAR010000007.1:0-3381 GCA_964510365.1 uncultured Dehalococcoidales bacterium | reverse complement strand
AGGGTCAGGCGCTTTCCGCCATGTGGTATTACTGCACCCAACCCGACGGCCAGGATTTATGTCTTTACAACCGCTATGATAATAACGGAGACAAACCGGCCACACCGGATCTCTGGCAGGACGACTCGCTGGGATACCGCTTTTGCTCGGTTATTCAAAAAGAGCCGTATGTAGGAATCGGCAATAAATTCTGGACCAATATAGGTGGTAAAAAATGGGAAAAGGTCAATAATAAATGGGTATTGAAAGATATCCGCGGTATAGGCGATGAAAACATCTTCAATTTGTTCGCTTATTCTATAAGGGCAACCGGCGAGCCGCAGCAAGTCGCTATATGGAGCAAAGCAGGAGGCGGTCATGCCATGGTGATCTATAAGGTAGTAGGCAATGCCCTGTATGTTGCCGATCCCAATTATCCCGGTAACACCGACCGCAAAATCATATTCTATTCCGGCGAAGGTAAATTCAAGCCATATAACTCGGGGGCCAACAGGAAGGAGATAGATGCCGGCAGAGGCAAAGCATACGAGAGTATAGTGTACATAGGCAAATCGACCATTCTCTCCTGGGATACAATAGCCAAGCACTGGAACGAATTCAAGAATAAGACCATCGGAAACAATATATTTCCCGGATACGATATAGTGTGGATCGATGATAAGGGTAATGAGCAACCGCTGGTGGATGGGTTTGAAGCCGATAACAAATTATTAAGAATTTCCGTAAAAGGTAAAAATTTCGCGCCGGGATGGGCTGTGTATCGGGACGGGAAGCAATTGACCAGAGATAATAAGGGAAGGAACGAACTTAAACCCGGCAACAATAAACTGGGGATATATATTGTTGGAGATATAAATAATAATCAGAAGAACAGAGCCTGGGAATATGTGGATTTCAAGTATATCAATGTAAGTTATCAAAGCGCTGAGTGCAGTATCGATCCTGCCCAGGTGGAGGGCGAAGTGAACGACGAGTACACCTTCACAGCGATTATGTCCAGGCTGCCGGCTAAACCGACTTATGAATGGTATTATAACGGTACATTAGCCACCACGGGGCAAAGCAACAAATACAGCAGGAAGTTTACCGCTGCCGGCAGCCACGATGTCAGCGTAAAGGTCTTAAACGAAAAGGGAGACGTTGTCGGAGATGCTATTGCTTTGATTCAAATAAAAGCACCGGAGGAAGTGACTAAGAAGGTACCGGAGGAATGTGATTTCGGCAATCTTTGCAAGCCGGTTACCCCGCAAATAAAAATCGTATATAGCAGCTTTGTTGGCAACCAGACCGGTATCTATATTTTTTCTCCTCCCGGCGGATCAATAAGGCTTCATTGCATTTTACCGGAATCGGAACAACCGCAGAGCCCAGCCGCATTTAAGTATAAGTGGACTATAGATAACGGCAGTGCCATTAAAGAACAGGAAGCCTGGGGCCCGGAGGGAGTTGTAACTTTTACACCTATGGCTCTGGGAACGTATAAAGTGAAAGTCGAAATATTATGCCGCGACTCGAGAAACACTAACAGGTCCTGTCCGTATATAAAAGTGGGCGAGGCTGAAGCCTACTATAAGTGCGAGAACGGGCCGTAGCTATTAGCCGAGACCGAAGCAAGACGATACCGTAACTACTCTCGAACACCCGCTAAGGCATTGATTACCTGAATTATCTATGTCTCCAAGGCACAGCGCTGTTATCCCCCTGATTAACCCGTTCTAAAAACATCACTAAGATACCGTTCCAGGCGGCTATTCCGGTTCTATTGTGGGACTACTATTTTATCAATAATATAAGCGTAGGCGGTATAATTAATAAACCGGATAACAAAGGGGGCAAGAATGAAGACCAGCAGTAATACAGTCCTTATCACTGGGGGAGCAACGGGCATCGGCTTCGCACTGGCCAAGATGTTTACCAACGCCGGCAATCAAGTAATCATCTGCGGGAGAAGGGAACACAAGCTAATAGAAGCTCAGAGTGACCTACAGCAACTAAGAACCAAAGTATGCGATGTGACAAAGGGAGATGAACATAAATCATTATTCGACTGGATAAAGGATAATCATAAAGACCTGAATATACTTGTTAATAATGCCGGAATTCAAAGGGCCATAGATTTTCATAGGGGGACACAGGAGCTATTTAAGGGCCAGGATGAAATCGAGACCAATCTGATCGCCCCGATTCAACTGTCAACATATTTTACCCCGTTTCTTCTGCAAAAAAGCGAAGCAGCTATAATCAACGTTTCATCGGCCCTGGGTTTCGTACCTATAGCCGCCATGCCGGTTTACTGCGCCACTAAAGCAGCAATTCATTCGTTTACCATGTCTTTGAGGTACCAGTTAAAGGACACCTCGATAAAGGTATTCGAGATAATACCGCCGGCGGTGGATACGGAACTGGGGAAGGGAAATGTTTACGAAGAAGAGCCCGGATATACCGGTATTCCACCGTCCGAAGTAGCCGAAGCAGTCCTGACAGCAATGGCAAAAGACGAATATGAGATTGTAGTTGGAGAAGCCACAGGTCTGGTGATGGGAGCCAGAAACAATCCGGAACAGGCCTTTCAAAATCTCAACCAGTGGTAGAATGGATTAACCGGCATCGATTTAGCTCTATAATAAGAATATAGATCTTATTGAAACAGGAGTAACTGCATGGATATGGAGATGAAAGATTCATTCATTCGGCTGTGGAGAAAATATTTCAACAATGCCGAGTTACCCATTGTCTTCTACTACACAGATGACAAGAGAATACCGCTGATAAAACCGAACTCAGTTCCCAGATGTGTGATCAATGCACTGGCCAGGGTCAGAAAAGGGCAGTCCTTTCGTTTTAATGCCGATTCGATCGGCTGTGCCGGCGGAAAGAGATATCTCGGTTTCGCAGAAACGATAATGTCGGACTTCGAGTACTTCCTATCCTGCGGCATCCCCGGCAAAGTCAGGGGAGAACGTTATAAAAAGTCTCCTGAGCTGGTCAAGGAAACGATTAAGAACTGGCCTTCTTTTAAGGCGCCTGGCAGCTTCATAGTTTTCAAAAGATGGGACATGCTGGAACAATGGGATGAGCCTGAGGTGGTTATATTTTTCGCCCGGTCCGATCCTCTGGCCGGCCTTTACACCCTGACAAACTTTGATGAAGCCGATCCCAACGCCGTTTATACTCCCATGGGTTCGGGCTGCTCCTCGATCGTACAAAACCCTTACCTGGAAAAGGACTCGCAGCATCCCCGGGCTATAATCGGCATGTTCGATGTTTCAGCGCGCCCATTTGCACCGAAGGATGTTCTTACCTTTTCCGTACCCCTGAACAGATTTAAACGGATGGTAAACAATATGGACGAGAGCTTCCTGATTACAAATTCCTGGAAGG
>CAZEAR010000006.1:4757-23714 GCA_964510365.1 uncultured Dehalococcoidales bacterium | reverse complement strand
ATACTGTATTTGGTAGAAAGTATCAAAAAGGCGGTATGCCAGAAAAGATTTTTAAGCTAGATACCCCTCCGTTTTATGCAGTGAAGGTTGTTACGGCTACAACTTCGATGAAGGGCGGCTTAAAGATAAACGGCCGGGGCCAGGTATTGAACCAGTACGGTGAAGTTATTCCCGGATTATATGCCGGCGGTGAAGTTACCGGCGGTCTTTGTGGGAAGACGTATCTGCTGGGTGTTATGACTTCCGCCTCAATGGCGCAGGGCATTGTAGCCGGCAAGAATGCTTCACAGGAACCCGGATAGATATTAATGATGGTAACAAACTATTCAGCAGGTTTTCTATTTCATTTTCGAGGTTGTGTAGATGGCATTATCATTAAGATAAGGAAAATTATCGTTTCCGAAGAAGACATAGATTATTGTTTTAGTATAATAATACAGCGGCAGGTTTAAAGTAACGTTGATAAACAGTTGGATGTAATGGAGGACATCACAAGCTTAAAATTAAATTTGGTAACCGCATGCAAGATCCTTGCTACGGAGGGCTTGGTAGATGCTTTCGGGCATGTCAGCGTCAGGATACCGGGTACAGACAGATTTCTTATCCCTTGCTCCATCAGCCCTGCACTTGTAACTGTCAATGATATCATTGTCGTGAACTTACAAGGGGAGAAGGTTGAGGGTGAGGGGAAACCCTACTCAGAAACGCCTATCCATACTTCCGTTTATTTAGCCAGGCCGGAAGTTAATAGTGTAGCACACACTCACTCATTAAAAGTAATAACTTTAAGCGTCACCGGGCAATCCCTCAAGCCGCTCAGCAATTTCCATATACCTTTTGCCGCTGGAGTACCCGTTTATAACAGGCCCGGCCTGATAGACAATATGGAGTTGGGCAGAGAAATGGCGAACCTTCTTGGGCAGTACAAGGCTATTATGCTAAGGGGACATGGAGCTGCGGTAACAGGCTTGGATTTAAAGGAAGCATGTCTGAATGCCATCCATTTAGAACAGGCTGCGGAAATACAAATTATGGCAATGCTTCTCGGTAAACCGCAGTACTATTCTGATAGTGAACTGGAAGATTTAAAATCCTGGCTGCCGGCTACAAAGCCGACAACTCCGCTAAAACGAGCCTGGGATTTCTACGCAAGCCGGGCGGATGCACTGTAAAACCCGGGTATATGAATAGAGAAAAAGAATCGAATTTGCAGGATGGGTATTGATAACACGATGGAGAAGCGATAAAATGAGCCAACCTTGGGAGGTGCTATGATGTAATGAATTATGATTAAACAAGTCCTGTGTGAATATTATTAATAGGAGGGGAACATACTATGAAAAAAATATTGTTCACGATATCCGCAATAATTTTGTTGATTAGCATGTTAGCAGTAGGCTGTACGGGCGGTTTATAATATAAAGACTTCATCGTATCCGGTGGAGTTGGTGGTGGTGCCATGCATAACGTGGTAATCGGCTTTGGGGAAATGATTAGTAAATATGTAACAAAACCTTACAAGATAAATGCGGTGGTTAAACCTATAACCAACATGCCTGAGACATTGACACGTTTAGACAGGGGGGAAGCTGAAGTAGCCTGGTCGTCTTCTGCTTTCATATACAATGCTCAACGTCAGGCGGTTATGTATGCGAATTATGAAAGGAAGATACCGGTACAGATACTTTTCTGGGGTCAGAATTCCTTCTTCCATATTATTAGTATTGACCCGAACATAAAGACATTAGCAGATTTAAAGGGCAAGACAGTTGCCGGTTCCAGGGTAGGCAGCCCTGATCTGGATATGATCAGGGTGGCTTTGCTCAAGGCTAACGGACTGACAGACGATGATATAAAGCTTCTTACATTCAAAGGGAATACGGGCTGGACTTCGCTCAAAGAGGGCACTGCTGATGTAGCAATGACGGTAAACGGATATCCTTCTGCTCTTGTAACCGAGTTAGCTGCTGCTAAGAATATTTATTTCATCTCCCTTAGTGATAAAGAAGTGGCAGCTGTTCCAGAGGCAAGCGGTGCCTTACCCTATACAATGCCTGCTAATATTTATAAAGGTCAGAATTCTCCCGTAAAAGGAGTAGGTCCCGCCACAGCCATGGTTTGCCTTCCGGACCTTGATGAGGAACTAGCCTACCAGATAGTAAAGGCTATCTTCGATCATGAGGAAGAATTCTTTAGTTACCATGCAGCGGCCAGGAACTTTCCTTTGAAGACTGCCACTGCGATATGGGTCGCTCCTTTCCATCCGGGAGCCATCAAATATTACAAAGAAAAGGGAATATGGAATAAGGAAATGGATGCCAAGCAAAAGGCGCTTCTAGCTGTGCAAGGAAAGTAAACCGGATAAATATTAATGAATGTGCATTCTAAAGGGGCAGCTAATAAAGCTACCCCTTTAGAGTAGATTTGCAGGTGCATGGATGGTCTCCGAGGAAAGTCATTTCAATAACAAAGGCGAACTAGAAGACTCTAAGCCGATAAGTGAACAGACTGAAAAGACAGAATCACCATCGAGAATGACTTGGTGGAACTGGTTTATAGGTATTAGTGCCGGTATCTTTGTTTTATACCATGTGATTTATCTCAGTGACGTTCTGCTGATATTCACCGACATAGTAATCTCGCCAGACCTTCACCTCGGTATACACTTAGGTAGCGTCTTATTTTTTGTCTTTTCGCTGGTCAGAGCCAGAAAGTCGCAACAAACCAAATTGCCGCCAATTTATGATGTGGTACTTGCTCTTATCGGTCTGGGTATATGCATATACTATGGCATATTTGCAGAAGAATGGGCATATAAATCAGGTACCGGAATTATAACCTATCCAATAATGGGATGGATATTAGCAGTGCTACTCCTTGAGGCAAGTCGCCGTACTGTTGGACTAATCTTTACTTTTATAGTGGCCTTTTTCATAATTTATCCTCTTATTAGTGGTTACCTTCCGGGTGTCCTTCATAGTCCAAGCGAAACACTATCACGGTGGGGCGAATTCATGTTTCTGGCTGAAGGAGGTATCTTCGGCTTTGTTTTATCGATCAGTGCCAAGATAGTAGTTGTTTTTGTCCTGTTCTCCCAGATTCTTATCCACACCGGAGCCGGTGAATTTTTCACTAATCTTGCTTATTCTACTATGGGGACTATGAGAGGTGGGCCAGCCAAGATGGCGGTAGCTGCCAGTGGTCTTTTCGGGACGCTTTCCGGAAGCGCGGCCAGCAATGTCGCCGCTACCGGGACATTCACCATCCCTTTGATGAAAAAGTTGGGTTATCCGGCACACTACGCCGGCGCAGTCGAAGCTGTAGCTTCTATGGGAGGCATCCTTATGCCGCCGATTATGGGTGCTGTAATCTTTGTCCTGGCCGATTTCATAGAGATGCCCTATATATTGGTAGTAAAACATGCAGTAATACCCGCATGTCTCTATTACCTTGCTTTATTCATAATGGTAGATCAAGAAGCGGCTCGCCTGGGTATGCGTGGTTTGCCCAGGGAAGAACTACCATCTTTATGGAGGGCTATAAAACAGGGTTGGTGGTATGCGATACCAATAATTGCACTGATATATCTTATGGCAGTACCATTGTACGCACCTCAAAAAGCGGTCATCTATGCAATGGTTATCCTGCTAATAATGAGTGCGTTTTCTAAGCGTACACGTATGGGGCCTAAAAAGTTGATGATAGCCTCGGAGGAAACGGTACGTACATTGCTCATGGTAGCGGTGGCTATTGCCTGTGGAGGGCTAGTCATAGGTTCGGTCTCGCTAACAGGTGTTGGCGTAAATATTTCCCGTGAACTGGTAAGTTTTTCCGGGGGTAACATTGCTGTTTTACTGGGATTGACCGCCGCCGTTTCCTTTATCATGGGAATGGGAGTGGGTATCTTGGGATGTTACGTATTTCTGGCGTTGTTGATTGTACCAGCCTTAACCACTGCCGGTGTGCCTGAAATCGCCGGGCATCTCTTCGTATTTTATTGGGCTATGATATCGTTCATTACTCCGCCGGTGGCGACACTGGCCTATGTAGCCGCTGCTTTTGCTAACGCAAATCCCGTTAAAATAGGATGGCAGGCAGCACGGCTTGGTATACTGGCATATGTTCTGCCATTTGCCTGGGTCTTTAAACCTGCCTTGATAACCATTGGCACGCCGTTGGAAATAGTAGCGGTAGTTTTAACTACAGCAATAGGAACTGTCGGCTTGGCATTCGGCGTGGGGGGAACGTTTATGGGAAAGCTGAACTGGCTACAAAGATTACTTTGCATAGCCGGTAGCATGCTTATTATATTTGGTGACTCGATGGTATATATTGGGGGTGGTGTTTTTATATTAATTGTCGCAATTCTATGGCAGTGGCTGAAAAAAAATAATTATAAATTGGGGGGAGGCAACTCCGGTGCCGGAAAATTCAGACTATCGGGACAAAACGACGGAAGCTAAACATCATGCCAGTTATGTTCCGAGATTATCTCTGGAAGAGAGAGATCGCAGATGGCAGTTTATCAGAGAACTCATGGTGACTGAGGGATTAGACTGCTTATTAATAGTTGGCAATGACAGACATTTCAATCAGGGCATGGCCTATTTGCGTTATATAACGCATATTGGCAGTTATATGGGTGCTTTTGCCGTTTTCCCACTGGTGGGCGAGCCGGTTGTATGGGAAGGGATTCCTCATTCTCATATTCCGGCAAACAGATATCACTTTACTCAAAACTGGATCGATGACATACGAGTGAATACCGGCCCTGCACCGATAGTTAATTATCTAAAAGAGCATAAGTACGATCGCGGTAGAATCGGAATCGTTGGAGGGGGTTCAAAAATAACTTCCGAGGATATAATATCCGCTTCAGTTTATGATTACTTCAATAAAGAGTTACCCGATGCGAATATGGTTAGCGCGACCGGTTTAATGAAGTACGTCTGCTTAATAAAAAGCCCCGAAGAAATCAAAATGCTCGAAAACGCGGGGGTAATAGCCCGAAAAACTATAGATGTCGCGATCCAGTCCGCTGAGCCGGGCAAAAAAGAATGTGAAATTTATGCAGATATGGTGCGTAGTCTCATAAGCAATGGCGGTGAAGCCCAGATTTTTATTCTTCTATCATCCGGGCCTGTGAACGGACAGGGGGAAAACAAACTGTTATTACATGGGGCTATGCAACCCGTTGTTCCAACCACAAGGACTCTTGAGGTGGGAGATATTATCATGTTCGAATTTCATGCGAATTACGCCGGATACTTGGCGGCTGCCGAGTTTTCAATATTTCTGGGAAAAGCTCCTGATGAACTGAAAAGGATTCATGAAGTAAGCGTTCAGTGTGCTGAGAGTTTACGTGAAGCAATGCGACCTGGAACCACCTTGAAAGAAGTTTTGGAGGCGGAGCGGGAACCTTGCCTGCGAGCCGGTATGGACTACGTGGAATTAGGATTCCACGAACATGGACTGGTCTCACCGGGGACTTTGGTCGCGGTTTGCAAACCGGGCACAGGACGACTGGCGGGCGAAGAGATTGGCGCTCTAAAGGTTAGAGAAAATATGGTTTTTGGGACTAATATTGATATTCACGATCCAAAATGGAAAAGGGATGTTGGTATCATGCTCGGTGATACACTTCATATAACTAAAGACGGTGCTCGTTGCTTGGTCAATACACCGCTAAACTTTTTAGAAAAAAATTGATATAAATAATAAAGAGACGAGGATTATTGTAGATGAAGGATAAATCTAATAACCGTGGAATATTATTCAATAATAGTCAACTCGGCCCTTTCCCGATGCATCGCTTTAAGCAAGTTGATAAACCCACGACGCTTATTACCGATGGCATTCAGAGGATAGATGGCCGAGAACAAGCATTTGCCAAGGTACTACGTGGTGATTACGGGCCGGCTGCGCAGAAAGAGGCCCGTATTATGCATAAAAAGCATCCGCTATTCCATTCAATGTGGGAAATGCTGGCGCACTATAATTCTATCGCTGATAATGAGGTAATAACTCCCAAAGCAACAATTCCTGAAGATCCCATGATTCTAAGCCGTCACATTAAACGCCTGGGGTATTTTCTGAAGGCTGATATTATGGGAATTTGCCGCCTTCCTGAATATGCTGTATATAGCCACGACTTACAGGGTAATCCCATTGATATCGATTACCCGTTTGCCATCATCATTGTACTGAGTAAAGAATATGAGACTGTAAGTGCTTCTACAGGCTATGATTGGATCACTATGCCGTTAAGTTTCGAAGTCTACAATCGCCTGGCTTATATGTCTCATGTTATAGCTCGCTACATCAGAAGATTGGGGTACGAAGCTGTAGCCGAGCATACGGCTAAAATCCCGGTGGGATTTCAGGTTATCTTACCACCTCTCCTGGTAGAAGCGGGTATTGGGGAATTAGGCCGCGCCGGGATCGTAGTAAATCCCTTTTTGGGCATGCATTTTAAAGCAGCCGCAGTGCTCACTAACCTGCCATTAGTTCCCGACAAACCTATTGATTTCGGTCTTCAAGATTTCTGTCAGCAGTGCGAGATATGTGCCGACCTGTGCCCGAGCCATTCTATCCCCTCGGGAGACAAAGCTATGTACAATGGCTACGAGACCTGGAAACTCGATGCGCAGAGCTGCCACAAGTTCAGATTGTCAAATAAAAAGGGGACGTTATGTGGCAGATGTGTTAAAGTTTGTCCCTGGACAAAACCGAATACCTGGCCGCATAACCTGGTCCGTTGGGCGGTTGAACGTTCCGGACTGGCAAGGAAGCTTGCTATTAAAGCTGACAAGCTCCTCGGTCCCGAAAAAGCGGAGGTGAATGATAAGTGGTGGTTCGATTTAAATGAGACTGGTCCCAAATAATTCACCTGTGCCCGCATAATTTGGGATATCAGCCACACGATCCGGAGGCTGTAATAATTTTAATACTGGCTGCCGAGGGAAATAGCTCGTATATTCATTAAGACTAACGATGTGGAGAGGTGTATATGCCGGAAGCAGATTCAATACTTGATGTTAACTCACCCTATCTTAAGGACCTTATAAAACCACCTATCCCCCCGGTAGGGGTCAAGCTTGATTACAATGTTTATGTGCCCATGAGGGACGGTATCAAACTCTCGGTAGATATATACTATCCGGAGAGGGAAGGACGCTATCCGGCGCTCTTATCAGTGGCACCATATATGAAGGGAATACAGCAGCAACCACCTTATTATGCCCATGCTGTTGAAGCAGGCGCCACCTACTATTTTGTTCCCAAGGGATATATTCATGTTATTGTCCAGGCCCGGGGAAGCGGGTTCTCCCAGGGTGAATACAATTTGCTTGACATAAAGGAGCAACAGGACGGCTATGATTTGGTGGAATGGATTGCTCAGCAGCCATGGTGCAACGGAAACGTGGGTATGCTCGGTCTCTCCTACTACGCTATGATTCAGTATCGTATAGCTGCACAAAGACCTCCTCATCTCAAGTGTATTGCTCCCTTTGAGGGCGCCACAGACTTGTATCGGGATTTTTGCTACCAGGGTGGACTCTTCGACGGCGGTTTTGTAGCTAACTGGGGCGTTGATGTCGTACTTCAGTGCGTATGGCCGGGGCATATCGATGGAAAGCTTCCTCCAGCTAACTGGTTTGCCGATTTGGCTTATCGACCGGGCGACGGACCTTATTATTGGGAGAGGTCTGTCTGGACAAAGTATGATAAGATCGACGTACCTTCCCTGAATATGGTGGCAAATTTAAGTAGCCATCATTCACGCGGTCAGCTCGATGCATATTCAAAGATCAAGGCGCCTAAAAAGCTTCTGGTTGTCCCACCTGTCGGTTTTTTTGGACATCTGAGATTTCTACTCAACAAACCGCTAAACGAATATATGCTGAGATGGTTCGATTACTGGCTAAAAGGCATCGACACCGGTATTATGGATGAGCCTCCGGTGGCCGTCTTCGATCCTGTTACGAAGGAATGGCGTTATGAAAACGAGTATCCACTGGCACGAACAGAATGGCGTAAATTTTATCTACATTCAAATCCGGCAGGGTCGGCTGATGAGCCACCTTACGGATTGATTAGCTCAACCGCACCGGGCAGTGAAAAACCTGATAAATATATGGTCCCGGAATCTACGAATAAGTTACGCGTTGGTAAACCGGTGCTTGCCTTTTCCACTCCGCCTCTGGATGAAGATTTACGTGTATGGGGTCCACTTAATGTTGTCCTCTATGGTTCTTCGACAAGTCGGGATACAGCCTGGTTCATAAATATGGGAGATGTCGGACCTGATGGCACACCGGCATTACTAACCTCCGGTTTTCTCAGAGCTTCATATCGGGAAGTCGACACTGCCATATCAGATCCGGGACGGCCTTTCCATCCCTTCCAGAATCCGGTTCTTTTGGAACCGGGTACAGTCTATGAGTTTCAAATAGAGCTAACGCCGGTATTTCATACATTTAAAGCAGGACACAGGATCTGGATACAGATAGCCAGTGACGACCTCGCTCATTACTCTGCGCCGGCTTCAGACATCCAGGCGATGCCTATGCCGGCTGAAAATGCCGTTTATCACGAATCAGCATACCCATCCCATTTGATTCTTCCGGTTATTCCCGATGCTCCTGTAATTAAACCGGTGGGACCACCGGTGTCTCAGATAATCTGGCCGAAAGAATATAATGATTTTTACCGGACCACCAGACGTCTAATAATGTAAACAACCGGTCCGATGCTGACTCTTAATAATATTATCCGAACCTGGTACCTGAATATATTTTAAGGTCGTTTCTAGCTCAAGTCCGGTCTTGATATTATAGCTCGACTAGACCGGATATACCTTACATAGCATACCGGATATTGGACCACCGCCAAAACCGGAGGTGTCATTATACTCCATAGGTATAATCTGGTTACAGTTTAGATCCCAGATCCCATAGTTATTCGGTGACCGTCCTTCCTTTTCCGGCAGCCACCAGGCATGCGGCACCATTATCATCTTGGGGTGCACGATGGGGGTGACCTTGGCCTTTCTCTTGAATCTACCCATGGTACCCTCAATCCATACCCAGTTTCCTGTTTCTATGCCGAGCGGCTTAGCTGTCTCCGGATTTATCTCAACCAACGGATCGGGGTCGAGCGCCCTCAGCCAGGGAATCTGCCGGTGTTCACTATGAAATAGCACGGGAGAACGTCTGCCCGTCATCATTATGAGAGGATATTTCTTCCATATCTCAGGTGTCTTCACGGGGCTCTCAGGCTCTATTTCCTTATAATAGGGTAGCGGATCATACCCCCATTTTTCGTAGCTGGTACAGTAAAGTTCAACCTTGGTGGTAGGAGTTCTAAATCCCTTCTTCTTATCGGAGCGCAGTAATCCGGTCTCATACCGTCGATAGGGAGTACTGCCGCAGGGATGGCCTTTGGGAGCCAGGTCCCATACTTTGTCACAGAGTTGCTCGAAGGTATACCCTGAGGGTTGCATTCTATCGGTGAGCATCTCCTTGACGTCTTTCCAGGGAACGGCATCGGGATTAAGCCGTTTTGCCAGGTGAAAGTTTATTTCCCAGTCTGATCTACACTCGGGAACGTCAATTACTTTCCGAATAATATTTATCGGGCCGCCAATGGGGTAGATAGAGTCTTTTTCAGGGAATGAAGCAGCAGGCAGGACAACATCCGCCAGGAGCTGTGCCGTAGGAGTCATGAATAGATCGACCACAACGACAAAATCCAGTTTTTTACATGCCTCATAATGTCTCTTGGTATCCTGTGCCTGATTTGCCAGGAAATTATTTGCTTGAATCCATAAGCCGTGAATAGAATATGGTTTACCTGTTTCCATCTGTTTGATAATGGCATCTTCCTGCGCCCAGGCCCGGAAGTTCTTTACCAGGGGGTATTTATCGGCTCCGATTCTCTTCTCACTTAGCTTCCAGTGCAAATCGGCGCCGTAGAGCTGGATAACCTCTTCCGTAGAGTAGGGATAGGTAGTTACCGCATAGGCGGACCTGCATATAGTGTTGCCGCCGGGCACATCGATATTGCCGGTGATGGCTATGAGCCGGTGGATGTTCATGATAACCTGGTTGCCTTCCGGGTTGCCTTCCACAGGACGGCCGATTTCAATACTCGAAGGCCTGTTCTCACCAAACATACGGGCCGCTTTGATTATCTTCTCCTCGGGAACCCAGGAGATTTCAGAGGCCCATTTAGGAGTAAATTGCTGCACTCGCTCAGCCATTTTATCAAAGCCGTGACACCATTTATCTATAAATGTCTTATCATATAAGCCCTCGTTGACCACGACATTGAGAAATGCCAGGGCCAGGGCGCCGTCGGTCCCCGGACGTGGTTGAAGCCATAGGGTTGCCCTGGTTGCTTCCCAGGTACATCTCGGATCGATCACAATTAGCTTCGTTCCTCGCTTCATAATATCTATAAACCAGTGCCCGGACCAGTAATGATCGACACAGCCGCGATTAAGGGTGGAACCCCAGCTTATGGTCACTTTTGAAGGGACCCACTCGGGATCGTCATATCGTTTACGCAAAAACTGTGATGCATCGGGGAAAGTGAAGTCGCCCTGCATTACATAACCGGCAGCAAGCTGGGGGGTAAAACAGGAATGTCCGGATAAGCCCAGCATGGTCCAGTTGGGGCTTCCATAGGCATAAGCTAAAAGTGTTATCATGCCGCCGACATCACGTCCTGTCCCCTGGCTAAAGACAACTGACTCGGGGCCCCACTTTTCTGCGATTTCTCTCAGGCGCTTTTCGCAGATATCAAATGCTTCGTCCCATGATATACGCTGCCATTTATCCTCACCCCGTTCACCTACTCTCTTTTGAGGGTATCGCAAGCGGTCAGGATGATAAATATACTGTGTCATAGCCAGCGCACGAGGGCAAAGCCTCCCCTGATACCAGGGGTGGTCTTTCATGCCCTCAACTTTGATCACTCTGCTATCTTTCACATGCACCTCAACGCCGCATCCGCCATGGCATCCGGGCCCTGGAGACCAGCCTCCCATTCGATATATCTCAGCTTCTTTTGATTTATCCACCATGATTTTTCTCCTTATAATTTAAAGTACTAATATTCTGGAATTTAATTGTTTGATTACCCTAACGGGAATACAGGACTGCATGTGGCATTTTCTCCATGAGCTTTGCCATTTCATCTAAAGGTCCGGAGTACATACACCATGCCTGGCAGTGCTTCACGCAGGACGGTTCCTGTTTTTTCTTCCGCCGGGCAGCACAGAGATCGCAGAATTCTGTTGGGAAAGGAACAAAGTCAATACGAATGCTATCCGGCTTTCCGGGGTCCTGAAAAACTTTTTCGTCTACTTTAATTCCCCATTTACCATCAGGATAATTGTGTTCCTGCTGGCAGGCTACTACACAGCTTTGACAGCCTGTACAGTACTGATAATCAATTAGCAATCCGTTCCGGGCCATTTTATCCTCCTTGAATTATACTCATTTTACGACTATATTTATCGGATCGATTCAGATACCTGAAATAACAAAAAAATGCATGCAAAAAGACATGACAATGCTGAAATAGGGATTTATGTTCGTGCCTGAAACTTCTTCCATAACAACCTTCAGAAAATATCGGTCCGAATAATTCAGTTTCTATTTTAGAAAATTGCTTTAAACCACACTATATTTGGTTAATACGGAATACAGAAGAGTGAGCAGTCCCGGTTTTCCGATTGGTTACTGCTGATTAAATTGAAAATTTGCGTAATGGTATAAAAATTAACATATGGTAAATTGATTGTCAATAAGTAAAATTGATATGTAACCAAAATCAGTCCCCTTTAATGAAAACTAATTTAGAATGTGGTACCGATCATGGTTGATATCAGGTAAAGGTTTGCTGTGAACCTTTGTAATCGTTTTTTATCGCTTATCGACAAACACAGGATATTTCGAGTGGATGGAATGTCAATAACTTTTTTGTACCAATCCTACTTTGTGCTATAATTAATGTCCTGTAGGGGTATCTTTGCCAGTGATTACTGTGGATATTACAAGTTAGCATAACAGGCTCGATTTGAAAAGCAGGATAATCCCTATAAGAATTTAATAAGTTCCAAAACAGGGATTTGACAGACTGTAATGTTTTGGTTCTTTTTTTATGTCCTGTGCATACGTTTGTTAAATAAAACACCGATGGAGTGTGGCTGAATGACGGCTATCGAGATACCAGCAACAATTACATCCAACCCTAAACTCTGCAAAACGATAGAGGAAACAAGCGGACAACCAGTATCCAGTTGCTTCCAGTGCGGAAAATGTACCAACGGATGTCCCATAACGTTCGCTATGGATGTTATGCCCCATAAACTTATTCATCTCCTTCATTTCGGTCAAATCGACGACGTTCTCCGGACCGATACTATATGGTTATGTGCATCATGTGAGACGTGCACCACCAGGTGCCCCAATGGTATCGATATCGCCCATATCATGGATACTCTTCGGCAACTGTCCAGAAATCGTGGTTTAAAAGCTTCCCAGCGTGGTGTCCCTGTTTTTCATTCCGCATTTCTCAACTCTATTAAAAGACATGGAAGGGTACACGAATTTGAGATTGCTCTTACTTACCTCATTAAAGATACCGGATGGCTTGGCTTGCTGAAGTTTAGCGGCTATGGGTTAGCTCTGTTCCTCAGAGGAAAAGTTAAGCTCAAGTCGAGCCGTATACGGGCTTTAAAAAGTATAAAAGACCTTTTCGGGAAAGCCGAGGTTAGTTTGCAATGATAAATGTTTCATATTACCCCGGATGTTCTCTAGACGGCACAGCCAGGGAGTACGGCGAGTCTACCGAAGCTGTATGTAAGTCGCTGGATATAACATTAAAAGAGCTGGATGACTGGAGCTGCTGCGGTTCATCGTCGGCCCATATTATGAGCGACAGTCTAGCGGTGACCTTGCCAGCCAGGAATCTTGAGATTGCCGATAAGGCCGGCCTGGACCTGGTTATCCCCTGTGCTGCCTGTTATCAGAGATTGAAAGCAGCTGAAAAGGAACTATTGGCGGGAACAGATATAGAAGGGATATCGGGGAAGTACGAAGGCAATATTAAGGTGAAATATCTCGTAGATTTCATCTGGGAGGATGTGGGCGAGAAAATAATAAGCGCGAATGTCAAGAGACCACTGAAGAATTTAAAACCGGTATGTTATTATGGTTGTCTTTCTGTTAGACCTCCGGATGTGACCGGTGCCAAGAACCCTGAAAATCCCCAGGCGATGGATAATATAATAAGGAGCCTGGGAGCAGACGTTAAGAACTGGTCATATAAAACCGACTGCTGCGGCGGTAATCTCATTCTTACTCGCCCGGATATCGCCAGGAAATTGATTCAGAAGCTTTTTGCCATGGCAGAAGAGGCGGGAGCCGATTGCATAGTCACCGGATGCCCTATGTGTTTTTCAAATCTGGACAGCTGGCAGGGGAAAATCTCACAGGAGAACGGGAAAGAATATAATTTGCCCATTTTTTATTTTAGCGAATTGATGGGACTGGCTTATGCTGATCCAGCCGCGCCAAAATGGATTGGACAACATATGGTGAATGCCAAACCGTTGCTCAAACAGAAAGGACTTATCTAAAGAGGAATAACTATGAATCATAATGGTAGTAAAGAAGGTGCAAATCTCTCCAGGACAGGTGCCGTTATGGTAGTAGGCGGTGGCATTAGCGGTATGCAGTCGGCTTTAGACCTGGCCGATTCCGGTTTCAAGGTATACCTGGTCGACGAGGCTACGTCTATCGGCGGCAGAATGTCACAACTGGATAAAACATTTCCAACCAACGATTGTTCGATGTGCATGATTTCACCCAAATTGATTGAGGTGGGAAAACATAACAATATTGAACTGATAACCAATGCTCGAGTGGAGACGGTGCAGGGTGAGGAGGGTAATTTTCAGGTCAAGGTCTTGAAGAGGCCCAGATACGTTGATGAAAATAAATGCAGCGGCTGCGGAGACTGTGTAGAAGCATGTCCGGTCATAATGCAAAATGAGTTTGAAGAAGGACTGAATACCCGCAAAGCAATTTATAAACGATATCCCCAGGCTATACCCGGTTCAATGGCGATAAGCAAAACTAACAGACCGCCGTGTAAACTTAATTGCCCCGCCGGCTGTAACGGACAGGGTTATGTGGCCCTCATTTCTAAGGGAAAATATTATGAGGCGTTTAACCATATAAAGCAATGGATACCTTTACCGGGAACTCTAGGCAGGATATGCCACCATCCCTGCGAACTTCAGTGTAATCGAAATCAAGTGGATAAGCCTATCGGTATTGCGGCTCTCAAGCGATTTGTCGCCGATAAAGTTCGGGAACAAAGAGAGGAGGGTCTAGTCCCGCCACCGGAAAAAGCTGCTATAGACCCGTCGAAACCCAGGGTCGCTGTTATCGGGTCCGGACCTTCGGGTCTTACCTGTGCCGATGACCTGGCCGGACGCGGCTATCCTGTTACCATTTTCGAAGCCGGCTCCAGACCGGGCGGCCAGCTTCAGCTTACCATACCCGAATACCGCTTACCCAAGGATATCCTGGCAGCCGAGATCCAGGATATTATCGATGCCGGTATCGAACTGAAGCTTAATACACGTATCGGTGTGGATATTTCACTTGATGACTTAAAGGCGCAGGGCTACAAAGCCGTATATCTGGCTATCGGAGCGCAAAAGAGCACTGTCCTGTCTATCCCCGGAGAAGATCTGCCCGGTGTATTACCGGCGCTCGATTTCTTGAGGGAGGTTAACTCGGGCAAAGAAACAAAGATAGGCAAAAGAGTGGTGGTCAGCGGCGGAGGTAATGTGGCCATCGATGCCGCCAGAACTGAGGAGGTCCGCGTAATATACAGGCGTACCGAGTCGGAAATGCCGGCCCGCCATGAGGAGGTCGAGGAGGCCAGGGAAGAAGGGATTAAATTCCAGTTTCTGACTAACCCGAAGCAATTTCTTAGTGACGGTAATAACCGCCTGGTTGGTATAGAGTGCAATGAAATGGAGCTTGGTGAACCCGATGAAAGCGGGCGGCGACGTCCTATTGCCAAACCGGATACCTTCACCATCGACTGCGACACGGTGATAGTAGCCATAGGACAGGGTACCGACTTATCGGTGCTGCCGTCTGAAACAGGGGTGAAGACCAAACCGAACGGGTTTATTGCGGCTGACCCTGTCACCTTAAGTACGGATGAGCCCGGAATTTTTGCCGGTGGCGATGGGGCTACCGGTCCCAGATCTGCTGTCGAAGCCATAGACCAGGGCCACGAAGCTGCTGTTTCCATTGAACGCTACCTTACCGGAACCGACCTCCGTGAAGGTCGTGAGCAAGCGAAAGAAGAGCCGTCGCCTTTACCCGATGGTGAGCATGAGAAGAAGGAAAGAATAAATACCGGCAGAATAGCCCTGGAGAGGAGGCTCTCCAGTTTCGATGAAGTAGATACGGGCTATACTGAAGAAGAAGCCAGAGCTGAAACTGAGCGTTGCCTTGACTGCGGCTTTTGCAGTGAATGCCTCCAGTGTGTGGCTGTCTGCCAGGCATCTGCTGTCGATCACATGATGAAAGAAGAAATGTTACGGATTCCTGTGGGCTCGATAGTGTTTGCGCCGGGTTTCGAACCTTTCGATGCCGGTATTAAGGGTGAATACGGCTGTGGGCGTATGCCTAACGTTGTGACCAGCCTCGAATTTGAACGTATTTTATCTGCCTCCGGCCCCTTCCAGGGTCGAGTAATTCGTCCTTCGGACGGCGAGCACCCGACGAAGGTTGCCTGGATTCAATGTGTAGGCTCGAGAGACAAGTCCTGTAACCGTGACTATTGCTCTTCGGTATGCTGTATGTATGCCACCAAACAGGCGATTATTGCCAGAGAGCACGATAGCAATATACAGCCTACTATTTTTTACAACGATATCAGGGCCTTCGGCAAGGGCTTTGAAAGATATTACGAATCGGCTAAAAATAAATTTGGCGTACGCTACATAAAGTATATCCCGTCGGCGGTAAAGGAGTTGCAACAAAGCAATAATCTACTCCTGGACTTTATAAACGAAGAGGGACAAAAAGTACAGGAAGAATTCGACATCGTCGTTCTTTCCATTGGTCTGGTGCCTTCCGCAAGCGCTATCGACCTTGCCGGCAGGCTAAATGTTGACCTGGATGATTTCGGCTTCTGCCGGACCGGCGAATTCCAGCCGAATATTACCACAAGACCCGGCATTTATGTCGCCGGCGCTTTTGATGCTCCGATGGATATTCCCGAATCCGTCATAAGTGCCAGTAGCGCCGCCTGTTTAGCATCGCAGGCAGTAGCGGAATCCCGTGGTACGATGGTGACGGAAAAGGTTTATCCCGATGAAATAGACCTGGACGGTCAGGAACCGAGGATAGGCGTTTTCGTATGTCGGTGCGGGTCGAATATAGCACGGGTCGTAGACGTGCCCTCTGTGGCGGAGTATGCCGGCACCCTGCCCTATGTGGTGCATTCGGAGGAAAACCTTTATACCTGTTCTACGGATACTCAGAATAAAATAATTGGAATCATAAAGGAAAAAGGACTGAATCGCGTAGTAGTAGCTTCCTGCAGCCCTCGAACGCACGAACCGCTTTTCCAGGACACGATACGCGAAGCCGGACTGAATAAATTCCTTTTTGAGATGGCCAATATTAGAGACCAGTGTTCCTGGGTCCATGCCGGGCACATGCCCGAAGCTACGGAAAAAGCAAGGGACCTGGTATTGATGGCAGTAGCTCGCGCAGCCACTCTTAAACCTTTACATCAGTCGCCGGCCGAGATAAAGCATAAGGCGATGATTATCGGTGGAGGCTTATCGGGAATGACCGCAGCTTTATCTATGGCAAAGCAGGGCTTTGAAGTAGTCCTGGTTGAAAAGGAAAAAGAGCTGGGCGGCAATTTGCGGCACATTTTCTACACCGAAGATGGTAATGACCCCCGGAAATTGCTGAATGAGGTAGTTTCGAAGCTGGAAGCCGAGCCGAAAGTAAAGGTGTACAAGGGTGCAACGATCAAAGGTATTTCCGGCTTTCTGGGTAACTATAAAACTGAGATTACGACCTCCGATGGGGACACCGATATATATGAACACGGCGTCGTTATCGTGGCTACAGGCGGAGTCGAATATAAACCTGAAGAATATTTATATGGCCAGTCAAAAAATGTAATAACACAGTCCGAACTCGAAGAAAAGGTTTCTAAGGACGCCGCTTATATCAAGAACCTTAAATCGATTGTAATGATACAGTGCGTAGGCTCGCGTGAAGAAGGGCATATGTATTGCAGCCGTGTCTGCTGTACCCAGGCAGTTAAGAATGCCCGCAAGCTGAAGGAGCAGAATCCGGATATTGATATGTATATTCTCTACCGGGATATACGCACCTACGGTATGCATGAACTCAGTTATCAGAAAGCTAGAAGCAGCGGAGTGATATTTTCCCAGTATGACGTCGGCAGGAAACCTGAAGTCACCGAGGAGAACGGTAAGCTGAAAGTCAAGGTTTTCGATACGGCTATAGGGGCCGATGTGGTACTGGAGCCGGACATGGTTGTTTTGAGCGCTGCTATACGGCCTCAACCCGATGCCGAAGAGTTAGCCAGAAAGCTTAAACTCCCCTTAACCGTAGATAAGTTCTTCATGGAAGCTCATATGAAGCTGCGCCCGTTTGATTTTGTTAACGAAGGTATGTATCTTTGCGGTCTGGCGCATTCACCCAAATTAATCTCTGAATCGATTGCTCAGGCCAGGGGGGCTGTATCGCGTGCTGTAACGGTGCTCTCCAAGCCCTATCTAATGGCGGGAGGTGTCGTATCGGTGGTCGATGCGGACAGATGTGTCGGCTGCTTGACCTGTGTACGGTCCTGTCCGTTTGGTGTGCCTGAAATTACCGATGAAGGTGTCGCCGATATTGAAGCAGCGGCCTGCCAGGGCTGCGGTATTTGTACTGGAGCCTGTCCCCGCAAAGCAATAACATTGCAGAACTATTCGGATGAGCAGGTCATAGCCAAAATTACTGCTCTAGCTTCGGCGTAATCAAGCGAAATGGGAGGATAAATAAGTTATGAGTGAAGATATGGAACCCAGGGTCGTCGCCTTCTGCTGTCACTATTGCGCTTATTCGGCGGCTGATCTAGCCGGTTCTATGCGCCTGGAGTACTCCCCCTATGTTCGGATTGTAAAAACGATGTGCACCGGTAAGGTGGATATCGCCTATCTTTTAAAAACCTTTGAGAGCGGTATCGATGCTGCTTTTGTAGCCGGCTGAGAGGAAGGCGATTGCCATTTCCTGGAAGGAAATTTGAAAGCTAAAAAACGGGTTCAACGGGTTAAGGTACTTCTGGAAGAAGTCGGGCTTGAAGGCGACCGGATTGAAATGTACAATATCGGCGCATCCGATGCCGTACAGTTCGTATCGGCCTGCAATGAAATGGTCGAAAGGGCCAGGAACCTGGGTCCCAATCCGTTAAGAATGAAGGAGGAAGTAAAAACAGTATGATTGTTGGTGAAAGAAAACCGTTTGACGAAATAAGGCAGAGCACTAATGAATATAAAAAACCATTGATACTGGGGTGCGGTACCTGTGTAAGTGTTTGCATGGCCGGAGGCGAGAAAGAAGTAGAATTGCTTGCATCCGAGCTGCGAATGGTCAGAAAGCTGGAAGGAATAGATATTGAAATCGGTGAGGCAACTATTCAAAGGCAGTGCGACCGTGAATATATCGAACCCATTGTAAATAAGAGCAAAGAGTACGATGCGGTAATTTCTATGGCCTGCGGCGCCGGAGTACAAATGGTTGCCGATCTGCTGGCGCCTATGCCCGTCATTCCGGCACTGAACACCCGGTTTATCGGTGTAGCCCTGGAAGAGGGGAGTTGGGC
>CAZEAR010000006.1:0-4747 GCA_964510365.1 uncultured Dehalococcoidales bacterium | reverse complement strand
CGACTGCCGACTTGCTGCTTTTGGCGGTATATGCCCGATTACAATGTGTGCCAAGAGCCTTGTTAACGGTCCCTGCGGAGGAAGCACCGACGGCAAATGCGAGGTGGGTAACTGGGACTGCGCCTGGGGGCGAATAGTAGAGCGCTTAACACAGCAGGGCAAGCTGGATAAGTGGATGGATCTGCCGCCGATTATAAAAGACAACAGGCCGCAGCAGCATCCGTCGCAACTTACCAACGAAGCTTATATGAAAGCTTCGGCAGGTGAAACCGGTGCTGCATAGAGCTTTCAGAAGTCAACTTCTTTATATATTAGCTATTTCAGACAGGGGTATTGGGCAATAAATCACATATATCATACTTTACCGGCCGGGCCGTATTTTTATATACTGTGATATCTGGCAGGATCCAGGCAAAGTAAAATAAAACGGAAGAATAATATGTTGAAAAAAAAGATACTGGTAGTAGATGACGATCCGGATATTCATTATGTGCTAAACACGGTTTTGGAATCCAGGGGCTATACTGTTGTTAGTGCTCAAGACGGGTTGGAGGGCCTTGATAAAATCGGGACCGAGGGTCCTGACTTGATGATTCTTGATTTAAAGGTGGCGCGTGTTGACGAATTCAATTTACTCGCTAAGCTGCGGGAATCCAGGTCGAACGGATTTAATAATATGCCTGTTCTGATTGTGGGTGCCGTAAGGGAAGAGGGCTGTCGCCTGCGCTGCGAACTGGAAAGCGGCTTCGAGCTTGGCTCCGATAATTATATGGAAAAGCCGTTATCACCCGATATATTGATAGAAAAAGTAGACCGATTGTTAAAAAGAAATAACAGGCATTAGTTCGGCTTGCGGTTCAATATTTAATAAAAAGGATCGTCCTTAAGCACTGTTGTATCTGATAATAAACAGAGCCGGGACTATCGAACCTTGTATACCGGTATAGCACCGTATTCCGGCTTTCCGAATCGCTTTGCAATATTGTTTTGTTATAATATAAAGGAATAGTGGTGGTGATTAGTAATGGAGAGCAAGGAATTTTCCCACATCCGCCGTTATCTGGGTAAAACCCAAAAGCAGCTAGCCAGGTTGCTCTGTGTTTCTCCTAAAGCTATACAGAGCTTCGAGCAGGGATGGCGAAACATTCCGGCAAGCGCTGAAAGACAGCTGCTGTTTATCCTGTCGATTAACAGGTTGTTAAACGAGAATGCGCGTCCTTGCTGGGATATACGTAATTGCCCGATTGAATGGAGAGAAAACTGCACTGTTTGGGAATTAAAAGCCGGGCAATATTGCTGGTTTATAAACGGCACCTTTTGTGAGGGGCATTTTCACGGAAGCTGGAAACAGAAGTCCTTAATTTGCCGTCAATGTAGAGTCTTTCGAGAGATACTGCCAGACGCGTTTGATACGGAACACTCATTAATACCCCGCTAGCCCGTCCCTTCCCCGGCCGCATAACGCCCTACTCGTTATAGAAAGCCAGGCCGAGGGTGCCGGGGCCCATATGGGTGCCGATTACCGGTGTTATTTCGCTCAGCATCAGCTCGACGGGCTTATATCTTTCGGCGATTATCTGCTCCAGCTTATGAGCTTCCTCTCCGGCATCGCCATGCACCACAGCTACGTGGAGGGGAGTGGCGCTGCTGACCCTTTCGTCCATTATCTCGATCAGCTTTCCCATTACTTTCCCTCTGGTGCGCACCCTTGCCAGGGGCTCGATCTTGCCGTTTTCCACATTTACGCTCATAAGCGGTTTTACATTTAACCATGAAGCCAGTATCGCCTGAGGCACACTGACCCGGCCTCCTTTTCTGAGGTATTCCAGCGTATCCATGGCCCAGAATAAATGGGTCCTGGCTGCCATATCTGCAGCGGCTTTTGCCGCATCCGCTATGCTGGCCCCTGCCTCCACTGCCCTGGCTGCAGCTAATACCGCGAATCCCTGGGCTATCATGGCGCTTTTAGTATCGACTACCTCGATGGGTGGAGCATCGCTCAGGCTGTCCCGGGCCGTTAATGCCGATTTATAAGCGGCGCCGAGAGCGCTGCTGAGCACTACCGCTACTATTCCGTCCACTTTTTCTTTTTTCAGTTCTTCAAATATCTGGGTAAATTCTCCCGGCATACCGCTCGAGGTGGTAGGCAAAGTCTTGGAAGTACGCAGACGCTTATAAAACTCTGTTGTGGTTATATCCACTCCGTCACGGTATTCAACCTTGTCCCAGATAATCTGCACCGGAGCCACACGGATGTCATGCTTTTTCTGTATATCCGCCGTGATACAGGCCACGCTGTCAGTCACAATAGCTATTTTCGACATGAAACCTCCCTATCCAGTTTATTTTGAATTATCGATATAGAAACTAAGTAAAGATTCCTGCTATTATAAGCAAGCATCCAGATGCCGTCAACAGGTTATCAGAAGAAAAGCCGGTAAAAAAACCGGGATAAATCCCCCCTCGAAAAAAATGCCACGGTCTGCAGTCGCATAATAGTTTATTCGTTATAGAAAGCCAGGCCCAGGGTGCCGGGACCAGTATGGGTGCCGACTACCGGGGTTATCTCGCTCAGCATAAGCTCGACTGGTTTATATCTTTCGGCGACTATCTTTTCCAGCTTCCGAGCTTCTTCTTCAACATCACCATGCATAACGGCCACATGCAGAGGACTGCCAGCGATGACCCTTTCATCCATCATCTCGATCAGCTTGCCGATAACTTTCCCCCTGGTACGTACCCTGGCCAGTGGTTCCACCAAACCGTTTTTAACATTTATGCCCGTAATCGGTTTTACCTGTAACCACGAGGCGAGTACCGCCTGCGGCAGACTGATCCGGCCTCCTTTTCTGAGGTATTCCAGCGTATCCATGGCCCAGAATATATGGGTTTTGGCGGCTGTATCCCAGGCGGCTTTAGCCACATCTGCCAGGCTGGCCCCTGCCTCCGCTGCCTTGACCGCCGCCATCACTGCGAATCCCTGGGACATCATGGCGCTGTTAGTATCGATTATTTCCATTTGAGGGGCATCGCTCATGCTATCTCTGGCCGCCAGCGCCGATTTATAGGAAGCGCCGAGGGCGCCGGAAAGCACTATTACCACTATTCCGTCTACTTTTTGTTTTTTCAGGTCTTCAAATATCAGGGTAAACTCCCCCGGTATGCCGCTGGAAGTGGTGGGCAAAGTCTTGGAAGTACGAAGCCGTTTATAAAAATCTGTTATGGTTAAATCTACTCCTTCGCGGTATTCGACCCTGTCCCAAATAATCTGCACCGGGGCTACGCGGATATCATGTTTTTTTACTGTTTCTACCGAAATGCAGGCAACGCTGTCGGTCACAATAGCTATTTTAGACATAAAACCTCCCGATCCTTTTCATTTTACGTTACCGGTATAGATACTCAGTTAAAAATTCCTGCCATTATAAGAAAGTATCTGGATGCCGTCAATAACTCTTCAAGGAACAGCCGGCAAAAATCCGGGCCTTATCTTATTCGTTATAGAAAGCCAGACCAATAGTGCCGGGGCCCATATGGGTGCCGATTACCGGTGTTATTTCGCTCAGCATTAGTTCGACGGGCTTATATCTTTCAGCAACTATCTGCTCGAGCTTTTTGGCTTCTTCGCCGGCATCTCCGTGCATTACAGCCACGTGAAGAGGGGTACCGCTAATCCTTTCGTCCATTATCTCGATCAGCTTACCGATCACCTTCCCCCTGGTACGCACCCTGGCCAGAGGTTCTACCTTGCCGGTCTCTATATTCACCCCTGTAATCGGTTTTACCTGTAGCCATGAAGCGAAGACCGCCTGCGGCAGGCTGATCCGGCCTCCTTTTCTGAGATATTCCAGCGTATCCATGGCCCAGAATAAGTGGCTCTTGGCCGCCGTATCCCGGGCGGTTTTGGCCACATCTGCCATGCTGCCCCCCGCTTTGGCTACCTTGGCTGCCGCAATTGCGGCGAATCCCTGAGCCATCAAGGCGGTTTTGGTATCGATCACCTCGATAGGGGGAGCATTTTTTAGCCCGTCCCGGGCGACCATCGCCGATTTAGGGGCAGCTCCGATGGTACCGGTGAGCAGTACCGCCACTATCCCGTCCACCTTTTCTTTTATTAAGTCTTCAAATATGCGGGTAAATTCCCCGGGTATGCCGCTGGAAGTGGTAGGCAAAGTCTTGGAAGTGCGAAGCCGTTTGTAGAATTCTTCAGTAGTTATATCTATTCCGTCTCGATATTCGACTTTATCCCAGATAATCTGCACCGGGGCCACACGGATATCATGTTTTTTCTGTAGCTCTGCAGATAAGCAGGAAACGCTGTCGCTCACAATAGCTATCCTGGACATGAGACCTCCCGATCTTATTCATTTTATATTATTAGCATGGTAATGTAAGCAAAATTCCAGCTATTATAATGAAGCATCAATATGCCGTCAATAAGCTTTTAGGGAGATCGCTACCGAAGCCATCAAACGATATTTATATATAGAATAAAAAGGGACGGCGGATATAGAATGACATTGATTGAGGAACGGATAAGAGAGTATAATCAAAATCTATTGTAAGTTGCACTGCGCCACCGCACCGAGGAGGTTTGAATACTATGGTAATGATGACAGGAAATCAATACCGGGAAAGCCTGAGAAAGCTTAACCCCGAAATATACTTTATGGGGGAGAAGATTGAAAATGCCGTTGATCACCCCGCTATTATCCCCCATATCAACTCAGCTGCCATGACCTATGAT
>CAZEAR010000005.1:15431-23861 GCA_964510365.1 uncultured Dehalococcoidales bacterium | reverse complement strand
GGTTTCGACTCACACCTCCATCTCTCCGGTTCCATAAAGAGGATGGCAGAGGCAAGAGCCAGGGGTATGAAACTCGTTGTAGTTGATCCACGACTCTCAACCAGTGCTACGAAAGCTGATGAATGGATCCCCTGTATACCTGGTACAGACAGGGCTTTTGTTCTTGGAATGATGCACGTTTTAGTTCACGAACTGGGCAAATATGACTCGGAATTTTTAAAAGTTCAAACAAATGCTCCCTACCTTATAGATAATAAGGAACAATATGTCCGGGATACTAGTACAACAAAAGTATTAATCTGGGATGAAACGGATGGGAAAGCAAAAATATATAACGATCCGACAATAAAATCTTATGCTCTTGAAGGTGAATATGAGGTTAATGAGCATAAATGCAGGCCTGCATTTCAAATTTTCAAAGACATATTAAAGGAATTTACCCCTGAAAAAGTTTCTGAGATTACCTCAATACCGGCTGAAACTATAAGGAGAATTTCAAAAGAATACGTTGAAGCGGCCAGAATAGGAAGTGAGATAGTAATTGAAGGTACGAAGTATCCGTTCAGGCCGGCCGCGGTAAATTATTACCGGGGTGCGACACATGCAAACAATTGGCTGGACAATTGTGCGTTTGTGTTAATTAACATGCTAATCGGGAATTATGATGTACCTGGAGGCAGGTTAGGTGTGCCGCTTGATGCTACCTGGCTGAACATAGGGGCGAAAATAAGAGAGGGAAGAGATGGAATCGTGCAGCCATACCTTCATCATACAGGTCCAGCAACAGCTTTTAAATACCCACCGGATAGCCTTCATCTACAAGAATTTTTTCCAATTGCATATTATCCGGGACATCTCTGCGCAGATAGTATACTGCATCCTGAAAAATACGATATAAACTACAGCCCAACAGCCCTGATGCTCTGGCATGCAAATCCATTATGGCACATGCCGGGCACGGATAAATTCGTCGAAGTATTTAACAAATTTGAGTTTATCTTTGCAATAGACATAGTAATTAACGAGTCGGTCGAATGGGCTGATATCGTACTACCCGATCATACATATCTCGAATCATATAATTTAAATTCTGAAGAGCCGCCAAATACTACAGGACTTTGTTTCAGACAGCCCGTTGTAAACCCGCTTTATGATACCAAAGATGCTGTAGATATTGTTACCGAACTTTCATACAGGCTGGGGTTTATTGATAAATGGAATGAGTATCTCAATACCATGCTGGGGATGACAAGGAAAAATGAGTACATGCTTGATCTTTCTACCAAGTATAGCTGGAAAGAAGTGGTAGACAGATGGGCAAAAAGCGAATACGGCGAAGACTATGGTATTGAGTGGTTTGAGAAACATGGCCATAAGGTGAGAAAAAGAACTAATGAGGAAACTTATCAAACCTATGGGAAACTTAGAATTCCGTTTTGTTTTGAGGAAGTGAAAAGTAGGGGCGAAGAATTGAAGATCCAAATGGAAGCAGCAGGTATTGATTGGTGGGACTTTTCAGATTATTCTCTTTTCCCCTATTGGAAACCCGGCCCTATTCATGTTGAGAATGGAGAATATGATCTATATGCAATATCTTTCAAATCTGTCCTCCATACCTTTGCAGATACAGTAGTAGTTCCCATTTTAAACAAGGTAGCTGAGAAATATGTACCTGAATCCGGTGTCTTAATTAATACTAAGACTGCGGCTAAAAATGGGATAAAAACGGGCGATATCGTTCTAGTCCGTTCTGAGTTTGGGGAAATAAAGGGTATTGCTAAAACTACTGAAGGTATTCATCCCAAGGTTATAGGCATTTCGAACAAGAACTCGAGATGGATAAACCATCCATTAGTAAATAGGATGAAAATAAAAGGTACACATATAAACAAGCTTTTCCCGGCTTCACTTGAATTTACCTGCAAAGTCTCGGGTGGTTACGAACAAACTGCACGCGTAAAGATTATGAAGGTTGCCTCTTGTCTCAACTAATTAAACAGGTAGCAAGTAATATCGAGTTGAATAAAATGAAAAAAAGATGGGGAATGGTTATTGATTTGAGCAGATGTATCAGATGCAATGCGTGCACTATTGCTTGTCAACAGGAAAATGGGGTACCACCAGACATTTTCTATACGCGTGTTCTATCAAGAGAAACAGGCGAATATCCGAAAGTAAAGACCATTTTTCTCCCGGTTCTATGCAATCATTGCGAAGATCCCCCATGTGAAGAAGTATGTCCTAGTGGTGCTACCTATATACGTGAAGATGGTTTAGTGCTTATTGATAGTGATAAATGTATTGGATGCAGAGCATGCTATGTAGCATGTCCTTATAAGAACAGATTTTACTTAAGCAGGAGTCGGAATAGATCAGGCGGATATTACGGTAAGTCGCTTTCGGTACTTGAAGAAAGACAATACAAACAATTTACCCCGGGTACGTCAGTTAAATGCACTATGTGTTCACACCGGTTAGACGAGGGATTGGAGCCAGCATGTGTGGTAGCCTGTCCTTCAGAAGCGAGGATTTTCGGAGATCTCAATGACCCTAACAGCAAAGTTATTGATCTTATATCCAGAAAGACTGGCATACAACTTTTAAGGGAACTGAATACAAGTCCCTCCGTGTATTATGTAGGAGCGTAACTAATTGATAGAGCCAGATTTTGTAATAGTAGATGAGCGTAACAGCTTTGCTGTGGGATATAGCACACAAAGACAATGGTCACTTTTAATTGCAGCGGCTTTCTTTCTAGGAGAACTAGGTGCCGGGGTATTCTTCGTTTCAGCATTATACAACTATTACGCTGGTGCGTTAATAGGCTTTTTGATTGCAACTGTGGGAAAAGGAATACCGCATTTGATATACCTTGGAAGACCGGAAAGGTTCTTACGAGCTTTTCTCAGACCAAGAAAATCCTGGATCAGTAGAGGTTTCATTTCGATGGCTGTATTCGGCATTTTTGGAGTGCTATATCTTAGTCCGTTCCTTATAGGACTAATAAATACCGGAACTTATATAATTCCCGGAGATAGTGGTGCAATTTGGCTATTTTTCAAAATAATAGCTCTACTGGCTTGTTTCATATTAATAACTTACGATGGTTTACTTATGTCGACTGTCCGGGCTATTCCATTCTGGAATACCCCATTACTTCCTATTCTTACTTTATCTTATTCTTTTCTTGGAGGCACTACCCTCATATATCTTTTTTATCAGTATTCATTAGGTAATTTTTCCGTCCTGAATATTGAATTCATACATACTTTGGAGATGTTTCTCATCGTATTCAATTTAATATTGCTTATAATTTATATCTATGCGATGTCACATTCAACAATCGCAGCACGGGAATCGGTGAATCTGCTAACAAAGGGCAAATACAGATGGCCATTTGTTGGTTTGATACTTATAGTCGGATTAGTCATTGTATTTGGACTATCGCTTTATTTAAGAGAGTCAGGATTAGCCAGTTTGATTTACATTATTGTGGCTGCCGAACTTATTGGTGATTTCACTTTGGTGTTTATACTTCTTCGTGCAGGTGTATTTTACCCGGAAATATATTAACAGTAGGAAAAGTCGTATGAAACCGGAAGTTTACATAGTGAAAAGGGGATATGTAGAGGAATGCAATGGCTCACTCTTGGGGGACCACGCTCATATAACGAGTACTACCGTCGGGCTGGTAAAGTACATCGACTCGCATACAGGAAAAACAAAAATGCTCCTTGTCGATACCGGGATGGCCTCGGATTGGGATGAGATTAGATTGAACATCATTAAACATGGAGAGCTAAAAGATGTTTCGCATGTGGTGATAACTCATTGGGATCAAGATCATATCCAGAATATGAAGGAATTTAATGGAGCTATCGTTGTTTCAGGTGCTGGGACCAATATAGTAGGTACGAATGAAATGGGACAACTTTCCGACCTGTTCCCTGATAGCGCCATAGGAAATCAATATATCAAGTTTGACGTTTTTGGTAAATCTCATTCCAGAGACGAAGTTATTTTATTTATAGATTCTTCTAATCTCGGAGGAGTGCTTTTTGTTGGTGATTTTATCCTAGGTCCCTCAGAGTTTATCACTCCTGAAATCGGTATTGATATGGATATTACTTACGGAATTGACCCCATAAAGAAGTACCTCTTTTTAAAAGATATATATAAGAAATATTCTGGTGTTGATGAAATTTATTGTGGTCATTATGGCCAGAGTATTTCCATTAGAGAAATGGGGAAAATAATCGAATCTATGGAAAGTACAACATATCTAAAATTCTACAAAGAATTGCTAGCAAAACGATCTCTCGAATTTGCTGATTATTTGAATACAGTTCACGAAATAGAAAGGGGAAACTGAGAATGAACGTGTCTACAATAGAGGATGAGACAACAAGGGACGTTAATTTTTGCAGTAGAGAAGCGTACAACTGGTTGGAGTCACCAGAGTTAATTGGAAGTGATAATCCTGGAGAAAAGGTGGCCTTAACCGGGAATGGAGCTATTGCCAGAGGAATAGTTGAAGCCGGTGTCAAAGTGGTCACCCATTATCCAGGGTTCCCTACAGAGGCAATTGCTGATCTGATTACATTTTGTGCCGAGGAACATGGAATCTATATAGAAGTGTCTACAAATGAAAAGGTTGCATTTGAATGTGCGGCTGCGGCAGCAATGTCCGATTTACGATCAGCAACGATAATGAAAGATCACGGATTCAATGTGGCCTTAGATGCCATCATGCCACTGGTTCACTCAGGTGTGAAGGGAGGAATGTTGATTATTAGTGGTGATGATCCGGGTGCCCTGACATCTCCACACGAACAAGATACAAGAGGATTTGCCAGATATCTGAGGATTCCTTGCTTTGATCCATCAAGCTGCCAGGAAGCCAAAGATATGGTCCTGGAGGCTTTTGAAGTATCTGAAAAGGCCGAGCTACCGGCAATATTCAGGGTAACGGCTCAGGTTTCCTACGGAAGAGGCTCGGTTGAATTGGGGAAGATAGATATTAAGAGAAGAAATAATAAAGCCAATTTTGTAAAAGATGTTACCAGATATTTCATTTTCTCAGGGCTTGCCCTGGCAAGAAAAGAATGGATCTACAAGCAGTTGCCCAAATTGATAGAGATTTCTAATGATTCTAAGTTCAATGTGTTAAAAGAGGGAACCAGCAGACTGGGGGTTGTTGTTTCTGGAAGAGCTTTTGTTTACGTGCAGGATGCTATAGCTGAACTGGGCTTAGCTAATCAGATAAATTTACTGAAAATCGGCATGTCATACCCACTACCGGAAGAAAAAGTCAGGAAGCTTCTTAACAAAGTGGACAAGGTCGTAATTTTTGAGGAATTAGATCCCTTCATTGAGGAGGAAGTTACCAGAATAGCAGGCAAATACGGGGCCAAGGTGGATATATTGGGGAAACTTGATGGAACTCTACCCATAACTCGTGAGTATACGATTGAAAAGGTTATTAAGGTTCTCAGTGAATTGTCTGGCAAAAAATATGAGATGCCGGTGCTGGGTAGAGAAGAAGCAAGAAAAGAAATAAAAGAAAAGATACCTTCACGTGACCTGGGGTGCATTATGTGCTGTGGTTGCCCGCATGCGGCTACTTTTTACGCAACTAAAAAAGCAATGAAACGAACAAAGGGTAAATATATGTGTATGACCGATATTGGTTGCTATGCTCAAGCCGCTTTGCCTCCGTGGTCCAAGGGTGATCCTTCAGATACCACGTCTTTGGGGGATGTTTGTTTTTCAATGGGCTGCAGTGTCGGGTTAGCTAATGGATTTTTCCATTCTGGTGTTGATGAGAAAATAGTCGCCCTGATAGGTGATTCCACTATTTTGCATGCCGGGATTTCTCCCATAATGAATGCTGCTTATAACCCGGCAGATATTCTGGTTATTGTTTGTGACAATAGGATTACAGCAGCTTCAGGTCATCCACCTGGACCTATGATAGGAATTGACCAATTAGGTAAACAAACAAAAATGATTGAGATAGAAGAGGTAGTGAAATCGCTGAAGGCTGATTTTGTTCGTGTGATTGATCCATTCAAGCTGGATGAAGCGATAAAGGTTTTAGAGGAAGCCTTAACAATGCCAGGACAAAGGGTGGTGATTTGCAGATCGGAATGTGCCTGTGTTGCCAGGAAAAAGGCAGAGTTTAAGGGAGATATCCTCAAGAAATATGAAGTTACGAGTGAATGCACTGGCTGTAAAGCCTGCCTGAATCAAATGGGATGTCCGGCAGTCTACTGGAGAAATGGCAAGGCCAATATAGATACATATATTTGTGTTGGTTGCAGTTTATGTGCTCAAGTGTGTCCAATTCAGGCCATCGTGGTGAAGGAGGCATAATACTATGGTAAAAGATGACAATGTGCTGAACTTAATGCTGGTGGGACAGGTGTTGCAAAATCCGTCAAAAATTTCCCAGATAATTTGTGAAGCCGCAGTTATGGACGGAGTTAGATTTGAGGCGGTTGACGAAACATTTCAAGTTCAGGATGTAACTCCTGAGATATGTTTTTTGCGATTCGGTAAAGGCTTTGTTAATCCATTCATTAAAAAAGGCAGTTGTAATCTCATGGTCGGTATGCTGGCTGGAGAAACCGCAAGAAGTGCGGCAGATTATTTAGAACTTGATGGTATGGTAATAGTGAATATGTGGGACGTTAAAGCTACGGTCCTTCCACCTGGCATGGAGGAATACCCCACTCCGGAACAGAGTATCGATCTACTGATGAAGATAACTAAAAACATTGTAAGGGTCCCCGCTGCTTCAATGGCCATTGAAGTGGGAGGCTATTATCTAATCAACGCTGTTATGCTTGGAGCTTTAATGGCAACCAACAGGGTCCCGGTTTCGCTGCTGCGGATTCGAGAAACTATCGATAAGCTCGTACATAAATGGCAGCGAGAGAAATTTACGAAAGCATTCGAAGCTGGTTTCGAATATGTGTCAAAACAATACCCGGAATTGCTGGCAATTTCTATGGATGTTGGAGGTTGTTAAAACTTCTATCGTTTTCCCTGAGATAAGAATGAAGGAATAAAGGAGATAAAACGAGAACTAATGAAGAATTTTAACAATCAAAAGGGACAAAAACATATTCTCATTCATAATATAGGGACGCTGATAAGTGGCGATATTGATAAACCCGTATTAAATGCGGATGCAATATTAATCAACGGAGACGTAATTGAAAGCGTTGGCCGATATGATGACCTGAAAAACAAAAAAGTGCAGTTGGATATCGATATTCAAGGTATGACTCTTTGTCCCGGGTTAATTGATGCACATACACATCCGGTAATAGGTGATTGGGCACCTCGTATAAAGGTTATAGGTTGGATGGAGAGTGCACTTCATTGTGGAGTTACGACACTTATATCACAAGGGGAACAGAACTTACCGGGTTTATCACGTGATGTAGTGGGAGAGAAGGCTTTAGCAATTTTAGCAAACAGAATGTTCAGGAAATATCGACCGGGCGGTATCAAAGCATATTGCGGTGCAATTCTACTTGAAAAAGGAATAACAGAGGCCGATATTGAAGAATTGGCCAAAGAGGGAGTGTGGCTTTTCGCCGAAATTGGATTAGGTGGATTAAAGGACATCAACCAGCTGTCACCCTTGGTTAAATCAGCAAAAGAAAAGAATTTCGTTATCCCTGTTCACTTCGGGCCGGAGTCAATACCCGGTTCTTCGGGTTTAACGACTGACAATATAATTGCGCTTAAACCCGATATAATCGCTCATTTTAATGGAGGTCCAACAGCCTGTTCTTTTTCAGATATGGAAAAAATAGCTGCCAACTGTAATAGTTATTTGGAGCTGATATTGAATGGGAATCCCAAAGCCCTTAACTATGCCGTTGATTTGCTGGAGAAGCGCCATGAATTACACAGAATAACAGTCGGAACGGATAGCCCCACAGGGTTTGGAGCTGTACCCTGTGGTGTCCTGCGACTTGTTGTTCAAATATCCTCTTTAAATACCATTAAAGGAGAAGTAGCTCTGGCATTTGCCACCGGCAATATTGCTAAAGCGTATAAATTAAACACAGGCATTATTAAACCGGGGAAACAAGCCGACATTATAGTTATAGATGCGCCCACAGGATCGGTTGGCAGTAATGCGATTGAAGCGATACAAATCGGCGATCAACCAACCATAGGTATGGTAATGGTTGATGGTGAGGTTATAACAAGGACTACGAAAAGGTCCATGCACACCGCAAAAAAAGTATTAATAAATGGAGAACCGGAAAATATTAAATCAATGGATGATATCCGTTATGGATAATAAATATGTATTTATGGATAACGCGGAAAGGCAGGGAGTTAAATGAGTAATGAGATTAACGACTTAAGAAGCTTTATTAATGTCCTTGATGAAAAAGGGAAGCT
>CAZEAR010000005.1:1232-15421 GCA_964510365.1 uncultured Dehalococcoidales bacterium | reverse complement strand
CTTGCCCGTATAAAGGCTCAGGTAGATTGGAAGTTTGAACTTGGAGCCATAGCAGCGACGATGTATCAAAATCCGACCGGCCCTGCCCTTCTCTTTGAAAATATCAAGGACTATGAAAGTCCTGTATTTACCAATGCAATGTACACAATGTCTGGAATAGGATTAGCTTTAGGAATAGAGGAAGAATTAAATCAACCGAGCATAATCGAGGAACTTATTAAGAGGTTTGAACACCCGATTGAGCCAAAGCTGATCAATAACGGTCCATGCAAAGAAAATAAGATATTGAATAATATCGACGTATTGAAATTTCCGGTTCCGTGGTGGGATGAATTAGCGGGTCAGAGGTTTATTGGAACGTGGGGGCAGGTAGTCACCAAAGATCCAGACACAAATTGGCGGAATGTCGGCCCTTACAGAATCATAGTGATAAACGAAGATACATGCAATGTTCATATAGTCCCATATGCTCATATTGGGCTCATGTATTCAAAATATGAAAAATTAAATCAACCTATGCCGATAGCTATCGCTATCGGCACCGATCCAGTTTGTATGCTAGTTGCAGGTACTCCGTTCCCAGGAGATATTGATGAGTGGTGCATGGCTGGTGCTCTAAGAGGTAAACCCTTGGAATTAGTCAAATGTGAGACAGTTGATCTCGAGGTTCCGGCTAATTCGGAAATTGTTCTTGAAGGTGAAGTACTACCATTCGAAAGGAAACTGGCAGGACCATGGGGAGATCATACCGGTTATTTTTCGGGCGGTATTAAACAAACACCCATAATGAAGATTAAATGTATTACTCACCGTAATAACCCTATATTACGGGGTACGGCATATAAAGAACCTATCGATGAGCAACGAGTAGTAGCTTCTATTACATATGCAGCGGAAGCGCATATGATGTTTAAACGTTCCGGTTTTCCGGGCGTTAGAAAAATTAATTTCCCGGTTAAAACCGATCCGTATTTACTTGCCGCTATATCGATAAAGAAGAGCTATCCAAGCCAAGCACTTGATGCTGCCAGATTGCTTCTGAGCAATAGGGTGGGCAGATACTTGAAACATGTGATCGTTGTGGATGATGACATTGACGTCTTCGATATGGAAAGAATTCTTTGGGCTGTTAACATCAGGTTTCAAGCCTGTAGAGATTTATACGTCTTTCATAATGAAAGCGGAACTGGGCTGGATCCATCTGTACCTAAAGAACTTAGTGGATTTACAGATAAAATGATTATTGACGCAACATGGCCCAGCTCACCGGATATTAAACCACGTGATGAATGGGGCGGCAAAAAACAACCTCCCAAGATCGAACCCAGTGAAGAACTTCAAAGATTACTGTCTAAAAGGTGGAAAGAATATGGCTTGGATAAATATGGATCCTTCACTCCTTAGATCGAGATATATTTGAATACCGTACAAGTATTCTATATTGATAATAACCTCGTTGAATGCGATTATGAACATTAATAAAGAAGGCAATAAGTAGTTACATCATATATAAACCGAACAAGACAATAAGCTAATTTACTAAAAAGTTGTAATTATAGTGAAGTATTTTAAAGAAATCACTCATATATTTGATTGGTTAAATAAGGTGTCCGCGATTATAGCGGCAATAATACTGGTATTTAGTATGCTCATAGTTAGTGTAGAAGTTGCTATGAGATTTTTCTTTAATAGGCCTATAGTTTGGGTTGTGGAAATTACTGAGTTTGGTCTATTGTTTATAACATTTTTATCTGCTGCATGGATTATGAAACATGATGGTCATGTTAGGATGGACATATTTTTGCATCGTTTATCTCCTCATGCTCAGACTCTAGTCAATTTTTGTACATCCATTATAAGTGCGATCGTATGTATAATTATTGTTTGGTATAGTAGTCAAGCTACATGGATTCACTATCAAAAGGGTACTTATATACCCTCATTCCTAAATATACCCAATGTATTTGTTCTATGGGTTATTCCTGCCGGTATGTTTCTATTATTCATCCAATTTATCAACAATGTATTCAATCACTTAATAAAGTTACTAAATAGTAAATCATAATCATTTTTAAGTATATTTGGTTAACGAGGTTAAATAAAGTTGGACTGGTTATTTGCTCTTGTAGTTATATTAGGTATTTTGATAATCCTAATGGTAACTGGTATGCCGGTTGCACTATGCTTCATGGTAGTAAGTGTCGGCGGTATGTTCTATTACTACGGAGGAGAAAATGGTTTAAGGTATTTAACTGTCGCCATGAGTGAATCTGTAACCATATTCACTTTATTACCATTGCTTCTCTTTGTTCTTATGGGTGAGATAATATTTCAAGCCGGTGTATTTCCAAGTATGATGGATGCATTAGATAAATTGATGGGTCGAATACCTGGAAGATTGAGTTTAATGGCTGTTGGAGGTGGGACTTTATTATCAACATTAACTGGAGCAGACTTTGCAAGTGTTGCTATGCTTGGATCATCACTTGTACCTGAAATGGCAAAGAGGGGTTATAAGAAACCTATGACCATAGGGCCTATTTTAGGAAGCGGTGGACTAGCAATAATGATACCACCCAGCAGTCTTGCCGTTTTTCTTGGTGCTGTTGCTTTAATATCAATTGGCGGTATATTGATGGGCATAATAATGCCTGGACTTCTTATGGCTTCACTTTACATTATGTATATCGTAATAAGATGTAAAATTCAGCCGGAGCTAGCTCCTTCATATGATGTTCAGTCATCTTCTATTTCAGAAAAAATGTCAGCATTCATTAAACATGTCCTTCCAATCGGATTTATCGTCTTCATGGTAATAGGTGTAATTCTTTTGGGTGTCGCAACTCCATCACAGGCAGCAGCGACAGGTGCGCTTAGTTGTTTCGTCTTAGCAGCAGCATATAAAAAATTAAATTGGGATATGATTAAAAGGACTTTAGGTGGTACGATTAGTATCTCAGGTATGATACTCCTCATACTTGTTGGAGCAACAGCTTTTAGTCAGATACTTGCTCGTAGCGGTGCCAGTGTAGGTTTTGTTCAATTTATTTTAAGTTTACCATTACATCCTATTCTTGTTCTTGTTGGTATGCAATTTGTTGTGCTAGTTATGGGTGCACTTATGGAGCAAGGCTCCATCATAATGATTACAATCCCGCTTTTCATGCCGGTTGTAAATAATCTAGGATTTGATCAAGTATGGTTTGCCGTCTTGATGCTAATAAATCTAACCATGGCATCAATATCCCCTCCTTTTGGTTTGAGTTTATTTGTAATGAAAGGAGTGGCCCCTCCAGATACCACGTTAAAGGATATATATCTAGCTGCAATTCCATTTATGGCACTTGAAATAATTGCCATGGCTCTCATTATTGCTTTTCCTGAAATCGCGCTATGGTTGCCAGGTCAAATTAAGTAATAAAGGCACATAAAGATTAATCGTGTTTTGTAGATTGATTAATACACAAAGTCTGAAAAGGGGGTATATATGTGGCCTGATCCATCAAACCTACTTGAACAATTAGATATGTCTTTTCCTTTAATTGGATTCTATGATTCCCCAAATATTACTTCTTTTGAACCACTTGTCAAACCTAGACCAGGTAAAAATGTATGCATTTATGCTTTCTTTAAAAAATGGCTTACCGGGGAAACATTACATCTTAATAGGGAAAATTTCGGCTGTGCGGGATGTGGTAATTGGATTTTTAATATTATGACATGGAAGCGTGATAACTACATTAATTTTTTATACCTTGAGGAAGGGTTTAAATCATCGCCCGAATTAATGGAGAAGTGGTTTGATTATCAAGCGCGGTATAATCCAAAATATGGTGATATATTCATTGGTCCACTTAAAAAAGATGAATATGAATACCTAAAAACTATAACCTTTTTTGTTAATCCAGACCAGTTGAGCTTGCTCATTACTGGAACTCAATATAACAAATCACCAATTGAATCATTTCCTACTATTGCCCCATTCGGATCTGCATGTATGCAGATGGTAACTTTGTTTGATGATCTCAGCAGCGAACAAGCTATTGTAGGTACAACTGATATAGCAATGCGAAAATACGTTCCATTCGATATGCTGTCCTATACGGTTACAAAACCATTGTTTGAGAAACTCTGTGAATTAGATAGGAATTGTTTTCTTTATAAAGCTGATTGGACAAAATTGAAGAAAGTAAGGGCGCATCGGATGAATTCTCGCTTTGAATAAGGGAGGTGAATTCTTAATATGGCTAAGTATGACTATTTCAGTGTAATGGGATTACAGCCAAATGTGTGTTTTTGTAATAGCAGGAGTGAAATCTATGACAAGAATCTAAGGAGGCTTCTTGAATTATTGGACTTTCAAATTCCACTTATTAGCCAGATGACTGCAGCATCCTGTAAATTAGTTGTTTTCCCTGAATTCGGTCTACACGGTATTCCGAGTAATCCAGATGGTAGCTGGAATGGTGTCGCTATCGATATTCCAGGAAAAGAAACTGAGCTATTAGGACAAAAGGCCAAAGAATTAAATATATATATCGCTGCACATGCTTGGACTGAGTATTCGGATTTTCCCAAAAAACCTTTCAGTGTCGGCTTTTTAATTGCTCCTAGCGGGGAAGTAATTTTGAAACATCATAAAATCGTCACTACCAAGATAGCCGAATCTGCATCTACTGCTCCAGGCGATGCATATGACTGGTTCATTAATAAGTTCGGAGATAGTCTGGACTCTTTTTTCCCTGTTGCCGATACCGAGATTGGTAAGATAGGTTTTCAAATATGTGGTGAGGGTCAATATGCTGAGATATCAAGGGGATTAATGATGAATGGTGCAGAAATAATTGTTCGACCTAACGCCTGGCTAGAGCCATTTATGACAGAGCCACAAGATTCTATGACCTTGGTTAGTAGGTTCAATGCATTTGCAAATATGTGTTATCTAATTGAGTCCAATTGGGCATCTATCTTTGCTCCAGGATTTCCACAACAGCAAGGACCTGGCAGGTCACAAATAATCGATTATGCAGGTAGAATTATAGCTAAAGTGAATACGTCAGGAGAAACAGCTGTAGCTAGCGAAATAAATTTAAATTCTTTACGACGTTATCGAGAAGAGTCAGCATTTATATCACGGATGGTGTTTATGCCGAATGATATTTTCAGCAAAGTATATGAGACAGAAATGTGGCCAAGGAACAGCTTAATGAACAGAAAGACATCAGGAAACATCGAGATGTGGGAACAGATAAGACGCCAAGTAATTGAAAAGAGGAGAGATATATATAGAAAAGCAAACTATATGTAGTAGCTCCAGATGCTGATACGGACTATTAATACCGTTGCGGTTTCTTAATGAACGGGTATTGTAAGGAGAATTCAAATGAGTACTAATTATATTATAGAAGTGGTACAATTCCAATTGTGTCAAGGAATAGATGAAAAAGAATTCCTAAATGCGGCTGAAGCTATGCTACCTGACTTGGTAAAAGAAAAAGGTTTTATCGATCGCGAATTATTGAAAGATATAGAAGATCAATGGATAGATATTGTTCATTGGAATAGCATGCCTGAAGCAGTGGAACATGGTAAAAAATTTTTTAATATACCTTCTTGCCGAAAATTCGTAGAAATGATCGATCAATCAAGTCTAAAAATAGGGCTTTTTGAACAAAAATTTCATTCATAGGATCAGTCAAGAAGCAAATAATCCTGACTGATATTACCCCGAATACTGTTTTTTCTGCGTTATACCGTTAAATAGAGGGCTTTTATGGGTTTTTAATACTATATGATGCACCTATATTCGTCTATGGAAAGAAATTATTGCCAGAGCATTTATATTACCTCTTCATCTTTGAGAGCCGTGATATCTTCCCAGGTGTAACCTGTTTCTAACAATATTTCCTCGGTATGTTGCCCTAGCTCAGGGGCAGGCTTCCAAAGTTTATTAGAAGCCTCGCTTAGATGGACCGGGTTGGCTAACAACTTCATCTCGCCGTAGTTTGGATGGTTAACGGTGAAAAAGAAGTCATTTGCAATAGCCTGAGGGTCTTGAATAACCTCAAGGAGATTCTGCATCGGTGCGAAGGGTATGCCTGCTTCTGTGAAGCGGGATTTCCACTCAACTAATGGCTTAGAGCGAAATACCTCCTCCAGAATATGAAACAATGAGACACGATTCTCTTTTCGTAAATCGAATGACTTAAATTTCAAGTCGTTTTCTAAGTCTTCCCTTTCGATAGCTTTGCAGAACTTTGACCAGTAGCGATCGGGCTGCAGCATAACGATACTAAGCCATCTATTGTCTTTTGTTTGATAAATATTTGCCAGTGGATTGGGAAAGTTTTCTCTCGAAGGCCGGCTCCATTCATTAGAATCCCTACCTGTGGTAAGAGTTCCACTGATGTTGAAAGAATTGACGAAGACACCCATCTGGAAAAGGGAAAGGTCTACTTCCCGTCCTAATCCGGTTTTTTCACGTATGAATAAGGCAGTCATCACCCCGAAAGCCAGAGCTAAAGCAGCTACATTATCCCCGAATCCGGTTTGAAAAGGAGGTGGTTCCTCATCCGGCCAAAAGATTACGTGTGGAATTCCAGCCCTGTACCAGTATGCAGTTTGATCATAGCCTGGAGCGTCTTTCTCCTGCCCCTTTTTACCGTAACCGCTGAGAGATCCATATATTAATCCGGTGTTTAATTTGTTTAGAGCTTCATACTCCATCCCGAACTTCTGCAATTCAAATTGTCTTAGATTGGTCAGAAAAACATCTGCTCCTTTGACCAGATTGTACATAATCTCTCTGCCGCGCCTCCGGGATAGGTCAACTGCTAAACTTCTCTTGTTACGGTTATAGTTTTCCCAGTTATAGTTAATATTAGATGGGGCTCCGCTTGTGCCTGCGCCAATTCCAGCCTGATATTGTCGGAATGAATCGCCTCTTATCGGATGTTCGATGTGAATTACATCAGCTCCAAAATCAGCCAGAAGCCGCGCCGCCAGGGGTACTGCCGCAACCTGCGAAACATCCAGGACTCTCAGCCCGTCAAGAACAGAGGTAATGTCTTTTTTAGTGAACATTAAGCACTCTCCTTTGCAAGATTATATGCAGACAAACTCAATAGCTAATGCTGCCCTTTTCATATGTATTATCTCCAAACCTGCTTAAAATATTGATCGGGTTACTGTCTATAGGACTCCTTAATATCAGCACATTCAAAGCAATAATTCAGGTACTAAGAATAGTCATGGTGTTTAGCTTTATAAGCCCGCACTTTTTTAAGATTATTCGTATTCCCTTTATAGAGGAAACTTTTTTCATCCAGTTTACATATTTGCTCAAATAGCGATCTGGTTACTGTAAAAGCAAGAACATCCGGCGGAAGGAAATGACGCATTGCAATATCTGTAGCACCAATAATTGCCTGCGGTTCATTTAAGTCATCAAATAGTGTAGCAAGTTGTGCACATCCGGAGCCGAAAGGAGTGATAATAGGTGAAAGGCTCGAAGATGTTCTTTCATATCGTGCGCCCGCAATAAGCATACTTAGTTGATCTGGATTTATAAAAAAGGTAACGCTTTTAAGATATTTGTATTGGTCAGGCTTAAGGGGACCGATAAAGATATTAGGATATTCGGGACTATAGCGCTTTTGGCTATTAAACCATTGTTCCGTGAGTTCCCTGGATGATCTTATCCCGGATATTTCCCAAAGGAGTTTGATATAGTCTTCATATGACCTTGTCATGACGTTAAAAAGCCAGTTACCACATCCGGCACAACCCCCGTGATTTTCCTTTGTAAGATGAAGTGTGTCGCCGCGGAGCCATCTTTTGTAATAAGCAAAAATACAGATACGTGTGCCGGGCTTAGTTCTAATCAATGGTTCAAAGGGAGATGGGTTCGGAGCATCATAAAATCCAAGTAACGGGATCTCAAGGTTCATCTCCCTGATAATAGTATTAGGGTTTGGTTGAATCACGGATTCATTCTTGTTATTTGATAGCATTATTTTACCTCTTTAGAAAACTTTCATTATCTGTAATTCATTAACACTCTAGACTTAGCCTCTCTTGCCAGATTAATAGGCCCATTTCAAAAACAGATTGGCCAATTATATCTACGAACTTTATATATACTGGATTACATCCCCGGTATATGAAGTTATTTCTTACCTTTAGAGGCAGTTTTGTTTAGTATTATATTACCAACATATACATCGGTCTTAGTTTTGACGGCAATCTTTTGTGATTGATATCCAGGATATTCAATCTTCACACTATATATCTTATCTGTCGTCAAATCATCGAACTCAAAATCACCGTAATTATTTGCCTTGATTACCTTTTTCTCCCCGTTTCCCTCCAATGTAATTTTAGAATTTTCTCCACATTCATCGGTATCACCGAAAACAACAGTACCCGCAACAAACCTCTTTGGAAGTCCGATATACTTTACTTTTTCCATTAACTTATATTCAGGATGCATTACCTCAACGTTACCAGCAGTCATCAATCTGGATACGACGCTGTTGGCATCATCCAAGTCGCCGAAAACAAGCGCTTCAGTAGGACATGCTTCCACACAGCGGGGCTCTTTCCAGCCCATATCTAAGAGGTGAGCGCAGAATGTACATTTCTGCGGTAATTTCTTTTCCTCGTTCCAGTAAATTACTCTATAGGGACAAGAGTTAATCAGATCCTTCTGCCCCTCTGCTTTTTGGGGGTCAATTATAACGATCCCATCATTTCGCCTGTAAATTGCACTATTTTGAGCTAACTGTATACATATGGCATTTTCACACTGCATACAGGGTATTGGAGTATAAGCTACCTTAACTTTTGGATACTTTCCTCTCTCCTTTTCATTGATCTCCATCCAGAATTGACCGGTATTTGGTTGTGCTGCTGAATATGGGAGATAATCATTGCCACAATATTCATCCTTACAAGCCATTAAACAGCTATAACATCCGCTACACTTCGTAATATCTATTACCATTGCATATCTAGCCATTTATTTTATACCTCCAGTTGTAGAATTTTTAACAGACTTCCCATTTACTCACTTCTACCAGACAAGAGTTAGGCGCCATACCGGGAGCATTCTTCGAGATCATGCGCTTCGGAGTAATAAGGTTAATACAGCCTCCTCTATCAGGACTATCCGAGTTGCCTGGTTCAAGCGGATCATAAATGGAAGAACCCTCAAAGGAATGCAAAACACCAGGCTTAATCCTTTCCGTAATTTCAGCGATATGCAACACACTACCGCGATCGTTATACACTTTAACTATATCCATATCTTTGATCCCCCTCGGTTCGGCGTCCGAGGGATGAATGCGAAGAACATGCCAGTAATAGCCGTCTTTTTTTATACGGTTTGATCGTAATTCACCCATCCATTCTGCACGCATATCATGCTGAGTATGGAAAGACATTCTCGGGTGAGGCGAGATAATTTGTAGAGGATATTTGTTTGCCAACTTGGAACGGTGACCTTCCCAACTGGGAATATACTTTACCAGTGGTGGTCTTTCATCATCATCCGGGAAGTGCTTCAGCAAGCTCTGTGACAGAAACTCAACCTTGCCACTGTAGGTCCCCAGTTCATGTGCTTGAGTAGTATTGATCTTAGGATTGGGAGTATCTGGGGTATCACAGTCTCTGCCTTCGTAGAACCAGCGCAAAGCTGTAGCTGGTTTACAATTTTCGGGTATTGGCAATACATAATAACCCCTGGTCTTTAACTCCTTAAAAGAGATATATTTAGATAGATCAGTGGATTTGAATACTTTTTCAATCCAATCCTCTAATGTATTACCTTCAGTATATTGTTCTTTAACACCCAGCCTCTCTGCCAAATCTGTAAAGATATCATAATCAGATCTGGACTCCCACAGCGGTTCGATGCATTTCTGCTGATAAATGATTATCCTGTGATTACAGGAAATAAAGCCATGGTGCGAATAGCCGCCGGAGCCCCCCCATTCACTGATATCATTACGTTCAAAATTAGTACAAGCCGGCAAAATAATATCAGCGAATTTGGTTTCGGTACACCACCAACAGTCCTGATTCACTACGAACTCTATTTTGGGGCTCTGATACATTTTCGCCCATCTGTGCGTTTCCGTCATTGTGCCGATTGAAGATCCACCATAACGATAAAACAACTTTACTTCCGGACAGCCTTCCATAGGATATTTGTTATGCACAAATTGCTGCTCGAGAGATTTACTAAGCGGGGTATCGCCATACCATTCTATTGGAGGATTAAGTATTGCCTCGGGTAGCAGTAAACGATATAAGCGCTGTTTTACCGGATTGATTGGCCTGCTTTCGGCAATGGCGTGGAGTTCAGGAGAAGCATACCCCGGAAAGTTTAGATCATTAAAAGGAACGCCCATGGTAGTGCCCCAGATGCTAACGCCCGGTTTACCTAGACCCTGCATTGCCTGAAGCAATACCATCATCCTCGCCCATTCCGTGGCATATGCTTGCCTACATATGGAGGATTCACCACCTCGGGTGCCAGCAGAAAGAGCCGTCCTCTTGGAAGCCCACTCTCTGGCCAGAGCCACGATATCTCTTGCTGGAATTGCACATTCCTCCTCAGCCCATTTCGCAGTTTTGGGTATGCCATCGGTCTCTCCCAGGACATATGCCTTGAACTCGCCAAAACCCAGTGTGCGATTCTTCACATATTCTTTATCATATGTACCTTCTATAATCCAGGTATAAGCAATAGCAAGTGCCAGTGCCGTATCAGTGCCCGGCCGTGGCGCGAGCCATTTATCAGCCAGTACAACCGCGGTATAGTTGCAGAACGGATCGATAACGATTGTTTTTTTGCCCAAATCTCTCAGCCACAAACGCCAGATATTGGAGTCGTTGCCGCCATATACGCCATGCGTGGAATCAGGATCATTTCCCCAATGAACAATCAGCTCGGAGTTTTTTAATCCGTCTTCCAACAGGTTATACTGCTCAGGTATACCCAGTCTCCATTGAAAACCGTACGCATGGGCTGCGCCCCATATCCATCCTTCCCAGGTATCTGGATTATGTATAATTTCAGTGAATCCTATTGTATTAAAGAATCTTGACCAGGTGAACGCGCGATAACCAATATTACCCCAGTTATGATGCGAAGAGGAAAGGGATGTTATAGCTGCCGGGCCATATTTTTCCCTGACACGCTTCATCTCTCCGGCAACTATATCAAGAGCTTCATTCCAGCTTATTCTTTTATAATTTGATTTGCCTCTATTCTTTGTATTCCGCTCACCTTTTGGATCAAAATCTACCCTCATCATGGGATACTTAATTCGATTGTCTGAGTAGACTTTTGCTCTCTCAGAATGAACATATGCCGGTAGACAAGATTTACGTAATGGTGTAAAACTCTTACCATGCGCTTTTATAGTCCAGGATGGGGCATCCGTATCATTTAATACCAGGGGACGGATACGGATTATCTTACCATCTTTAACATGTACACGAACGGCACCACCGTTAGCGCAGTTAATAAAAGTGCTCTCTGACATAATTTAAATCCCTCCAATGCATTTCCATAATTTAGGCCTTGTTTAAACAGACAGGTCTTTTAAGGTATTAAAGCTATTACATCTATTTCTATGAGCATATTAGGTTTGCTGAGAGAAACTGGTTGCATAAAAGTACTAGCAGGTGGGGCCGTTAAAAGCATGGGGGCATGCTTTTCCCAATATTCTCTCTCTGTTTGTCTCATAATATTGTAATCTTCTGTCCTTTTAAGATAGATGACGGTCTTAACGATATTGTCCATAGATGTTCCAGCTTCTATTAAAGCTGCTCTAACCTTATCCAGAGCCACAATCATCTGATCGACTACATTATCCGAGGAAACCTCTCCCGTCTCCATGGTACGTCCGCTCATCCCTGATAAAAAAAGTAAATTACCGACAGCTACCGAGCGGGCGAACTGTTGCTTCTTTCCTGCATAAATTAAGGGATATACTATCCTTTTCACTAAATTTCCTCCTAAATATTTTTTTGAAAATTTGTATACTTACAGAACTATCGTTGTAGGTATGCTATGGCCTCTATCTCAATATAGAGTTTAGGGCTGGCCAGATTAAGTGGGTGAATCACAGAGCTGGCTGGTGGTTCTTGGACTAACCCAGGCGCATATTTCTGGAAGAATTCTAACTCAACCTTCCGAAATACCGGCAAATTCTGTGGATCAGGGATGAGTATATGCGTTTTTATCAAGTTGTCCAATGAACTTCCGGTTTCCTCCAACGCTTCTTTTAGATTACTCAATGATGCCAGAGCTTGCTCTTTGAAATCGTCTGTCTCAATTTTGGCCGTATAGTTATCTACCGGCGTCTGCCCTGAGACGATAATTATATTCCCGACTCTTACAGAATTAGCATAATACTTCTTAATATCACCAATATGTCTGGTAAATCCTCTTCTACCGATATAAGTAGGATAATTTTTTATCTCCCAACCGGGCTTGAATTTAGAGACGACTCCAATAACATCGGTTTGACCTTTGGAATTAGGATCAGGTAGCGCGGGAACTTTAAGGAACGTGCTCGCTGGAAATTCTTCCAGCAGGAAAGGAGCATGTTCCTCATAATATAATAGCTCTGTCTTCCATAGTCGGTCAGAAGAAGGACTATGCGCGTGCGAAACGTCCTGAGCTCCTACAAGAAGTGATTCTGTCTTACACTGAAAATGCAGGGTCTTAATAACGTTGCTTAACGAACTGCCGGCTCTGTCCATCGCCGCCCTTACTTTTTCAAGAGCAATTTGCCACTGTTCCTCAAAGACACCGGTTTCGATCTTGCCGGTATCAGGATTGGCACCATCCATGGCAGAAAGAAAAACCATGTTACCTACGACTACAGATTCGGACACGAATGCCATACCTGGCTTAATGTTGGGATAAACCTGCTTTATGCCACTACGATACATCGGATATTTCTTCATTTCCCATCCGGGCTTTTGTTTTGAAATAACTGCTATTGCATCTATCTCAACCTTATATTCGGGTTTTGCCAGGGCTACTACCTCACTAATAGTAAATGCAGGTGGTTCCTTAACCAATGTACTAGCATGTTTTTGACAATACTCTAGCATGGCAGACCACATTCGTGAGCATTCGGTCATATCTCTTAGAAAAACATAGATTTTAACCAAGTTGTCCAAGGAACTTCCAGCTTCTTTTAGGGCTGCCTCCAGATTATGCATTGACGTAGTGACTTGCTCTTCTATCCGGTCAGAACTAACTTCACCGCTATCTAGATTTATTCCAACCATACTGGAGGGGAAAATAAGATTTTCAACTACAACGGAGCGTGATAATAATGATTCCCCCGGTTTTATATTTGGATACCTCTTTAATATATTCATATTGCTAAACCTCAAATCAATTTAACTCAACCACGATATTTCACATAGAGAATGCATATAACGACCTTCTACATTTTATTCGTTAGTGTGTGTTGCGCTTTTTAGAATGCAATTTAACCATTGCTAATCATCTAGATATTCTTCCAGTTTAATTTTCTCCAAGTCCTTATATCGAGCGGGACCCAAATCACAGAGGACTTCTATTACACCTCTTTTGTCACCTTGGAGAGGTAAAGTGGCATCTATGCCTATTTTACTCAACAAGTTGTTTGATTTGGTGACCATTGGGTCAAGGCTGATTCCCGGTATCTCACTGGTAATTACGTAATCTTCAGCACCGGCTCTATATGTTACCGCCCATTCGACCTCTACCGGATTATAGACATCGATATCGTCATCAACAACGGTTACCTTTTTTAACCCGGGCAGTGTAAGTAGAGCATAAATCAATCGTTTAGCTTGACCGGGAAACATCTTCGTAATCGATACAATAACCGCAGAACCACAGGCCCCTATGCATGAATTTATTCCTTTAATATTTTCTTTTGCAATTACATCCGTAATAGAAGAAAAAATTCCTCCATGGGTTCCAAAAACACAAAGGACTTGATGCTCAGAAGGTGGTTCAGCTAAGCCTAGACCGTGATAAATATAGTCGTTTCTATGGTAGATAGCCGTAACATGAATTACTGGAGAACGAGATTGACGGCCAAAGTAACCGGTGTATTCAGCAAAAGGAGCTTCGTTAGCATACTCGGTTTTACCGACATACCCGTTTTCTT
>CAZEAR010000005.1:0-1222 GCA_964510365.1 uncultured Dehalococcoidales bacterium | reverse complement strand
GCCTTATTTCGCCCTCAATTACCAATTCTGAGGTAGCTGGTACCTCAAGGTCAATCGTTTCACACTTAACCATCTCTATCGACTCCCCGATAATGCCACCGGTAAATTCGATTTCATCAACGCCATAAGGAATGCTACAGACGCTGCAAACAAATGTCGCCGGATCTGTACCAATTGCCATAGCCACAGGACATACCTTTCCTCTTTCTAAATATTTTCTTATATTAAGACCCAGTTGGTGTGGTGCATTGGATGCAATTGTAAGGCGGTCCTTACCTTGTACCGATATCCGGTGGACAGAGTTATTGCTAATGCCGGTATCGGGGTTCTTGCTTCGACAAACTGCTGATGTTATATAATGATGGCTGTCTTTATCGTGATGCCACAATACAGGGATTGCATGTAAATCGACATCCCTCGTAAATTTTTTTACCTCTTTACAAGGACCGTCATTGACCAATTTGTATGGTACCGGTTTCTCCAGGCCCTGAGCTATTTTTTTAAATCCGTCCCCTACGGTGGAATCGATTGCTAAGAAAGCTCTGTCTAACGTTCCGAATAAACCGGTAACGACCGGCGTTTTAAATCCTTTCACATTATTAAAGAGAATGGCTGGCCCATTTACCTTGGTTGCCTTGTCAGTAATCTTGGCAATCTCGATTTTAGTGTCAACCTCTCTCTGACAGCTTTTTAATTCACCTTTATCTTTTAAATGAGCTATAAAATCCCTGAGGTCTCTGAAAATCATTACATCCTCTCCTTTATACAAACAATATAGGCTAAATATTACCTTACCGAGAATTGGACACTATCAAGCGGTGGCAACACACAAGAAGTCGATTGCTTGCTCTCTGCTTAATATGAGCTAAATGGAAATACGATAATTTGATAGAATTATTATCCTTTCTGTCTACTCGCTTAATACTTCAAATAACCTCTACTATCTTAGATTAGTGAACCATATTGTTCGGTAGCCACAGTGCTATTGATGGGAAAGCAATCAACAACGCCATAACCAGTATGTCCATAACATAGAAAGGTATAGCTGCCGAGTATATATCTTTCATGGTAACACTGGGAGGAGCTGCCCCCTTCATAGCAAAAAGGCATAGTCCAAACGGTGGTGATAAAGTTGCCATTTCCATATTGAGCATGAATATCGTGGCAAACCATATAGTGTTAATGTTTGCGGCAAGAATGATAGGCATGAAAAGGGGGAGAG
>CAZEAR010000004.1:10952-23920 GCA_964510365.1 uncultured Dehalococcoidales bacterium | reverse complement strand
ACAATACTTTTCCCTCGAAGCAATGTTCCTTTAAGCATTTCGCAACAAGCTGATTATACTGCTAGGTTCAGGGAAAGTGCCAGAAAAATGTCGGAATATGACCGGTTTATATTTGAAATCAGTATTTCTTATAAAAACTTATTCCTGGACCTCATTGTCTATCCAGTTCAAATAGTCATCATTTCCACCGATTACAGGTATGGCGATTATCTCTGGAACTTCATAACTGTGCACTTCCCTGATTAGATCTGTGATTTTGGACAGTAATGATGCTTTACTCTTGATTATTAACAGAAATTCATCCGAAGAATCTATTTTGCCCTGCCACCAAAAAGTGGATTTTATATCAGATACCACATTTACGCAGGCGGCTATTCTATGGCTTACCAGCATATTTGCTATCTTTCCGGCTTCTTCTTTATTATCTGTAGTTACCAGAACAACTACCTTGTCTACTGAGTCCATTATCTGCCTACTTTGAGCATTTTATCTACAGATGCTTTTGCCCTGATACGTATCTCCTCCGGTACTGTTATAACAGGCGACATATCTTCCAGTGACCACAGGATTTTTTCCAGAGTAATGAGCTTCATATTCGGACATATAGCTTGCTCCGAAATCGGGATAAACGCTTTCCCGGGATTTTCTTTTTTAAGCCTGTGGATTATTCCTATTTCGGTTCCAACAATCATTTGTTTGAAATTCTCACTTTTGGCAAATCTTATCATACCCCCGGTACTCAGAACTTCATCGGCAAGAGCTATAACCTCCGGCCTGCATTCCGGATGTACCACTACCGTTGCCTGTGGGTAATTCTTTTTGAGTTCAATAATATGTTCGGGGAGTATCCTGGCATGCGTAGGACAGTAACCGGGCCATAAAACTATATTTTTCCTGGTTTTCGTTGAAACGTAATGCCCCAGATACTGGTCAGGGATAAATAAAATATTTTCGGCATCCAGATTCTCTACTACCTTTACTGCATTGGCTGAAGTGCAGCAAATATCCGATTCCGCTTTTATGTCGGCTGCGGAATTGACATAGCAGACCACTGCAGCATCCGGGAGTTCCCTCTTTTTATTACACAGCTCTTCTCTAGTAATCATATTCGCCATGCGGCAACCGGCGTTTAAATCCGGAAGTATTACGGTTTTGTCCGGGCATAGGATAGCAGCCGTTTCAGCCATAAAATGAACGCCGCAGAAGATTATCACATTTGCATCGGTACTGGCTGCATTCTGGCTCAGGTCCAATGAGTCACCCACGAAGTCGGCGATATCCTGGACTTCGCCAAGTTGATAGTTATGGGCCAGGATAATAGCTCCAAGTTTCTTCTTGAAATTCTGAATCCTGCTATTTAATTCCGAATTTTCATCAATCATGTAGGTTACTCTGTTGATAACAGAAGCATCTTTAATCTGGAACAATTGCAGATTTTATTTTCAGGAATTGTTTGTCAATCATTACCTTGCTGAACGTTAATCTCGTCTCCGGCATTAACCTGACCGCCATGTATAACACGTGCAAACACGCCTTCCTTGGGCATTATACATTTCCCTATCTGCTGGAAGATAGCGCACCCGGTATGGCAATCTTTGCCGATCTGGGATATTTCCAGAATTGCTTCCTTCCCTATTGATAAACGTGTTCCAATCGGTAATGATATTAAATCTATTCCTTCAGTAGTCAAATTCTCGGCAAAATCGCCCGGATTGATTTCATATCCCTGGTTTCGCATTTTGTTTATACTACTCATATCGAGCAAACTCACCTGCCGGTGAGTACAGCAATCAGCGTGAGCATCATCAGCAAGGCCATAATTATCTTTAATATACCCGCTTCTAATGTCCTGCTTTCTGGTTCCTTTCTCGTCACTTCTGCATACTGCGATAACTTTGGGCATATGGTTGTTCTCCTATTTATATTACGATGTTTTAATAGTATATATTGGAATAACTTTATAATTCTTTATCTAATACTTTTTCCTTGAGAATGTCCCATTGTTCAAGAGTAAGAACGCAAATATTTTTATCCTCTCCGATTTCTACATGATTGTCCATTATTTTAACTACGGGACAACAGGAACCTTCTCTACACAGTTTTACTATTTTCATTGTTCCCTCCTTAATTTATTAAGTATATTATAACTGTTAATCCTCTGCATTGGTAAAAATATCGTCATATACCTTTAATAATATACCTTTAATAAATGAAACGGAATTCGGTTTATTGAGCCGGTAGTTTGCAAATATAAGATATTATATTGGATTTAAATGAGTTTCGATTTAATCGTTGTCCAAGAGTGATTTATACTAATTATCCTCCGGCAATAATAGCTACAATTGAAAGCTCATCGCCGTCTGTAACAGGGCTGGATAAATTCTTATCGAAACAATTTTCCGAATTGATGTAAATTTCCCAGTAACTTTCTATCTCGCCCTGTTTATTAATTAGCCGTTCCTTTATCCCGTTAAATCTCTTATCGAGATTGTCAATACATTCACCTATCGTTTTTCCGTCAACTTCAACTTCTTTTTGATTGCCGGTAAAGCTTCTTAAATATGGATGAACCTTTACTTTTACGGTCATATTATTGCCTCCGGACGCTACAAGCGTACCGATTATTTGCGGAGACTGCACGAATACTGGTTATTAATATAGAGAAATCGATTGTTGATAATATTATCCTATATTGTCCGAATTGTAAAAAATGTCCGTTAGTAGGTAATTATTTGCATCGTGTTTACAATTACATTAACATTATAATAATCCCTGTAAGTGAATATAAAATGGATCCTGATACTTTATTAAAAAAGGCTGGAAAATATTTGCCTCCGGATAAAGTTGAACTGGTAAAGGCAGCCTATGAGTTTGCTTCAAATGCACATAAAGATCAACTGCGCAAGTCGGGATCCCCTTATATGGAGCATCCGCTGGAGACTGCAATAAGTCTGACAGAACTGCAGCTTGATGCGGCAGCACTGGCGGCAGCTTTATTGCACGATGTCACTGAAGATTGTGGTATACCCTTTACTAAAATCGAGGCCAGGTTCGGTTCTGAAGTAAGCAAACTTGTTGAAGGCGTTACGAAGTTGAGCAGGCTATCTTTACAAACTGCTAAAGGGGACATGCATAGTTCTCAAGCTGAGAACTTGCGGAAGATGTTAATTGCTATGGTGGATGATCTAAGGGTGGTTTTTATTAAGTTAGCGGATAGATTGCATAATATGAAGACACTGGGTGCATTATCGCCTGAGAAAAGGCACAACATTGCCAGGGAAACACTGGATATATATGCTCCTCTGGCTCATCGCCTGGGTATCTGGCAGATGAAATGGCAATTGGAAGATCTGTCTTTTCGTTATCTGGATTCTAAGGAATACCATAAGACAGCTCGCTTGATAGCTTCACGAAGAGCACAGCGGGAAGATTTCATTAACAGTGTTACTCGAATTTTAGAACAGGAACTTGAAAAAGAAAATGTTAAAGCCAAGGTATTCGGTAGACCGAAACATATTTATAGCCTGTATAACAAGATTGAACGATACTCTGCTCAGGGCAAAGATTTCAGTGACATTCACGACCTTTTTGCTGTTCGTGTTCTGGTAGACACCGTGTCTGATTGCTATAAAGCGCTCGGAATAATACATAATCTATGGCATCCGCTTCCTGAGGAGTTTACTGATTATATTGCCAATCCCAAAGACAATGGATACCAGTCGTTACATACTACGGTACTGAGTCAGGGTGCAGTCCCGCTCGAAATTCAGATCCGGACCCATGATATGCATCGAATAGCTGATTACGGTGTTGCAGCACATTGGCGATATAAGGAATCCGGCAAAGCAGATGTCCAGTTCGAAGATAAGTTAGCGTGGCTACGTCAGCTTATTGAATGGCAAAATGAGCTTGATAGTGACCAGTTTCTCGAGTCACTCAAAACAGACATCTTCATTGATCAGGTCTTTGTGTATACTCCGAACGGGGAGATAAAAGCTTTGCCGCGAGGCGCAACACCTTTAGACTTCGCCTATTTGATTCATACCGAATTGGGGCACAGGTGTATCGGGGCTAAGGTGAATGGCAAACTCGTACCCTTAAACCATGAGCTTAAAAATGGCGAGATAATAGAAATAATGACCACAAAAACCGATAGAGGGCCGAGCCTCGATTGGTTGAATACGGATCTGGGATATGTAAAAACATCACATGCCAGGGGAAAAATCAGACAGTGGTTTAACAAACAGGAGCGAGTGCAGAATATCGAACGTGGTAAGCAGCTTCTGGAGAGAGAAATAAGACGATTGGGCATAGAATTGCCTGGTCTCGAAGAGATAGCACGTTTACTTAACTTCGAATCATATGATGATTTTCTGGCGGCTTTCGGTAGTGGAAGCATTACAACCCATCAGCTAATAAAACTGATGGAAGAAGAAGAGGAAGCTCCCATCCCTGCAGCCAAAATTATACATCCGGAAAAATTTAAAGTATCTGGAGTCCAGGTTTTAGGAGTTGGTGATTTGCTTACTCATCTAGCTGTTTGCTGTAATCCATTGCCTGGCGATGATATAATTGGCTTTATTACCCGCAGTCAGGGGGTTTCTGTTCATCGCAAAGATTGTGTTAATATACTAAACGTGACGGAAAAAGAGCGCCTGATTGATGTAAATTGGGGTCGAGTTCAAGAGGTATATCCTGTTAATGTCCAGATAAATGTTTGGAACAGGGTTGGCGTATTAAGAGATATAACTACTGTTATTGCAGAGGAAAAGATAAATATATCCGGACTTAATGTGGAAGATCACGGGGATAACTCGACCATATTTGCCACTTTGGAAATAAAAAATATACCGGAATTAACTCAATTACTTTCCAAAATTCGCGGTGTAAGCGGTGTTATAAGTGCAATCAGGCATAATTATAGCAAGGCCAGTGTCAATTAATAAGAAAGGAGACCATATTGCCTAGAAGTAAGTCAGTGTTAAAAGCAGTCCGGTCGGGGAAAAGAAAACAAGCGCGAAATCGTTCGATTAAAAGCGCTGCCAAAACCCACATCGTTAGAGCTGAAAAACTTATTCGTGAAAATGATCTTGAATCAGCTCAGATAGCGGTACAGACTACAATAAGCGCATTGGATATAGCAGCTAAAAAGGGTGTGATTCATCCCAATACGGCCAGCAGGCGTAAGTCGAGGTTAACGAAGAAGCTTAATAAGGCTAAACTTGCTCAAACTGGTGAATCTAAGCCGGATACTAAAGACAAAGCTGCTGAGAAAGAATAACTACGGGTTGTAAAACCGCTGGAATAAGCCTGATTCCGAGAATCAGGCTTATTATTTTTGGAAAATCAGGCTGTTTTTACTTTGGTATAAACCGGGGTGCACCAGTCAAAGTATTTACGGTTCTTGCCCTGTATAACCTGGAAATAAAGTTGTTGTAATTCCTTCGTTATCTTGCCGATTTTGCCATCTCCAACCGGACGTTCGTCAACCTCTGTGATTGGACTCACATGCGCTGCCGTGCCGGTGAAGAATGCTTCATCAGCAGTATATAATTCGGTGCGGTCTATGGACCTTTCAATGGTTTCTACGCCCAGCTCATTTCGGGCAAGCTGCATCACGGTATCCCTGGTAATGCCCAGCAGGATATTGTCCGAGCTGGGCGGTGTTATTAACTTTCCGCCTATGACAACGAAAATATTTTCACCGCTGCCCTCACAGACATGGCCGTCGTATGACAGCAGGATAGCCTCGTCGAAACCTCTAATATTCGCTTCTGTTTTTGCCAGTGCGCTGTTGACATAAATACCTGTAATCTTACCTCGTGCCGGAATCATGGTATCGTCAACTCGCCGCCAGGAAGAAGTACAACAGCGGACGCCTTTATCAGCATCGAGGTAAGCTGGTAGAGTTGATACGATGATGAAAAAATTATCTTCCAGATTATGCAGTCGAACACCGATTTGTTCGGAGCTTTTATAGGCTAACGGCCTGATATAAACATCCTCTTGATAACCGCTTTTTTGTATTAATTCGACGGTTGTTTTTACAAGTTCATCAACCGTATAGGGAAGTTTGATTTTTAAAATGTTACAACCTTTATGCAGGCGTTGATAATGGTCGCCGACGCGGAATAGAAATATTTGTCCTTGTTCTGCATCCCACTGACCTCGGATACCGTCAAAACAGCCTGTGCCATAATGCAATGCGTGTGTCAGGATTCCGATTTTAGCATCGGAAAGCGGCATGAATTGCTTATTAAAATATGCATATGGCGGCATAACTATTCTCCTTTGTTTTCATATTCAGTGAAAATTGAGTTTAATTATAACTTCACACTCATATAAAAACAAGCCTCTATATTTATGTTATTAAATATACCTGAAACCTATTGACAGTATTCTTTGTCAGTGTTAGCATTGGCGATGAAATATGCCTCGGAATACTGGGTATATCGGTAGCCAATATAGTATCTAAATCAACATTTAGGGGCATTAACAGATAAAGGGGGTTTAGTTGTTATGGCGGTAAAAATTATTACTGACAGTACCTCTGATCTATCACAGGAGATAGCTGACGACTTGGGTATTACTATTGTGCCCTTAAATGTGCACCTGAATACCGAAGTCTACCGGGACCGTATTGATCTAACCACTGAGGATTTTTACAAGAGGCTTTCGTTAAATGGCAATCTGCCGACCACTTCTGCTCCGGCCCCCGGGCTTTTTGCCGATGTATATGATAGAGTTGCAGAGAACGCCGATGGAGTCCTGGTAATTACTATCTCCTCCAAGCTCAGTGCCACTTATGAAGCTGCTGTTACCGGCAGCAAGGTAAGAAAAAGTAAGGCCAGGCTGGAGGTAATCGACTCTCTATGGGCGGTCTCCGGATTAGGGCTGATTGCCATATCTGCTGCCAAAGCCGCAAAGACCGGAAGCGGTATTGATGAAGTAATAAATATTGTTAACGGTTGCATAAAACGTCTTGATTATCGTATAGCATTCGATACTCTGGATTATTTGAAGAAGGGAGGCCGTATCGGTGCTGCTCAGGCTTTTCTCGGGTCTGCCTTAAAATTTAATCCTATACTTACCATAAGAAATGGAATTACCGAACCGGTAGCCAGGGTTCGGGGTAGAACAAAGTCGCTGGATTATCTTTACAATTTTGCCACAAGCTTTTCCGATGTTGAAGAGATGGCTATTGAGGATGCCACTACGTCGGAGGAGGCCGATAATCTAGCCGAGCGAATAAAATCACAGATGCCGGGAGTAAATATTTATCGTATGAAGGTAAGCCCTGTTATCGGCACTCACGTAGGACCCCATGTTATGGGTGTAAGCGTCCTGCCCCGTTCATAACATATGTATCTATTAAACCTGATTAGTAGACAGCTCGCTTAGCCTCATTATCAGTTTAGTAGTATTTTTAGATTTTATTAATTCTCGGTTTTAATACTTTTATTTCTTTCAGTCTATGCCTGTTTTTAAATATCAGTAAGATGACTATTACCAGCGAATAATATAAAAGTATTTCTGATTTGTAGATAAACCAGACAGATAGTGGTAATAGCGGTGATATGATACAAACCGATACGAACAGAAGTCGGGTAAATTTTCTTCTAGTTATTAATAATACAATACCCATTGCGAGGAAAGGGACAGCTATAGCAAACGGTGTTATAACGAAAAAAATGCCAATAATGGTGGCTACTCCCTGGCCTCCTCTAAATTTAATGTAGACCGGGTAGTCATGGCCGAGTATGGCAGCAAATCCGGCTCCCAGTACCCAGGGAAAAGAAACTCCTATAGCCTGAGCGATCAAAATAGCGGCAGCTCCTTTTGCCATATCTACTATTATGACCAGTGATCCTTCCCAGATGCCCACCTGCCTCAGGACACTGCCTCCTCCCATATTACCTATATCGACATCGCGAATGTCTATCCCTTTACGCAGCTTGGTGACGATGTAAGCAGTGGGAAAAGCACCGAGCAAGTAGCCGATGATTATTGCTGCTATCCCTAATAGTATTTCTTCCATGCTTCGGTTCTCATTGTTGATTAATATAATTTGCTGGGATTATATCATATTCAGCTTGAGATACTCACTTGTCGGTTATAAAAGGCCTTGGATTTCGAGGCTTTTTATCAGAGACAGCTAACGCGAAAGTGACGGTGTCCCCAGACTGTAACCGTTGTCCTTTGATTCGAAAATATCTCTAAGGACAATGGTTTGTCCGGTTTGCACCTTGTTAAATCCGTATTTTTTGCGGATACTATCGATAGCTCTGTCCAGTCGTTCCCGCCGCTGTAACCCGAAGTCGAACAAGCGGAGTTGCTTGCTGCTGTCCATGAAATTGGATACCTCCACCCCTATAAGACGCACTTCTTTTTGCTTTCCTGCCAATGTTTTATCGAGTATTCGGGCTGCCGTAGTGTATATAGTATCATCGGAGTTAGTTGCTTCCTCTGAGGTCCGGCTGCGGTTTATTGTGTCGAAATCAGAATATCTTAACTTTAAGGAAATACTCTTGGCATATTTATTTTGCTGCCTTAGTTGAGTTCCGACGCGCTCGCAAAGATAGCGCAGAATAGCGTGGAGGAAACGGCTATCGGAGGTATCTTCGGCAAAGGTTGTTTCTCGGCTGATTGATTTTGCTTCTCCTGGCAGTTCTATTTTTCTATTATCAATGCCGTTTGCGTGCTGATGAAGTACCGTACCGGCTCTTCCCAAGTTCCTTTGAACTATATCCGGCGGCAAATCTGCAAATTGACCGATGGTAGTTATGCCCATCTTTTTAAGTATTTGACCTGTTTTTATGCCGATACCCGGTAATGCATTGATTGGTAGCGGTGATAGAAATACCTTTTCCTGGCCTGCGGCTACTTCGACCAGGCCGTCAGGTTTGCCCAGATCGGAAGCTATTTTGGCTACTACTTTACAACCGGCGATACCTATCGATGCGGTGATTTGGAGCTCTTTTTTAATACGTTCTTTAAGATTTGAAGCTATCTGGCGAGGTGAACCGAAAATATCGCAGCCGGTTATATCCAGGTAGGCCTCGTCCAAACCCAGAGGTTCTAAGCAAGGAGAGAAATCAGCCAGGATTTCCATGAACTTGTGTGATACTGCCCTGTAATGTGAGAAATTGCCCTGAAGAAAAATGGCGTGGGGACATAGGCGGTAAGCTTTAGCCAAAGGCATGGCGGAGTGAATGCCAAAGGCACGTGCTTCGTAGGATGCCGCCGCCACCACGCCGCGGCGGTCAGGTTGTCCGCCTACTATTACCGGTTTGTTGCGGAGCTCCGGAGCAAGTGCCTGCTCTACAGAAACGAAGAAAGCATCGATGTCGATATGGAAAAAACCGCGGATCATTGCTTAATCATACAGGAATTAGGGCGTTATTTCTCTTTAATATCCTCGACTGGCTTGTCTTTTGGAACCACCGTCCTGATCCGCCTTATCAGCACACTTCTTTCCATAAGTACCTGCTTACTGCATCCGCAGCACCTTATCAGGACATCGATTCCGGGATTTATTACCTGCCATTCATTACTACCACAGGGATGCGTTTTTTTCAAGCTAATGATGTCGCCGGCCTTCAGTTCCATCATCGGCTTTCCCGTTCGGTCTTAAGCAGGCTAATGAAATAGTTGATCTTCTCCCGCAGTTCAAGAGCGGCATCGCGGGCGGCTGCGACAAAATCTGCTCCATTTGAAGCGTAAAGTATTTGACGGGATACATTGATAACGGCCTTTTCCCCCCTGGTGTCGGCTCCGTTTTTTATGGCCAGTTCCAGGTCGCCGCCCTGGGCTCCGACACCGGGGATGAGCAGCGGCATATCCGGGCAAATTTTACGTATTGTTTCCAGTTCCCGGGGATAGGTGGCGCCTACGACCAGGCCGATATTGCCATTGAGATTCCATTCACTGGATTTTCGGGCTACTGTTTCATATAGAGGTTTGCCGTCGATATCGGTCAGGTCCTGGAAGTCGGTAGCTCCGCGATTCGATGTCCGGCACAGGATAAAAACTCCCTTGTCTTCATAACTGGTGAATGGTTCTATAGAATCAAAGCCGAGATAAGGATTAACCGTAGCAGCATCGCAGCCGAAGGTTGTGAACAGGGCTTCGGCGTAGGCCTTAGCCGTATTCCCGATATCGCCGCGTTTGGCATCGCCGATTACGGGAATATCATCGGGTATATATTCAATGGTCTTTTGTAGAATAGTTAAACCCTCTATGCCCAGCGCTTCATAGAAAGCGAAATTTGGTTTATAAGCACATACCAGGTCTGATGTGTGTTCGATTATTTCTCTATTAAAGTCGGCGATACTTATGCCTGTGGGTATGCGTTTGGGATCGGGATCAAGTCCGATGCATAGGAGACTGCTATTCCGGCGGCCGGCAGATAAAAGTTTATCGATAAACTTCATAGGTGTCTCGATTGAATTATAACTTAAATAGTATGCTTAAAGCTATCAGCTCTTCTTCTTTTTCCCTATCTTATTGATTTCTTCAATCCTTCTATCTGATTCGTCCATTTCCTTTCTCATGTCTCTGATCATTTTCTTTCGTTGAATTCGGTCGACGATCTCAAAAATGACCCATTTCAGGATTATGCTTCCGATTATGAGGTAAAACCACACAAAAGTGATATACGGAGGTTGCTCCCAGATGGAATACATGACCTTAGCCCAGACTAAAGAAAAGCATACTCCTATAACGACCTTATATAAGTTAATACTGATCCGCGGCAACTTCAATTTGTTATTACTCCATTGATATTTCTAATGGATAAGTTGATGCGGATTATAACTTCTATGGTGAGTTTAAGGCAAGGTAATGGATGAATTCATGTTTGCTGAAAAGCTTCTGATAGTAGTAAAGAAATGGATTATTTTGGTCAGGGGAACAGCGAATTATTATAAGACTGAATAGAACTATTCGTTAGAGATAGCATTTTACTATGTTATAATTATACTCCCAATGAGTTATATTGAAGCGGAGAACTACGTACTTGGCTTTACCGATTATGAAAAAACACCCGGTATTGCCTATACTGCGGCCAATTATGATTTACGGCGAATGGCTAAATTGTTGGCTCCTTTGGGCAATCCCCATCTGGGGGTAAAAACGGTACATATAGCCGGTACCAAGGGAAAGGGTAGTACGGCTGCAATGATTGACCGGGTACTGATCTCTGCCGGCTACAGAGTAGGATTGTTCACCTCTCCTCACCTGCATACTTTGCGGGAGCGGATCAAAGTGGATGACGTAATGATTTCCGAGATTGAATTTGCTTCTATAGTCGAGCAACTGCAGCCTATAGTAGAGATGGTAAACGAGGAAGCTGCCTATGGAAATTTGACTACTTTTGAGATATTGACGGCTGTGGTTTTTACCTATTTTAAAATATGTCTTGTCGATTTTCAGGTGCTTGAAGCAGGGCTGGGAGGAAGACTGGATGCTACTAATATAGCCAATGGCAATGTCTGTGTCATCACATCGATCAGCCTCGATCATACCCAGGTATTAGGAAATACTATTGCCGAGATTGCGGGGGAAAAAGCGGGTATTATAAAGCCGGGTTGCATTGTGGTGAATTTCCCTCAGCAAGAAGAAGCTAAACAGGTTATCATGGAGGTTTGTCGGAAACAGCAGGCGAAGCTGATTCAGGTGGGACAGGACATCACCTGGCGCAGGACCGGCGGCGATCTGGATCATCAGTCGTTTGTGCTTAAAGGATGGATGGATGAGTATAATCTTACTATTCCGCTTATAGGGGATTACCAGCTTGAAAACGCAGCGGCGGCTGTTGCTGCAGTGGAAGCTGTAATCGGCCTCGGCTCACAGGTTCCCAAAGAGGCTATAATTGAAGGGTTACGACAGGTGAACTGGCCTGGCAGGCTTCAAATTTTAACCCGTGAACCTGTTCTGGTAGTCGATGGAGCGCATAATGACTATTCGATGAGGAAACTGGTCGAGGCTATAAAAAAATATTTTAAATATGATAACTGTTTTATTATCTTTGGTACTTCATGCGATAAAAATATCGCCGGCATGGCAAAGGAACTGGTATCGCTGAGCGATAATATTACGGTTACCAGTTCTTCTCATCCCAGGGCTGCATCAATATCGGCAGTGGTAAAGGGATTTTCTGAGCTGGGAATCGAAGTGAGTGCAGTGGAAGATGTATCAAACGCTCTGTCCAGGGTTATTTCTTTTGCCGGTAAAAACGATCTAATTCTGGTAACCGGTTCTATATTTGTGGTTGCTGAAGCTATAGCAAATATTAAAGACAGATATCCTCTCCAATCTCCCTGAAATAGCCGGAGAGTTAATGGCGATGCATGGTTAGCTTAATTGGATAAGTCACCCACAATATTTGAAACGGCTTCCTGCGGCAACATTTCGTTAAAAAGGCGCTGCAGTGCCATAGTATGGCTGCAAATTCCTACTTGGGAGAAAAAATTGCAGGTGCAATTCCATATTCCGGACTTATAGCTTACCGTATGATTGCTGTGCTCACCCCGGAAATCGACTACAAGGTCTGAAATCTTTATCCGATTCGGCTGTTCAGCGTATCGCTTAGCTTTCTCAATCTTGCTTACCAGGCTTGATTGCATGTCGAAACCTCCATAAATAATTATATAATTTATATGTTGAAAATACCATTTAAGAAGCCTTTTCTAAGATAATATTTTTGATTTTCTATGGGATAGATTAAACAGATACATTTTAAACTAAAGCAAATCGTTTTATGGATTTTACTCCTTTGATTCTTTTCTCTTTACCTTTGTATTTAGCTAAGCTACAATAAATAGAACTTACTGAAAATGCGTAACGATCTCTTGGAAATCCTCAGAAGGCATGATGCTGATTATGTCGAAATTCGTCTTGAGGAAAGCCAATCGACCAGACTGGTTTATCGCGGTGAAAAACTCGAGGAAATAGGCAGGACATCCAGC
>CAZEAR010000004.1:0-10942 GCA_964510365.1 uncultured Dehalococcoidales bacterium | reverse complement strand
ATATTAGGGCGCTTGCGAAAGGCGGTTGGGGTTTTGTTAGCTTTAACAATATCGATAACTTGCCGGCAAGGGTAGAGCTTGCGGTTAAACAGGCAGGGTTGGTTGGCAGAAGTGCCAGTGAGTTCTTTCGGGTGGATCCTGTAATCGATGTAGTGGCTGCGGAGTGCAAAAGAAATCCGATAACGGTGCCGGTGGCGGTAAAGAAGCAGTTGCTTGACGAATATAATAATATTATTCTCAGCATACCAAAAATCCAGACATCCAGTATCAGCTATAGTGACGGGAGTAAGAAAGTTACTTTTGCCAGCTCGGAAGGTGCTTATATAGAACAGAATAGAATAGACCTGAATTGTCGTTTATCGGCAATCGCCTCCGAAAATGGAAATGTCCAGCAGGCAGGGATTAGTCTGGGCAGTAGCGGAGATTATTCCGTTATCGATAATTTACACGATCAGGTGAAGGATATGGCTTTGCGGGCGGCCAACCTACTTTCAGCGCCAAGGGCAACGAGTGGTGAATACACTGTCGTACTGGACCCGGTTCTGGCCGGTGTCTTCGTCCATGAGGCTTTCGGGCATCTTTCCGAATCTGACTTCGTTTATGAAAACCAGCGATTGCGGGATATCATGGTGCTGGGAAGGAAATTTGGAGGCAAGCATTTGAATATAGTCGATGGTGCCGCAGTGCCCGGCTTGCGAGGAAGTTATAAATATGACGATGAAGGTGTCCCTTCGAAAAAGACATACCTGATTCGTGAGGGAATACTTGAAGGCCGTCTTCACTCCCGGGAGACTGCCGCTAAGATGGGGGAAAACCCAACCGGAAATGCCAGGGCTATAAATTATCTTTATCCTCCCATAGTTCGTATGACCAACACTTTCATTGAGGCCGGCAATACTACTTTCAAGGATATGATCAGTGACATTAAGGAAGGTATATATGCAAAGGACTGGTATGGGGGTACTACCAGCCTGGAGATGTTTACCTTTTCTGCAGGTGAAGCCTATATGATACGCAATGGTGAGATAGCTGAGTTGCTGCAGCCGGTAGTACTTACCGGAAATGTCTTCACCACTTTAAACAATATTGAGGCCGTTGGCGATGATCTGGAAATGAATCAGGGAGGCGGTTGCGGGAAGGAAGCTCAATCGCCTTTGCCGGTTTCTAACGGCAGTCCGCACTTGAGAATACGAAATTGTCTGATCGGGGGCAATTAGATGGAAGAGATTCTTTCATTAGCCAATAAAGCAGCTCAAAAAGCCGAGGTATTTCAGGTCACTTCAAAGAAAACACCATTAAAATTCGAGGCCAACCGCCTGAAACAAATTCAAACAAAAGAAAGTAACAGCACTGCCTTAAGGATAGTAAAAGACGGCAGAATCGGCTTTTCACAGGTTTCCGGAATAGTAAAACCGAAAGAACTTGTTGATATGGCAGTTGAAACCAGCATATTCGGTGCTGAAGCCAAGTTCGATTTTCCCGGCTCTCAAGGTTATCCCGAAACAGAAATATTCGATTCTAAAGTGGAAGATATTACTATCGATCAAATGGTTGAAGTTGGCGAACAACTTATAGCAGCGGTCAGGAAAGATACTCCAGACATACAATGTGAGACATCGATAAGCAGAGGAACAGTATCGGTGAATATCATTAACTCATCGGGAGGCGAAGCCAGCTATAAAAAGAGCTACTTCAGCTTAAGCCTTGAGGGTATTGTTATTGATGAAGATGATATGCTCTTTGTAGGTGATGGTCAGAGTTCATGTCATCCTATACTTGATTTTCAGGAGCTGGCTGATGAAATTATACTGCAGTTAGAACTGGCAAAAAATAAGGCTACTATAACCTCGGGGAAAATGCCGGTAATTTTCAGACCAAACGGTGTAGCCAGCACCCTCATGGCGCCGCTAATGACAGCTTTCAATGGTAAAGTAGTATTTATGGGAGCATCCCCTCTTAGAGATAAGCTGGGGCAAAAAATATTTAGCGAGAAATTATCTCTATGGGATGATGCTACTATACCGTATCAGGTAGCCAGTCGCCCTTGTGATGATGAAGGAACTACCAGCCAGCGGACTCCGCTTATCGAGCGTGGTTTAGTATCTCAATTTCTTTACGACCTCCAGACCGCCGGACTGGCTAATGCCAGGAGCACAGGCAGCGGAAATCGCGGCGGCGGTTTGCCTTCTCCTTCTATGAGTTCGCTGGTGTTCGATGAAGGTAAGGCTAACTATGGTGATATGGTAAGGGATATTAAGCAGGGCCTGGTATTGGAACAGCTAATGGGTGCATCGCAGGGTAATGTATTGAACGGTGATTTTAGCGGCAATGTATTACTGGGTTATAAGATCGAAAACGGCGAGATAACGGGCAGAGTAAAGAATACGATGGTTTCAGGAAATGTATATAAAGTATTAAATCAAATCGAAGCAATCGGAGGTGATGCCAGGTGGGTTGGAGGACTGTTATATACCCCGAGCTTATATTGTTCAGATTTATCGGTGGCTGCTAAGGAGGGCTAAAGGAATATGAAGGACCCTATCAAGCTCTTTAAAAAATCAGAACATAGAGAATGTGATCTTATCGCATCATGGCCGGGGATTGGAAATGTGTCACTAATAATTACGAAGTATATGAAGGAGAAACTGAACGCTGTTGAGATAGGTACCATTGAGCCGTTTGAGTTCTTTGATCCCATAGGAGTCATGGTGAAAGATAATATTGTGGAAGCGCCGCAGTTTCCCGAAAGCAAATTCTATTACTGGAGAAATCCTGATTCTGAAAGAGATTTACTGTTTTTTATCAGCGATGAACAGCCAAGTTCCAAGGGATATGAATTGGCACACTGCGTTTTGGACATCGGCAAAAAGATTAAAATTAGAAGGATATATACCTGTGCTGCTGCCATCGCTAAAATTCATCATACGGAATTGCCTAAGGTATGGGGAGCTGCAACTAATCAGAATTTGATAGAGGAATTAAAAAAACAGGCGGATATCGTTCTCAGAGGGGATATCAAGATTGCAGGGCTTAATGGTCTCTTCCTGGGGGTGGCAAGGGAAAGAGGGATGGATGGTATTTGTCTGCTGGGAGAAGTCCCCATGTATGCTACCCGTATCCCCAATCCCAAAGCAGCACTGGCTATTTTAGATATGTTGCTTAAGATTCTGAAAATTGAAATCGACCTATCTGATTTATCCGTTATGGCTAAACATGCTGATGAAGAAATGAAAAAAATGGCTGCTGAAGCCATGGAGGAGTTTATTACCAGTTATACCAAGCCCGTATGGCCGCAGGAATACGATGAGGAGGATGAAGAAGAAGATGAAGTGGATGATGAGGAAGAAGATTAAGTGACGGAGCAATTATCGTCGAGCAAAAAGCATATTATCAGTATTCTCGATAAGAATGAGCTTCTGATTAAATCTGATTTAGTACACCTATCTGATCTTACCGATGAAGAGATAGCATTCCTCGATCGAAAATGGAAAGATGCGGATATAAAGCGCCGTCGTAAGGTTATCACTGATATCGTTCAGCTTGGTCAGGAAAACTTCAGGCTTGATTTTAGCGATATATTCATTTTATGTCTCAAAGATAGTGATCATATCATTCGTGAAAGAGCTATCGCTGGTCTGGAACAGGAGGAAAATTATTTACATATTCCTCTGTTGGTTGAGATATTAAGAGGAGATAAGTCCGCTGAGGTTAGGAAGGCCGCAGCTAATGCATTAGGTAAATTTGCTTTGCTTGGTGAATTAGGTAAATTGTCAGATAATGATGTTAAAGCGGTCTACTATATTTTACTGAAAGTTATTGAGAACGATTCGGAACCGATTGAGTTAAGAGGTCGGGCACTTGAAGCTATTGCTCCCTTGAATATGCCTAAAGTTAAACAACTAATTGAGCAAGCTTATAAAAGTGATAACATTTCGCTCAAAGCCAGTGCGATACGTGCTATGGGTATTAATAGTCAACCCTTCTGGCAGGATGCTCTCCTGAATGAACTGAACAATAGTGAGTTCGAGATACGTCGTGAGGCTGTTTATGCCTGCGGCGAACTGGGTATGGACAGCGCTCTGCCTTATATCTTAAGAATATTGGAGACCGGAGATGTTCCTATTCAGGAGGCTGCTGTATGGGCGCTTGGAGAAATCGGCGGTGACGAAGCCAGAAAAGCACTAAACGTGCTGAAAAAAAATCCTAATAAACGCCTCAGGAATGCTTCCAAGATGGCGTTGAAGGAGCTGGATACTTGCGAAGACCTACTTTCCTTAGATTTCTAGAAAGACCTAAGGTCCTGGTGGGCAGAAAGGTCAAGCTAAGGTCAAAATGTTTCGAGGATACCTTGGATGACTATCGCTGGCGCCAAGATGAAGAATTATGCCGCCTCGATGCTGCTATGCCCTTATCTATATCTTTAGAGGATTTTCAGAAGTTAATGGTTGAGCAGCCGATATATTCCAGGGGCTCCTGTCAGTTTGCTATTGTTACTCTGGATAATAAGCACATCGGTAACTGTAGCTATTTCAATATAGATCCTGTTAATCGGCAAGCAGAAATCGGTATTATGATCGGCGAAAAAGAATACTGGGATCAGGGTTATGGCGCTGAGGCTATGATTATTACACTTAATTATATTTTCCGCTATACGGATCTGGATAGAGTCCATTTAAAGACGCTTGAGTGGAATATCAGAGCGCAAAAGTGTTTTAAGAAATGCGGCTTTAATATATGCGGGAATCTGACCCGGGGAGAACATGACTTTATATTAATGGAAATCTACCGCACCAAAAAAAAAGATAAAGTTGAATCATTACTCAGAAGATAAAATAGGAGCACCGGACGCTCTCATAAAAGGCGAAAACCAAATTTTATAAATATTAAAGGAGGTAATGAGTCGGACCTGTTATTGACAAATCTTTAAGCAATGGAATATATTTAGCCGGATAATAAGATATGCATTAATTAAGAGTTTAGGAAACTCCGGGGGTATTGGAAAAGATGGGGAATAATGAGGACACCGGGCATATGTAACAAATATTTGAAAGGTGTTCTCATATTTTTTATATGTAGTGTCTCCGGTAGGCTCTTTTTACTCGAACCTGAATAGTAAATAAAGTTGTGCTGACCGGATAATAAATACCGTGTAATCGTCGATAGTATAGAAGGAGGTGGGATGAAATGACGATTAATGAGGCAAGGAAACGCGGTGAGGATGAAAGAAATGAAAATATAAGCCAGCGACATAATGTTATAGCGAATGCTGATCAAGTTAGCGCTGTTGAAAACCAATCCGGGACAGCATTTTTTAGCAGACCCATGATCAGGGTGAACGATCTTATTCAGAAAGAGCGACCGAAGAAAAAATTTTCTCGTGATAGTCGAACTGTCATAGATCCTTTCGGCATCGCTGATTTAATAATTGATCCTTCTGAAGTCCGGCCAAATAATACTGTGACCATTTCTTTTAAAGCAGTAAATAATAGTGATGTCTATAGTATGTACACTATAAGCTTAAAAATAAATGGGGAAGTAGTAGCCGCCGAGGTTATGAAATTGCCCCCCGGGGTTTCGATGCCGCTGTATTTTACCGTTAGCAGAGATACACCTGGAGAATACACGGTAAAAGTCAATCATTTGGAAAGTAAATTTATTGTTATTGATAACATAATCGAGTGCCCGCATGAAGAAATGAGTCCTGTGGAAGGGGATGCCCCTGCATCGGATGCCAGGTTTGAATTAGGCCTGTCAGAAATAAGTTCGTACTTACAGCAAAAGCAGTCAATGAGTGAGAAGATTTCCGATCCTGCCTCCGGGATGCAGTCTGGTATAAATAAAGCTGCCGATTTAATCGAGCAAGGCCTTGACAAAGTAGGTGACGGTCTCGTATTTCCCATTGTCAAACTGGTTGATGCCTCTGGTAAATTGCTTAAGGTTATTCGTAGACAGAAAGCGAGATGATATTTAATCAGCTTCACCGTTTATTGCCTTGCAAGTTAACCTAGTGTACAATAGACGGCAGCGGTTTTAGTTTAGGTTATCAGGTTAGTAATAATTATCGTCAGAGTCCAATTCAGGACTGGATGGCCCCGACTTCAACCAGCGAGTATATGAGAGGAGGTCATTCAGTGAGTTTTCAGGATAAATCAATCCAGTGTTTTGATTGCGGGACTACTTTTACTTTCACCGCTGGAGAACAAGAGACATTCGCTTCTAAAGGCTATAATAATGACCCAAAACGTTGCCCGGAATGCCGACAGGCTAGGCGGGCATCGCGTAACGAGAATAATGGCTACCGATATGGTATGAAACGTGAAATGTTCCCTGTAGTTTGCTCGGAGTGTGGTAAGGATGCTCAAGTGCCATTCGAGCCCAGTAATGACAGACCTGTATATTGTAGTGACTGCTACAATAAAGTCAGACTGAGCAGACAAAGCTAGCCTGTTTTTTAAAGATACCTGGGCCGGGCTAACCTGGCCTACGTATCTTTCCGCAATGTGTTAAAGGGAGGTGTCTGAATGAAAATCTATGTTGGCAATTTGTCTTTTCAGGTAACTGAAGAAGAATTGCAGCAGGAATTCATGGCTTTTGGTGAAGTTACATCCGTAGATATCGTACATGATAAATTTACTGGGGAATCCAAAGGTTTTGGTTTTGTTGAAATGCCCCTGCTTTCTGAGGGGCAAGCGGCGGTTACGGGTTTAAATGGTAAGTTATTACAGGATCGCCATATCCGTGTAAGCGGTGCTCGTGAACGTTCTGGAGGGGGAGGATCGTATCAAAGCAGAAAAAGCGGCGGATTCCGTCCTGGTGGTGGAAGGGGTGGTGGGAGAAGTGGAGGAAGAGGAGGAGGAAGAGGTGGGGGATTCGGTAAAGGAAGAGGCGGTAAAACCAGGTGGTAGATTATTTAAATGTAATTGATATACTCTGCTTAATAATTTGATTTAAGGGCTTAAATATAGGAAATCGGTAAAACCGCGATTAAAAAATATGACTTAAAAGGATTTTAAAACCGATACCTATCAGAATGATTCCGCCAACAACCTCGGCCCGTTTGCCTATTAAATGTCCGATCTTTCTTCCCAATGAGAAGCCCAATGCTGTAGAAATAAAAGCTACTGCTCCAATTATTGAACTGGCCGGAATAATACTAATATTTACAAACGCAAAGGTCAGCCCTATTGCCAGGGCATCAATACTGGTTGCTACCGAAAGGATTAAAAGCAGGAATCCCTTCGAAATATCAATATTTCTATCAGTATCTCCCTTTTTGTAAAATGACTGCCAGATCATTCTGCCGCCTACGACAGCTAATAATATGAAAGCTATCCAGTGGTCATATGCAGATATCAATTCTGCAATGGTTTGTCCCAACAGCCACCCGATTACCGGCATTAAAGCCTGAAATAGGCCGAAGGCGATAGAGACGCGCAGGACTGAAATAAATGAGGAGGTTTTGTTTGATATGCTGCCTCCTATGGCTACGGTAAAGCAATCCGCTGATAGACCGATAGCTATCAGGATAATGGAAAGCAGGTCGATAACAGGAATTTTAAATTTCCTCCATCTTGCCGGTTATTGTAGATATAGCCCGCTCACAAATATTGGTTACTCTGTCTGCACTGCGTTCGAGATTGTGTGCTGCCCAGATTAACCTGGTGGCCCTGGTAATGCTTCTAGGACTTTCAATCATTATTATCAGTAGTTCCCTGAATACCTGATCATAAAGGCTGTCCACCTCATCATCCTCAGAAATTATTGTTTTAGCTGCACTGGCGTCGTGGCTGATAAAGGCAATGATACTCCGATGAAGCATGTCTGCCGTCTTTTTAGCCATTTGCGGTATGTCGATAAGAGGTTTTAAAGGTGGTTCATCGCCTATCATTACCGCGATCTTGGCTATACCGGCGGCATGGTCACCGATCCGTTCCAGATCAGTCACTATATTCAACGCACCGATAACTATACGCAGGTCGTCGGCCGTGGGTTTTTGGGTGAGAATATATTGAATACACATGCCCTCTATTTCGAATCTTTTATTGTTTACATCGAAATCGGCATTGATAACCTGCTGTGCCACAACCAGATCTCTATCTTTCAATGCCTGTACCGAATTGATGATAGATATTTCTACTAAATTACCCATAGCTGTAATATTATCAAGAATTTCCTTGAGTTCTGGATGAATGGCCTTTCCGGTTTCCATTATAAAACCTCCATGAGCATTATACCTTTAACAATATCCTCCGTATCCCAATTCTTGTTCATTAGGGCCTTTTTAATTGAGCCATATTTCTCCCCCATATCTTTAAACGACTGCCCGGAATAATTTTTTATCAGGGTATGAAATAAATAATCGGGATTTCTGACTATTGAATTTTAAAGAGATCTTAGGGAAAACCGTTTTTACATAGTTAAATTGGTTCGGGATTTAGATCAAAATCGGCCTGGATTTATAACCGGCAGTAATAATCCGATCATCTATTTACCCCTGAATATATAAGCAATTGTTCCTGCAATTATAGTTATCAGAAGGCCTCCGGCTATGGTAGCCATCTGGAATCCATTCCATTGTTCCGGCGTCATAAGATGCGATAATCCGAGTTCTTTATTGAACAGGCTGAGAAAACCAATAAATAAAATAAATAGTGCAATTACCGTAATGATACTGAGCAATCTGATGGTACATCCCATAAATTAGTTCCTGCCGGAAACGAGTTAGGTATATTGTATCACCTGTATATGATACGGGGAAAGAATTAAGGTATAAGAATCAATGAATTCCTGAAAGGAAGCTCTATCCGTTATGTTTGCTTGCTATAACAGCACCAGTCGATTGAGCCATCATCGCTAACCAGCGCAGCTGATAAACCATTACCGATTATTCCGTAGTTACTTATATTTTTGTAAGCCATGAAATATCTATTATATGAATGTGTTAAAGCGATTGTCGGCTAATAGAACAGGCATATCAAAAGTTTACGCTTGCTTTTCTCCTCGACCAGGAGATAATTCCGCAGGTTTTCAGCAGCCGGGTTCTCCAGGGTGTCCGCAGCAGTGCTGCCTTTTTCGAACCTTAATGAAATTGTTACGTATTAACAGATATATTTTCTTATTGAAGGGCATTGGGGTAGACATGTTAGTAATAAAATCACTGAACGTAGGCATTTTATTATACTCCCCGTATGTTTTACCTGATCGGACATAGTGTATTCCAAGACCTGCTATCGGTCAATAGGAATATTGAAATAATGATGAAAAACATAGTCGTTGTATTTCGAGATAACGATATGGTTATTATCAGTCCTTTGCCCTGAAAGTATTGCCTGTGTCATACTTTAATAAATGTTCAGTGCAAACAGTCTATGAGTCTGCGTTTGCGATGATGGAGCCGGGTTAATATAAATGACAGTGAGTCAAAAAAAGCTTCAGGAGAAGGGTACTAAATGGCAGAGAAGCATATGCGGTATCTGTCCCGCCGGTTGCTGGGTAGAGGTAGGGCTTAAGAATGGCAAGTTAGTTGACATCAGGCAAGATACGAGCCATGCTCTGGGCATGTTGTGTAAGCGAGGACGATATGCCCCGGAGATCGTATATTCTAAGCATCGGCTAAAATATCCCTTGAAACGGGTTGGGCCTAAAGGTACTTATGACTTTAAGCGTATTACCTGGGATGAAGCTTACCGGTCGATTGTAGAGAACCTGATTAATATTAAAAAAGAATCAGGGCCGGAAGCTGTAGCTATTTATACCGGCCGGGGAGCTTTTGAGTTATCACTGTGCGATCTCTATCAGCCTAAAGGGGTAGCAGTGTCATCTGCATCCAGCATACTATTTCCCTTTGGTTCACCCAATACAATGGGAGTGGGAGCTCTCTGTTATGTAGCGTTTGCTATGATTGCTCCTCATGTAACCATGGGCCGTATGCTTATTAATATGTTTACCGATATCGAGAATGCCGAGATGCTGGTTGTGTGGGGTACCAATTCGGCTACCGATTCACCTCCCCTTGATATGTTCCGGCTTGAGGCGGCAGCCATGCGTGGAGCTGATATCGTGGTTATAGACCCGCGCCGTACCGAAACAGCGATACGTACCGACGCTCAGTGGGTTCCGATCAGGCCCGGTACGGACGGTGTTCTGGCCTTGAGTATGATAGAAGTGATGATTGAGGAAGACTTGTACGACGAGGATTTCGCTGAAAACTGGTGTCATGGATTCCAGGATTTGAAGACATATGTGCAGCACTTCGGTCCCGAAATCGCCGAGGAAATAACTGGAGTGCCGGCGGAAACGATCCGGGATTTAACGCGCAGTATCTGCAATGCTACTGGTGCCTGCCCGATAATGTACACGGGCCTTGAGTATTCCAACAGTGGAATACAAACCATACGGGCAGTGCTGACGCTTTTTGCACTGACGGGCCAGCTTGATGTTCCGGGCGGTATCGGGCTGGCTATGTTGAACAGTCATTTCCCTGTTAATCGTAGTTGCAATCAGCCAAATCCAGATGTCAACCTGGCAGTAGCCCGGGATAAGTTTCCCATTTATACTGAATATCGCGGAGAATCACATGCCAGTGGACTATTAGATTCAGTGCTTAAAGATGATCCTTATAGAATAAGGGCGTTACTTATTCACGGTGCTTCTCTGTTTACTTCGTGGCCGCAAACACCTATTTGGCGTAAAGCTCTTTCCAAACTGGATTTTTGTGTCTCTATTGATCGCCAGCTAACTGCTGATACTGCTTATGCTGATATCGTACTACCTGCTACGACTATGTTTGAAATCGATTCTTACATGACCTACGGACCCATTTTCCGGCTGCGGGAGAAGGTTATCGAACCTATCGGGGAATCCCGTAACGATTATTTAATAATGGCAGAATTGGCCCAACGTCTGGGTTACGGCCATCTTTATCCGCAAACAGAAAAGGAAG
>CAZEAR010000003.1:0-29675 GCA_964510365.1 uncultured Dehalococcoidales bacterium | reverse complement strand
CGATACAGGTTCTAATTCGACTATAGAGTATTTCTCTTTTCTCGATGCTGATGGGACTTATCCCCCTGAGGAAATCCCGCGATTGTATCAATCATGCAAAGAGGATGGTTATGATCTTGTTATAGGGTCCCGTTTTATGGGTAGAAAAAGAATAATGCCTCCGATGCGTATGGTGGGAAACAGGATTTTTTCAATTCTACTTACCTTTTATAGCGGCAAACGAATTTCAGATACTTCAACCGGACTGCGGACGTTTAATGCTAAACTTTTACCCGTATTTGACGAACTTCCTAACGGATTGGATTTCGATATTGCGATGACTACCAGGATTTTATTTGAAGGAAGGAGTTATAACGAGATACCCATCGAATATTACCACCGCGTGGGGCCTAGTAAACTTAAGAATTTTGAAGACGGATATCGTTTTCTAAGAGCTATGATGAAAGGCACCAGACAATATAAACCTTTACTATTCTTCTGTACACTGGGGATACCGTTTCTTATCGTGGAGTCATTATTAAAATGTCTCTCGATTATAAAGTTAAAAAATAAAAGGGGATGAACAGCATACAAGTTCAAGTTATATATTTAAATGGGTGATTTTATTCAGGTTATTATCAGAAATTGGTAAGTAAGGCGGTAAAATAAAATGAAAAGGAAAAAATGTAGCTTCATTCTTCCAACGAAGAATGTCGAAAAATATATAGGTCCTCTCCTTGAAGCCATTTATTCCCAGGATTACGATGGCGATATAGAAGTTTTGATAATAGACTCATCCGATGATAAAACTCCTGAGATAGCTAAATCATTCCCGGTGAAGTTTTACAGAGTTGAGTCTAAAGATTATAACAACGCCAGAACAAGGAATGAAGGTGCCGCCATGACCGATGGAGAATTTCTTATCTTTCTCTCCACCGATGTGGGAATCTTTGATAAGGAATGGCTTGCAAAGCTGACCAGTCATTTTTCCGATCCTCAGGTCGCCGGCGTATTTGGTAGACAGTTGCCAAGGACAGATACCACTCCAATGGAGCAGTCTTTTATTCTACAGACATATCCTGCTGAAAGTCATATTATAAGTTTAAAAGATAACATGCCTACTCAAGGCATGGTCTTCTTCTCTAACACGAATACTGCCATCAGGCGATCAGTATGGGAGCAAATAAAGCTTCCTGAAATGATTATGATGGAAGATATGGAATGGGCTAAACAGGCTCTAAGCGACGGGTATAAAATTGTATATGACAGCGATGCAGCGGTCTACCATTCCCATCGGCGTTCTATAAAGCAGTCCTTCCAGCGTTATTTCACCTGCGGAACCGTCATGCCTGTTACTCACACAAATGAAATCATTAAATATTCTATGAAAAATTTCATTATTGATGGACTGAAATTTGTATTCAATGAATATAAATATTTAATAAAGAATGGATACTGGTACTGGATTCCTTATGCCATTATCTATGATATAGCTAAATTCCTGGGCACTTTTTTGGGGACCAAACAGAAGTATATACCGATTTGGATGAAAAAAGTTATGTGCGAGAAGAAGCATCAGCATCATTGGGATAAACATAAAGAAGCCATAATAGAGCCGACTTTACAGGGACAGTAAAAATTGTAATGTATCACTTGTAAGAAATCCAGATGATTTATGTTTTAATAAATTCAAATAATAATGCTTTGAACATTTAATACAGCATAATAGCGAATCTACTTTTTGCAGAGGAGGAAAAATGTCAATGGATTGGTTAAATCATAAGGTTCTTATCTGTGGTGGGGCCGGTATGATAGGGTCACACCTGGCGAAGACTTTATCGGAAGCAGGATCCGAGGTTACTATAGTCGACAACCTGTCGAGCGGATCAAAAAAGAACATCGAGGGAATAGATGCTAAATTTATCCTCTATGACTTGCGGGATATAAATAAGTGCAAAGAAGTTGTTAAGGGGCAAGATTACATTTTCCAACTTGCAGCGAATATGGGCGGCATAGGGTATATAACATCCATCGGTGCCGATATTATGTATGATAGTGCCATGATTAATTTAAATATGCTGGATGCATATCGTGGCAGCAATGCCAGAGGATATTTTTACAGCTCGTCCGCTTGTATCTATCCCGAATACCTACAGACTAGTGCTGATATAAAACCGCTAAAAGAGGACGATGCGTATCCGGCGATGCCCGACCAGTTTTATGGATGGGAAAAGCTGTTCACTGAAAAGGTATGCGAAGCGTATCAGAGAGATTACAATCTGAATATTAAAGTTGCCCGTTTTCATAATATATTCGGTCCTGCTTATACGGCATTCGATGAAAAGAAGGCGAAAGCTCCCTGCCATATTACCTTGAAGATTATTGCCTGCCCCGATGGCGGAGAGATCGACATCTGGGGAGACGGGAAACAAACCAGGAGCTTTCTTTATATAGACAGCTGCATTGAAGGAATTCTTAAGCTCATGGAGAGCGACTACAACAAACCGTTAAACATAGGCTCTGATAGACTGGTTACAATAGATGAATTAGCCGGGATAATTATTGATATATCAGGAAAAAAAATAAACATTAAACACGATTTATCCAAACCTCAAGGCGTCAGGGGAAGAAATGCCGATCTTACATTGGTGAAAAAAGTACTAGGGTGGAAACCAAAGATTGAACTTGAGGAGGGCTTGAAAATAACTTACCAGTGGGCACTGGAACACATGAAAGAACTGGAGAATGTTGTTTAGCAGTAATTATTTATCGGGTCCAGGATATATTTGGAATAATGATTAAGGAGTCGTGAAGGAGACAAATTGATTAATAAGATATCGCTGGTCGGATTGGGAAAGCTTGGACTGTGTATGGCAGCATGTTTTGCTGCAAAGGGTTTTGAAACAATAGGCATTGATATCAATGAAAATGTAGTAAATTCGATTAATGCCGGGGTAGCACCAATAGTTGAGCCGGGATTACAGGAATTAATATCCAAAGCTGGCAAGAGCCTAAGGGCTACTAATAACCACGAAGAAGCTATTAATGAGACTGATATTACTTTTATAATGGTGTCAACACCCAGCAATCCGGACGGGACTTTCTCTAACAGGTACGTTGAGTCAGCGTTAAAATCACTGGCAGAATCTTTCGGAAAAAGTGATAAAAAGTACCACCTTTTTGTGATAAGCAGTACAGTAATGCCTGGGTCAACAGTTGAACAATTCATCCCATTAGTAGAACAACACTCAGGAAAGAAATTGAACATCGATTTTGGCATATGCTATGATCCCGATTTTGTCGCGCTTGGCAGTGTAATAAAAGACTATTTAAATCCTGATTTTATCGTTATTGGAGAAAGTAATAAGTTCGCCGGAGATCAGGTATCCGATATTCACCAAAAAATATGCGATAATAATTCCCGTATTTTTAAAATGTCGATTGTTGACGCGGAAATAACCAAAGTAAGCGTTAATAGTTATGTAACTATGAAGATCAGTTTTGCTAATGCCCTTTCTAATATCTGCGAAAATATACCGGGAAGCAATATTGACTCGATCACCGAAGCTCTAGGAGCCGATAAAAGAATTTCCCCCTATTATCTGCGGGGAGGATTGAGCTATGGAGGTACCTGCTTCCCTAGAGATACCAAGGCGTATATTTCTCTAGCAAATAAATACAATTATCATGAGGAATTAATAACAGCCGTAGAAAAGGTGAATAAATTTCAGGACCGTCACCTGGTAGAATTAGTCCTAAATAATATTGCCCGTACTGGTGATAAAACCGTAGCGATTTTAGGTCTGTCTTTTAAGCCTAATACGCCTGTCATTGTGGAATCACCTGCTATTAAGCTTATTAAATCGCTTCTGGAACGGAATATAAAGATAACCGTTTATGATCCTCTGGCGATGGAGAACACAAGAGCCGTGTTTGGTACTAGAATCAACTATGCCAATTCAGTTAGGGAATGCATCTCACAGTCGTCTCACTGTGTTATAACAGTACCATCAAATGAGTTTCAGCAACTGGATGATAGTTATATTGTTAGGGAACCTTTTGTTATTATTGATTGCTGGAGGATATTGGACCCTTCTAAGTTTAAAAAAAAGATTACATATGTTGCCATAGGAAGAGCAAATACATAAATAATTGATATGGCTCTCGAGTGATGCGGGGTGTTTGATGAAAATAATGATCTCTGTATTCTACAATGTCCCGGCAGGGGAAGGAGCAGCGGCACGAGCAGTAAGAATAGCTGAAGCAATCGGAGAAAACCACCAGGTTAGTCTTATACCCAAGTCGAGACAAAAAAACAAAGTCAGAAATATAGGCACCTGGGTAACGACGGTACCTCGCAGGGCCTTCGAAGCAATCTGGTGGAACCTCAAGTTGAGCTTTATTGTTTTGAGGAACAAATTCAATATAGTTTACTGCTCAAGCGACTACTGTGGATTTGCCGGTCTCTATCTTTGGTCTAAGATTCGCAAATATCGCCTGATATTTGAAGCACATAGTATCTATTCGGAGACTTTCACGGAGTTACGTTATCCTCGAATTTTAATTAAAATATGTCAGTTTTTGGAAAGGCTCATAGTTAAACACGCAGACTATGTGATTACTCTATCACCTAACGCTCTTCAATATTATCAGGTATATAATAAAAATATTGACTTGGTCTCTCTATTTGTTGACGATGATCTATTCAAGCCATTAAGTAAAAAGAACCGGGAAAAGGATTCAAAAGTAATCGGTTTAATAGGTCCGTTTAACGAACCCCGGAAAATGGAGAACCTGCATTTTTTGTACTCCAATATTGACAAATTTGATAAACGGATACGTTTCGTAATCATCGGACATTGCAACGAAAAGATACAGAATAAGCGAATAGAATATACAGGATATTTGGGATCGATTGAAGATTATATTGCCCAGATATCTCATTTCGACGCAGTGTTAGTTCCGGAGATAATGGCTACCTCGGGGCCCTTAAATAAAATAATTGAACCTATGGCATGTTCTATCCCGGTCTTCAGCACTCCAAAAGGAATAGTTGGCTTATACTGGATCGAACCGGGTAGAGATATCTTAGTTTTTGAAGTAAATGAGATGGTTGATAAGATAAACGAACTGATTTTTAACAATAAGCTTATGGGCGAAGTAGGTAAAAATGCGCGGAGGATTGTAGAGCAGCATTATAGCAGGAAAGTAAATAAAGAAAAGCTCATAGGAATTCTGGAATCGGCAGGTAGAGGGCATAGTGCATCTTCTTAATCTTGCATCACAGATAAAATGCAGCTTGATTCTGGGAAGCAACTGGTTTACGGTTAATTATTTTCTTTCTCAAATAAGGTGAAAGGTATCAATGATTGACAATCCCTTTCAGATTAATGATTGGAAAATCCAAAATTTCCTGGTATTTATTATAACCGTCCAGCTGGTCATGCTCGGGCTGCTGGGACTAAGCGCTTTGGGCATTGATATTCCCGTTTTTAGACAAATAGTCGGCTTTATTTATTTAACCTTTATCCCTGGATTGATCATTCTTCGTATTCTGAAACTACACAATCTTGGAAATGTGGAAACATTGCTATATGCTACCGGACTGAGCCTTACATTCAATATGATTATCGGCGTTTTCATGAACCTGGTTTATCCATATATTGGAATCAGCAAACCGATCTCGACATGGCCTTTAGTTGCTACTATAACCGCAGTATCTTTGGTATTAACCTTCATGGCTTACATAAGGGATAAAGAGTTCCCTAATATAACTCAATTAGAGGGGCATAATAAATCATTCCCGCTAATTCCGGCCCTATTATTGATTTTACTTCCCCTTCTTGGCATTTTAGGTGCTCTGATATTTCGTTATTACCATACTAATGCATTATTACTTATAGTAATTTTGCTGGTAGCCTTGATTCCTGTTCTGATAACTTTTACTAAATTTATACCACGGAGCTTATATCCTCTGGCAGTTATGACTATTTCATTGACTCTGCTTTATAATGGCACATTTATTTCAAACTATATAACCGGATTTGATATCCATATTGAGTATTACTTCGCCAACCTTGTTTTAACCAATTCCTTCTGGGATATAACGATTGCCCACCCGTATAACACCGTGCCAAGTATTGTAATACTTGCGCCGGCATATTCAACTTTCCTTGAACTTGAGCTTACATGGATTTTCAAGATTATCTATCCATTTTTATTCTCGCTGGTGCCGCTTGGTATATATCAAATATGTAAAAGGCAAATCGATTATAAGGGTGCTTTCCTGGCAGCATTTTTCTTTATGACTATATATACATTCTTCAATGTAATGACAGCCCTGGCGAGACAGGAGATTGCTGAACTCTTCCTTGTCCTAGTAGTACTTGCAATCATCAGTAAATCAATAAATAGAACGGCCCGAACTATCCTTTATCTGACCTTTGCGGTTTCTATTATTATTTCCCACTATGCGATAGCCTACCTCTTTATGTTCATTCTTATTATCTTATCGGTAATTATCCTGATTATAGATAAACAGCAGGTGTTTCCTTCATTAAAAAGGATAGAAACGATTAATGTAATATTAAGAACTATAAAGAAAGATGGAGCGATATCTATAGGCTTCGCTGCACTATATGCCATATGTTGCCTGTCCTGGTATATGTGGATAGGAGGGTCTTCCGCCTTTATCAGTGGTGTTTCGTTAACCGGTAAAATTACCGGTAATGTATTAACCGAGTTTCTTAGCCCTACCGCCTCAGAGGCTTTCCGACTGGTAACAACCACGGCACGTTCGCCAGTCCATGAAATTGCCAAGTACTTAAATATGTTTACCATATTTCTTATCGGGGTGGGAATTCTTGACCTGCTGTTTCGCTGGAAGCGGAAGGAGTTTGATATAGAGTTCGCCGCTTTCTCATTGATCAGCTTTGCCGTGGTCGCAGCAGCCGTGCCGGTTCCTTATCTAGCCAAGGCACTTAATACCGAAAGGTTTTATCATATTAACCTCATTTTTCTGGCTCCATTCTGCGTTACCGGAGCTATAGCTATATTTAGATTTTTATTCAGACAAGGCAGCATAATAGCAGAAACCGCGTTGAAGGCAGTGTCCATAATTATTGCGGTATTGTTATTATTGAATTCCGGATTTGCTCATGAAATTATCAAAAATCCCACTTTCACGGGATCCTTAATTCAGAAGAATACCATCAGGCAATACGGAAACTCTACGGAAAAGGCGAACCTTTATGGTGTGGATACAGTGAAGGAGGACGTTTTCAGTGCCAGGTGGCTATCAAGGAACGCTGTAAACATCGATAATATCAAGGTCTATGCTACTATTTGGGGGTGGGGTCAGGTGCATGCACCACAGAGCTACGGTATGATATCGACTTCTAATATAATTCGTTTGAATAGCGATATGAGAGAGGCGGATAAAGGATCATACATCTATTTAAACTATTTAAATGTAGTCGAGGGGATAGGCACCATGATAAATCCTAGAGTTAGGGGACAGAGAAGTACCTTCAATATGCTGGAGTTAGAAGCTTTTTTGCAGAGTATAAACAAAATATATACTGATCAAGGAAGTGAAATATTTCTTAGTCCTTAGATGATACACATGGAATACTGCTATTATACTGTCTTGCTTCCTAAAGAAACCGTGTCATCTAGTTTACAGGGATTTAAAATGAAGTTATTGACATAATCTTTAGGTGTGAACCCGCCTATATAAGGTTATTAATGAACATCACTTCGAAACGCTGAATACTGGAATAGTTTGTCAAAATACAAAAAAAAGCCTCATATTCGAAGTAAAGGGAGAACCTTCACCAGAAATTCTTGCATCTTTTTATTCTACTTCTGTATTCAAGATATATTGTCCTCAATTTATATATAGAAGCCGTTGTATAATACGATGCACAATACATGCATATTCAGCTTAAACTATTGGTTTCAGCGGCTTTTTAGCAGTTCTTTAATTGAAATATCCGCTCTTTTCAGAAGAATGGGTAATACTATAAACATTATTACTGTTTGACTGGCTAGCCATGCGATACCGATACCAGTCAGGTCCAACTTTTCCAGTAAAAAATAACCAAGCCCGATCGTAACAAATGCCGTGAATACACGCATAATTATTATTGGTATGATATTTTTATCGAACCTGCAAACTGTTGCATAAAGCTCATTTAATGCTAGCGGGATGCTGGAAATAGCCAATACATGAAGAAGATCTAAAGTTGCAATATAAGTTGGACCGAATAAGGAGAGAATAAGATGACCGAATAAAAATAATATTATAATGGCCGGTAACAGTATCAGAAGAATGAATTTTCCTGCCTTTATAACCTGATAACGTAGTTCTTCAGGATTATGGGAAATTTCAGCCAGTAAGGAAGAACCAGTCCAAAGTGACACCGCAAATAGTAGATGGCCTATAAGCCAGGCAATATAAAAATAGGCGCTCTTCTCCGGATTTACTATATTAACAAGCAGTATCGGCCATAAACGGTCCGGAAGCATCCGAAAGTTTTCAGCTATGTAATTTACAAAGGAGAACTTTATAATTCTATTGACCATTTTCTTATGAATGATCGGTATGGGTCGATATGAAGGCCTCAGCTTCCAGATAAAGAAAAAAGCTGCTATAGAGGAGACAAAAAAGCCTGTACCGAAACCCAGGCCTATTCCTATTGCGCCAAGTCCTACGAGAAAAACAGGCATTATTATTCTCAATCCGGCTATCAAGCTTTGTATAAAGGAAAACTCTGTCCTTCGTAATGCTATAAAAACAAAATTTTGTAGATTATATGTACTATAAATTACATTAATCAGGATAAATATAAACAAAGAAATCATATCTTGTTGAAGAAAATGCAGAGCTGGCAACCAGATATTTAAACCGCCTACAAAGCATAGTGTCAGTATAAAAGAAAACAGGCCGACTATAGTGAAGCAAGAATTTATCATGCCGGGCTTGTTTACTTCGTCAGGTAAGAAGCGTATTAAACCAACATTAAAACCTAAACCTGAAATAGCTGCTAATAAGCTTATGCTGGATATAATAGCAGTCGCCAATCCGACATCGCTTGCCGGATAAAAACGTGCTACCACTATCCAGAAGAAAAAACCAAAAACGCTTAGGATAATATTAGTGCTTATTAGAAATAAGGAGTTTTTCCTTAGAGGATCTCTAATATAATTAATTAACCGACTAATCAACACGCGTCTGTCCTGAATTATTTTACCATCTTCGATATATAAGTTTCCTGTATACAGGCTAAAGTTTATGGGAATTTTCATGATGATAACTTCAAATAAAAAATGATACAATAGTTAGCCGTATGCTAGATATCAAAGATAATATTAAAACATTTATTACCGACTACTTCCTGAAGGACGAAATTCCGGTGTTGGATGAAGACGCCTCCTTTCTTGAAGAAGGTATTATCGATTCGGTAGGAGTACTGGAATTAGTAGCTTTCCTTGAAGAAACATTTGGTTTCAGGGTAGAAGACGAAGAAATAATTCCTGAAAACCTTGATTCCGTAAATAAATTATTTTTTTACGTTCAGTCAAAGTTAAAAGTTACTAACTAGAACCTTCATCATGCAATCTGGGAAGTGGATTTATGCTAGTCAATAATTTTTTAGAACACAGCGCAGAGCTATATCCCCAAAAAATAGCATTGGTTTGTCATAATAAGAAGTATACGTTCATTGAGATTGAAAAAAACGCCAATTCCTTTGGTAATGCATTAATTGAGGAAGGATTTCAGCCGCAGGATAGGGCTGTTATATATCTCGACAATTCCGTTGAATCGGTGACCTCCATTTTTGGGATATTGAAGGCTGGAGGAATCTTCGTTATAGTAAATCCGCAGGTTAAAGTTAACAAATTTGAGTATATACTGGCTGATTGCCAGGCCCGAGCTCTTATTACCGATTCGAGACATCTCAAACAGATATCCGAAGTTGTATCAAATTCACTCAGCTTGAAGTGTGTTATCATCACCGATTACGAAAAGGCAGCCAGTGCAAATGTAATGATTGCCGGACCTAAATTTTTGTCTTATTGCGTTATTATTGATCAATGCCTGTCCTCTCCTATAATACCGCGATCCATTGATATAGATCTGGCCGGTCTGATATATACTTCCGGTTCCAGCGGCCGTCCTAAGGGTGTGATGTTGACCCATCACAATATGGTCTCAGCGGCCACCTCAATAATTCAATATTTAGATAACAATAGTGACGATATTATCCTCGACACATTGCCTTTGTCGTTTGACTACGGTTTATATCAGGTACTTATGGCCTTCAAATTCGGGGGAACGGTGATACTGGAAAAAGCCTTCGTCTACCCTGAGCAAATAATCGATATAGTTATTAAGGAGAAAGTTACCGGCTGGCCCATGGTACCAACGATCGTGGCAATCCTTCTGAGACTAAAGAATCTGGAAAAGCATGATTTCTCCTGTCTGAGATATATTACCAGCACCGGTCAGGCTCTGCCGTCGAAACATATTGCCCAACTGAGACAGGTTTTCCCAAAAGCTAAAATATATTCTATGTACGGCTTAACCGAATGCAAAAGGGTTTCATACCTGCCTCCTGATAAGCTGGAGGAAAAACCGGACTCGGTCGGCAAGGCCATGCCCAACACAGAAGTCTATATTGTCGATGAAGAAGGTAAAGTGATAACTGAGGCAGGAATAGCCGGGGAACTTGTAGTAAGAGGCTCAAATGTAATGAAAGGTTACTGGAACCTTCCCGAGGAAACTGCGAGGACCTTGCGTCCGGGGCACTATCTAGGTGAAAAAGTTCTATTTACCGGTGACCTTTTCAAGAAGGATAGCGAGGGTTATCTTTATTTCCTGGGTCGAAAGGACGATATCATTAAGACCGCCGGGCATATGGTCAGCCCTAAAGAAATAGAAAACGTTTTATGTGGTAGGGAAGATGTTATCGAGGCAGCAGTCGTCAGTGTTGATGATGAAATTCTGGGGCAGGCAATCAAGGCCTTTATACATCTGGATAATGGTTCAAATGCTACCGAGAAAGATATTATTAGATTTTGTTATGATTACCTGGAGGATTTTGCGGTGCCCAAATATGTAAGTTTCTGTCAAGAGTTACCTAGGCTTGATAGCGGAAAGGTCAGGAAATTAAGCCTGCGATTAAAAAGTAATAAAGAAAAGTAACGAGTAAAATATGAGTTTCCGCGATAATATACTGCAAATAAATTGTGAAGCTGAAGTAGATCGAATCTGCGCTTTTATCCAGCAGAAGGTATCCGAACTGAAGTGCAATGGTGCGGTAATAGGTGTCAGCGGTGGTATCGATTCTGCAGTTTGTGTTGATCTGTGTTTGAGAGCATTGGGGAAGGAAAAAGTACTGGGTCTGATTTTGCCGGAAAGGGACTCGAATCCCGTATCGGCTCAATATGCAGCAATGCATGCAGAAAAAATCGGACTGAATACATTAACCGTTGATATCACCTCGACCCTTGAGGGATTTGGCACTTATGGAAAACGTGATGAAGCAATAAGGGTAATCTTCCCTGAATATAATAATCAATATAAATCAAAAATAGTCTTACCTCCCGATTTATTATCCAAAGATGCCTTTAACTTTTTCACGTTGAAGATCGAGGATAGTAACGGCAATGTTAAATCAGCCAGACTCAATACCGGAAATCTGCGCCGCATTGTAGCTGCCACCGATACCAAGCAAAGAGTCAGAATGATGCACCTCTACTACTTTGCAGAGCTCAATGATTACCTTGTATGTGGTACGACGAACCGTACTGAATTGATTCAAGGGTTCTTTGTTAAATACGGCGACGGCGGTGTGGATATTGAACCGATTGCACATCTGTATAAAACGCAGGTATATCAGCTCGCTCGCCATTTGGGAGTTGTACAGGAGATAGTTGACAGAGCACCGAGCCCGGACACATTCAACTTCAAAGTAACTGATGAAGAAATGTACTTTAGAATCCCGTTTGAAAAGCTTGATCTTCTATTATACGCCTGGGAAAACGATATCTCCAAAGCAGAGGTTTGTAAGGCAATGGATTTGACGGAGGAACAGGTCAAGAGGGTTTTTCGTGATTTCAATTCCAAACATAATGCTACTAAGTATGTACGGGCATCACCATTGAATCTGGGGCTTTAAATTTCAGGAACTTTCAGTTGAAAACATGACAGCTTTATTCGGAATGTATTCAATATTATATTAGTAAAGAGGATATTAGTTTTGTCAGCAGACAGAGAAACATCACCAAGTACAGTTTGTACTAACTGTGTACTGCCGGCAACTTTTCCCGGCATCCGTTTCAATAATGAAGGTATTTGCAATTTCTGCCTAGATTTTAAAGGTATAAATGACCTTGATAGGCGAAAAGCAGAATATAGAGAAAGGTTTAATAAACTGGTTGAGAAATATAAGGGTACAGGCACCTATGATGCGCTCATGTGCTACAGTGGAGGGAAAGATAGTACTTATACATTAACTATCCTGAAGGAAAAGTACGATTTAAATATCCTTGCCCTATCTTTTGATAACGGATTTATATCAGACCAGGCATCCCGGAACATTCGCAATGTAGTGGAAAGAATAGGTATAGACCACATATTTTTTAAGGTTCGCATTGATATACTGGCCAGAATTTTTCGCTCTTGCGTTGATAACGACATCTATCCGATCAAGGCCATGGAAAGGGCAAGCGGTATCTGTACATCCTGTATGGGGATAATAAAATATACCGCGCTCCGTTTCGCACTTGAAAAGGGTATTCCCTTTATTGCATTTGGCTGGTCTCCGGGGCAAGCACCTATTACGTCCTCCGTTATGAAGAATAATCCTCAAATGACGAAGATGATGCAGAAGACGATCTATGATCCCCTTTATCAGATTACGGGCAGCGAGATAAAGCCGTATTTTCTTGAGGACAAACATTTCAGTGATCTCTATAATTTTCCCTACAATATTCACCCTCTGGCCTTTTTAGATTACGACGAAGAAGCAATCTATCGAACTATTACATCCTTAGGATGGAAGGCTCCCGAAGATGTCGATGCAAATTCCACCAATTGTCTGCTAAATTCCTTTGCCAATGTTGTGCATAAGCAGCGGTTCGGGTTTCATCCCTATGCATTCGAACTGGCGAATCTGGTCAGGGAAGGATATCTAGATCGCAACATCGCTTTAGAAAGGATAAATCAACAGGAGGATCCTCAAACTGTTGCACAGGTGAAGAAAAAATTGTCGGCAATATAAAAATATCAGGTAGGGCTGATTTTTTGAAACACTACTTTTTATATAATGAAATTAATAAAACAGCAATTTGATAACGTATCTAATAATAGTGTTTAATAATAGTGTTTAATAATATCATGATCTGCATGGAGGGTGAAGGTGTCATTTATAAAGATATTGCGCAGGTTATTCTGGGTAGTATTTGAAGTCATTAAAATAATGATTTTATGGGCCAAATACGACGAATGGACCATTGCCGAACATTTCAGAAAGCAGGGGGCACATATCGGGGAAAATTGCACTATTCATGTACGCACATTAGGTAGGGAACCTTATCTGGTAACAATCGGCAATAATGTATTTATTTCCCATGGAGTAGATTTCCATACTCACGATGGCGGTACATGGATTTTTAATAGTGAAATTCCCGATATTACCGGCTTCGGCAGGATTATTATAGAAGATAACTGTATGATTGGCATAAATGCGCAGTTGCTTCCAAATATAAGGATAGGGAAAAACTCGATAGTAGGGGCCAATTCTGTAGTAATAACAGATATTCCTCCAAACAGCAATGTCTTAGGAGTCCCGGCAAGGGTATTTGGCTCACAGGAAGAATACAAGAATAAGTGTATTGCCAGATGGAAGGAGCAGAAACCCACCGATATTATAGAAATTGAGCCCGGCCGTAATTGGTGGTCTTCCAAATATTATAAGGAGAATAGCAATAAAATCAGGAATAGCCTTATGAATGCCCTCGATGATCACCTTAAACCGCTTCAGTAGAAAATGCTAGTTAAAATCGAACTGCATTATGAATTCAAATATAATACAGTGTCCTATATGTCAGGACTATTCAAAGTGTAAACCCGAAGGCCATCATAAAGTTAAACGCTACATATGTGAGTCATGCGGACTGGCTTTCGTTGAGAACCTGCAGTTATCTGTACCGCCAGAAACTTTATACGAGGATGCATATCAGGGCAATATAGGTGAAGCCAGGATGACTGATTATTATCAGCGTCTACACCTCAGAAAAATGCAAAAATCAAGTCAAGTAAGGCCCGAAAAATTACAAACATGGCCTACCCTTTCCATTACTTTGGATTGGCTCCGACAAAATATTCCACCGGGTTCAACAGTACTGCACATCGGATGCGGTACTGGAGTTTTTATGGAGCTATTAAAGGAAAATGGATTTAATCCCGTTGGACTTGACGTAGCTAAAAGTGTGGTAGACCTGCTAACTGATTTAGGCTATGAAGTATGGCATGGTACCGTGGACAATATTCCAGATAACTGGCACCAACCAGCGGCAATTTTATGTTTCTTTTTACTTCAACATCTATCTGATCCAATGGCATTTTTCCAAACCTTGCGAAGTAAATTTCCTGCATCGACAGTATTAATTTCCCAATATATATATCGGGACCCTGTTTTACATCGCATTGATCCTGGTTTCCCACCACGGCATTTGACCGAGTGGTCTCAGAAATCTCTAGCAAAAGCTATGGAAAAGGCTGGTTACAAGGTTTCATTGACTGTGCCGCCAAGCGGATCGCTTGAATTTGATTTACCACGAATATTATTACCGGTACTAGTTAATATACGCCAGACTAGTGTTGCCAAAACGCTATTGCGTTTATACTATACTATCAAGCCATATATATTATGGCCACGGTCAATTTGGATTCGAATAAAAAGAACTCCATCAAGCGCTATGCTCGCCATAGGTGAGCCACCCCGATAGCAACTCATCTCAAAACGATTCATCGATTAGCTCTATCTGATACTGAAGCCGAACAGGCCTCGCAACGGTTTTTTCATTGCTTTTAATACTGGCAGAGAATCAATTGACAACAACCGATTGCCGGACTATATTAGAACACAAATTCTAGTTTTACTTTGATATACATCAAGTTTAATATTAAGTAAGTATGTATAAAAAATGGACGTTGGAATCGCCGTTAAACCGCGATTGATGGTGTCCTTTTCTATTTAATTCAGCAGGATGGAGATGTTAAAGACAGGCAAATACATAGTTTTTTATAGTCTAATTCTTATCGTTGTGTCGCTATTATTAATAAATTGCCAGTCGGGATCCAAACCATCTGCCGAAGCGATCCAGCATAATAACCGCGGACTCGATCTATTGAAAGAAGGTCGATATGACTCGGCTATAATGGAACTGAGTAAGGCTATTGAGCTGGACCCGAAGTTTGCTGCTGCTTATTCCAACCGGGGACGTGCCTATGCTGAAAAAGGTGAACTTGACAGAGCAATAGCTGATTGCGATAAAGCAATAGAATTGAATCCGCAACTGGCAGAGGCTTATAACAATAGGGGATGGGTATACTATAAATCGGGTGAGCTAAATGTAGCCATTACTTATTATGACAAAGCTATTGAGCTGGATGCCGAGTTTGCACAAGCTTACAGTAATCGTGGGCTTGCCTACAGCAGGAAAGGTGATCAGGACAAGGCCATTGCTGACTTAAATAAGGCCATCGAACTGGACCCCGATAATGCCATGGCTTACAATAATCTTGGACTTGCCTACGGCAGGAAAGGTGACCAGGACAAGGCCATAACTGACTTAAAGAAGGCGATCGACCTGGATCCTGAGTTTGTGCCGGCTTACAGTAATCGGGGACTTGCTTATAGCAATAAAGGGGACCAGGATAAAGCTATTGCCGACTTTAATATGGCCATCGGATTGGACCCATGGATTTTTATAGTTTACAACAATAGAGGTCTTGCCTATAGCAGGAAAGGTGACCCGGATAAGGCCATAGCTGATTTTAGCAAGGCCATTGAACTGAATCCCGATAATGCCGAGAGTTATAATAATCGTGGGCTTGCCTATAGCAGTATGGGTGACCAGGATAAAGCTATTGCTGACTTTAATAGAGCCATTGAGCTGTATTCGAGTTATGCCTGGGCTTATAATAACCGTGGGCTTGCCTATAGCAGGAAAGGTGATGAGGATAAAGCCATTGTCGATTTTAATAGGGCCATTGAGCTGGATCCCGCCAATGCTTTAGCCTACTATAATAGAGGTCTTGTCTATAACGCAAAAGATGAAACTGATAAAGCTGTTATTGACTTTGACAAAGCCATTGAGCTGGATCCCGATAATTCTATGGCATACTACAATAGAGGGCTTGTTTATGCTGAAAAAAACGATCTTTCTAAAGCCATATCTTATTTTAGCAGAGCCATTGAGCTAAACCCGGAGTTTATCTGGACCTACTATAACAGGGGGCTTGCTTATTCCGGGCAAGATGAATATGATAAAGCTATTTCTGATTTTGACAAAGTAGTTGAGCTGAATCCCGCGTTTGCCTGGGCGTACAATAACCGTGGGCTTGCCTACAGCGGGAAAGGTGAGCAAGATAATGCTATTGCTGATTTTAATAAAGCTATCGAACTGGACCCCGAATTTGCCTGGGCATATAATAACCGGGGTCTTGCTTATAGTGCGCAGGATAAGCAGGACGAGGCTATTGCCGACTTTAATAAAGCCATAGAACTGGATTCCCAATTTGCCTGGGCATACAATAACCGGGGGCGTGCCTACAGCGGGAAGGATGAGCAGGATAAGGCTATTGCCGACTTTAATAAGGCTATCGAACTGAATCCGGAGTTTGTATGGGCATATAATAACCGGGGTCTTGCCTATAGTGCGCAGGATGAGCAGGACAAGGCTATTGCCGACTTTAATAAAGCCATAGAACTGGACGCTGAGCTTGTCTGGGCTTATAACAATAGAGGTCTTGCCTATGGCGCGAAAGATGAACCAGATAAAGCCATTGCCGACTTCAATAAAGCTATTGAGCTGGATCCCAAATTTGCCTGGGCTTATAACAATCGAGGTTTTGTTTATGATCGAAACATGGATTATGATAAGGCCATTGCCGACTTCAGTAAAGCCATCGAACTGGATCCCGGTCTTTTTTGGGCTTACTATAATCGGGCGAGTTCCTATACTACAAGAGGTAAATTTGATGAAGCCATAGCCGATTTGGAGAAGTGTCTTGAGTTATCACAGGATCCTGAGTTGACTCAAGAACTGAAAAACAAGTTAGAGGAACTGCGGACTCTAAAGTAAAACAGTACTAGCTTTAAAAAATTATCGCTGATACCGGACTTGGACTATTAATCTTCTATGTCAAAGGTAGTATATTGGTTTCCCCGAAAACTCCAATATTTTGAATCTTAGTGGCAATACTTAAAGTTCACCTGAACACATTCTCTATTAATCCACTGCGTAGCGCGTCTATAATGCCTGTGTGATATAAGGTTTATTAGATACCTATTTATAAACCATTCGGCAGATTGTGCAATTGAAGATTAAAAAACTTTGATAGGATCGAAGTATAGACTACTGTTAATTTTAACTTAATAAATAATATCCTGTATCGGATAGACTAACATGATATCTGTGGATACTATTACAGGGTATGATAGTAACACTTAATAATATATTTGAGGAAAAATAATTGTGAACTGTCTCTATTTCAGTCTTTTATGAATCTTTTTTCCTCATCCAGAAACTACCCAGTGCAAAGATAATTAATCCGATAACAAAGAAACAAATTGAGACAAACAATAGCAATCCATTAACAAAAGTGCAAGAAGAAGGTAAGAAAATAAGTAAAATACTGACAATTAAACACAATATCGCTGTTAGAGCTCCCGCAAAGCGGGTATTGCTACCATTCACATATCTTTGCTGAATCATAACTGCATGACCTCCTTATCTGTTTTAGATTTTTAAAATCTTAACTTTCGCGGTTCCGGTATCTCAACCTCCTCCTGCCAGGGAGGTATTACGCGACTGATAATAATAAACAATACAAACGGCAATACCATCAGCAAAGCAGAAACAAGTATTCCCTCTGTGCCCAAAAGTGGTGGACTATAAGTAGTAAAACCTCTGAGACTTTTAGACATTAATTGTCCGCCTATTACTACGTTCCAGCGCATAGCGAATATCCCAATAAGGATAAAAACCGATGATAAAAATATTAAAAATGTCTTAGTTTTTTGTTGCATTTTGAATATTACAACGGACCCCAAAATTATAAGAGGCAGGAGAGAACCAAAAACATACTGGATACCGAAATAGCTGGCTGCTATTTTTTGAGTTATTAATTGGAGTATAATTCCCCAACTCTCCTCTGATTCGTATAACATAGAAAGTACTTCCAAACCCTCCAGTGCTATAGCTAAAGTTAGAAAGCCTCCTAACCAGAGAGTTAAAGAATGCAAACAATCAAAATCTAGCGGTGTTTTTCTGATTTTTGTTATTATTACATACAGGACAATCAAAAGCGCTATACCGGATACAATTGCTGATAGTAGAAAGATTATTGGCATTAAGGGAGTGGACCACCAGGGATTAGCTTTTACTGCTCCAAAAATGAAGCCGACATAACCGTGCAGCAAACAAGCTGCGGGAATTCCTATCATTGCCAGAAATTTAATGATTTTTTTATCGACATTGAGTGATTTTTCAGATATATCGTAAATCCCCAGGGCTAAAATCGAATATAGAGTTTTTCTAAAACCTTCTTTTGCCGTAAGGTAATAGCTGACAATATTTTTTCTAAATATTAGCCATGTTTCCACAATCACGAGAATTGCATAAAACATCCATATGTATCCAAAACCTGCCATTGCCGATATTAGTTTTGGCCTTAAAAACATTTCAAGCCCTCTTTCAGGTTTGCCAAGATGCATAACTAAGGGCAATGGACAAATTAAAAGAAAAGCCAATGCTGTAACGACAGAAATCCGAGCAACCGGTTTCAATTTGCTAAGCCCAAAAACGTGATAAAGAGATGATACTATAAAGGCACCGGCTACCAGCCCGGTGATATAAGGATAAATAACTATAAGTAAGTCCCACTGAAGAAAAGCTTCATTAGGATATATAAAATCTGTCATGTGTTATCTTACTCCCTTTTCCAGACCAACGTAATAAACCTTTGGATCACATCCTATTTCCGGTTTAAGGACACCCATTGTTTCATTTTCAAACAGTTGTCTTACCTTGCTATCAGTATCCCTTATATCTCCAAAAGATCTGGCTCCAACTGGACATACTTCCACACATACAGGAGCGAGTCCCTGTGTTATTCGATGATAACACCAGGTACACTTATCTACGACCTTTAATCTTGGGTCAAAATACCTGGCTCCGTAAGGGCAAGCCTGAATACAATATCTGCATCCGATACAGGCATTCCTGTTGACTAGAACAACTCCTTCTTTCGTGGTATAAGTAGCACCAACGGGGCAAACCCGCACACAAGGAGGTTCTTCGCATTGATTACAGAGTTTTGGGACAAAGAAACTTTTTGAAATGTCTAGGCTCTGATATTTAAGATTTATATGTTTAGCAGTAAATCCATTTATACCGCCATCCGGTGAGTCTACAAAAATCTCCTCATTTGTAGTGATAACATATCTTTCGATCCAGGTCCGATTGAATTCCGGTTCCATAGGTACGTCATTTTCTAATTTACATGCTTTTATGCATTTACCACATCCGATACACTTTGTAATATCAACCACAAATCGCCAATAGTGGTCATTATTTACATATCCCGCTGCTTTCACTTTTGGTACGCTGTTCGATGTAAGAATGTTCTGCATAGCGGAAGGAACACCGGTATAAATAATGAGTCCTCCTACCATTCCTTTCATTCCGGTTTCTATAAAATCTCGGCGAGTGATTTTCATTTTTCTCCTACTGACTCTTATGGCAATTCAAACAAGAATCTTGACTTCGTCCTTTGTGGTTCTCAGGAAAAGGTTTTAATCCTTCCGTATCATGACAAGAGAGACAGCTCTCACGATCTTTTAGACTATGCGGTATTTGCGGTGAATCAGATGTACTTTTAGCTGCCGGATCATGTGGATTATGGCATGTTATACAGGATAATTCCTGTCCATGTTCTTCCGGATTAATTTGCGGGAAATTGTCAGGTCTAGCTTCGAGTTCGGCATGGCACAATCCGCAAGACTCTCTTGAAGTATCCGTAGGGAGATCAGCGTTTCTTTCTATATGTGCTTGACCAGGACCGTGGCAATTCTCGCAACTTACGGTACTATGCTTTGATTTTTCCCAAATATCATGCTTGTCCTTATGACAATCATCGCAAAGAGCCGGATCGACATATTGCATCGATTGGCTTGCCCACTCATCCTCGTTATTCACCGTACGATAAAATCCATACGGTTCCAGTTCCGCTGGCGCAGGTATTACCCTGATCAGAATAAAGGCAATGACGAAGATGGCAAGTAATATTCCGACTCTTTTCAGATGTTTCATTTTATGCCTTCAAGACTGTCACATATACTCTCATTAGCTTTAATAGAAGGGAATTTAATCGGTAAAGAATTTGCAATATCCATGGTTAGCGGGATGATAGTGCTATTTTTCTCACCCGCAATTTCCACTAGCGTTTGCAGATATCTTAATTGCAGCGCTATGGGCTGGCTCTGAATTATTTCGGCTGCTTCCGCAAGTGTCTCTGCAGCTTGCCGTTCACCCTGGGCATGGATTATTTTAGCCCTTTTTTCTCTTTCTGATTCGGCCTGTTTAGCCATAGATCGTTGCATTGTATCTGGAAGGAGTACATCCTTTACTTCCACTAAAGTTGCTCTGACCCCCCAAGGTCCTTCAGATTGCTCGTCGATAATTTGCTGTAATCGCTGATTAATCTGTTCACGATGCGAAAGTAACTCGTCCAATTCTGATTGTCCAAGTACGCTTCTCAGCGTAGTCAATGCAAGCTGAATAATTGCTAGTTTATAGTCTTCAACATTCAGCACTGCCTTTGTAGGATCAATTACCATAAAATAAACTACCGCATCCACCTTAACAGTCACATTATCTCTGGTTATTACCTCTTGAGGTTCCAATACCATAGTAACAATTCTCAGGCTCACTTTAGTCATTCGATCAACAAATGGGATGATCATATTAAAGCCGGGATTTCTAATCGCGATTAGTTTCCCGAATCGAAGTACTACTCCATTTTCATACTGTTTTACAATCCTGATAGAACCGACTAGCAATGCTAGTACTACCAAAACGATGAGCAGGATGATCCAAGAACTCATTAATATTTCCTCCTTACTATGTAACCGATCTGTGCTCTATTTCTCATTAGAAGAATCAAAATCATTCATTTATTCTTTTTTGTCTTCCCTTCAATCTCACATTATGCAGGTTAAATGATGAAAAAAGCATAAAAATGGATTGTAAAGAAATAAAAATGTTGTGAAAAATAAGTTGGTTTTGAGTAAAAGATATGTATCGGGCAGGACAAATTGTCGGCAAAGATGAAGTTATTAACAGATTTTGATCATGTTGGGCAGACAAAAATGTAGCCGATACCGGGCTTAGAGATTATATACTTAGGTTGATGCGGATCCTTTTCTATCTTCTGACGTAGATGGCGAATGTAAGCTCTTAAATATTCCATTTCATCTTGATATTCAGGTCCCCATACTTTATTTAACAGCTCGCGACGTAACATGATGCGACCGGCATTGCGTACTAGATGAGACAAGAGTTTATACTCGGTTAGTGTTAGTGAAACCTCCTGTCCCCGAACAAGCACCCTGCGTTGAGCAAAGTTAATGTAAATTTCACCACAAGTGAAGTCAGCAGGGAAATTGGTTTCATCTGAGCGATTGGTACGACGTAAAACCGATTCTATTCTGGCCAGTAATTCCTGAACGTTAAATGGTTTGGTTAAATAATCGTCCGCTCCCAATTTTAACCCTCGCACTTTGTCTACATCCTCTACCTTAGCAGTTAACATAATAATTGGTATGTCTGAGAATTCCCTGATCCGTTGACACAGGTCATAGCCGTCTATTCCAGGCAGCATGATATCAAGCAGAATGAGATTAGGTCTCTTCATTTCAACCAGTTTAAGGGCAGAACCGGCATCCATTGCTACAATTACCTTGTATTTAACAGACTCTAAGTTAGTACGTACTAACCTGACAAGCTCTACATCATCATCAACTAACAGGATTAAGGTTTTTTCTCTCAAGTAGCTTCTCCCGAACCCGACTCTTTTATATTATTATCGATATTATCTAAAGGTAGACTAAAATAAAATTTGCTTCCCTTACCCATTTTACTCTCCAACCATATTTCGCCGCCATGAGCTTCAATATGGCCTTTTGCAATTGATAATCCGAGCCCGCTTCCATGAATACTGTGGGTCAAGGAACTTTCAACTCTATAAAACCGTTCAAAAACTTTGTCCTGGTGCTCAGCTGATATACCGATTCCTTCATCGCTAATACTGACAATTACTTTATCTTTTTTTATTCTACCGGCTATAACAATTTCACTGTTTTCAGGAGAATATTTTACAGCATTTTCAACAAGATTGCGGACTACTTGCTCAATACAGCGGTTATCAGCCTCAATAACGGGGAAAGGTGTAACAAAATCTAAGTTGATTTTACGTTTCCCTCCTCTTGCTGAGATGTCATCTACAATCTTTTGAGAGAGCCTTGGTATAAGTATCGGCTCTTTTTCTAACTTGAGAGCGCCGGCCTCCAATTTTGCTGATTGCAATAGCTTATCGATCAAGTCACGCAATTCCTCGGTTTTATCATCGATAATTTTAAGGAACTCTCTTTGGGTTTTATTATCCCAGTGCGCATCTTGACGAAGTAATGATGTTGAGTAGCCTTTGATAAGGGTAAGAGGTGTTCTTAATTCATGTGATACTGAGGATATAAACTGGGACCTTAAACGGTCGGCTTCATACAAGGCCCTCGCCTCTTCCGCTTCTTTAGTTAATTGAGCTCTTTCAATAGCTATGGCAATGTAATCCGCTATAGCCAGGAGAAGGCGACGATCTGAGTCGGTAAAAGCTTGAGATTCTTTTGAGTTTACGATAATAAAGCTTCCGATATGCTGATTCTTGCTGAGAATATCAGCACGTATATAGCTCTTTACATTGGAACGTAATAAAGGGGATTCAAGAAATGCATTAATGGCTTTTTCAACTGATTCAACCTGATCGTTATTAGTTAGTTCACCTGTATGATCAGGGGAGATTATAGTTTTGGGAGACACTAACCGTGAAATGAATTCATCATCTAATCCAATAGCACATTGTACTGATAACCTGCCAGTTTCTTCATCTTCATGAAGTAATATACCACCGTTGGCACCCGGGATTACTTCTACCACTTTAGCTACAACAGCATCGAAGAGGCGTGGCAGATCAAAATTGGAGGTTAAAATCTCAGAAACGGATAATAATGAAGACAATTCTTTTGTTCTATGCTCTAGTTCACCATAAGAAGTTTTAAGTTTGGTCCTCATATCATCGAAGGTCTGAGCCAGTATTCCGACTTCATCTTTTCCTGCAGTAGTAACTGGACTAATTAAATCACCTTCAGCTATTCTTTGTGACGCTATAGTTAGCATCCTAATGCGACTGCCGATATCCCTTGTAGTAACAAATACGAACAGGAGTGCAATAGCTATCAATCCGAATCCGAATAAAAGTAAATTGATACGCAATTCGCGAGTAGGTGCAAGCGCTTCCTCTTCCGATTGTCGTACAACAACTCCCCACCGTGCATTAGAGAGGGGAACAAATGCCAGTACATCCTTTTTCTCTACTTTCAGTTCACTTTCATGACATGTATGGCATACTCCACGAGTCGGCTTCCCAACACTAATTAGAGAGGCAAAGCGACCGCTGTGATCACTCTTCTCAAAAGGAGCTAAACGGGGTCCTGGTTCGGTTCTGGCAACGACGACACCATTCTGGTCAACAATTTCAACATAACCTGTTTGCCCCAATCTTATAGGTTTAACAAAACCGCCGATGCTCGACATGGAAAGGTCGATAGCTACAATAAGTATTCCTTTTTCCCCTCCTGGTCCTGCTTTGGTAGGACTGGCTAGTAAAACCACCGGTTTATTGGCAATTGGCGCTAAAATAAGACCCGAGATAGTTGGCTTGCCTGTTTTTATTATCGAGTCGATGTCTGAACGGGAGTAAATATCGGTAACATCCTGCCATGAAGTTTCCTGATTGCTCCAAACAATCCTGCCCTCCTTATCCACAAGATAAATACCATTAGTATATATAGATAGACGGGAATATGTTGTTTCAAGGGAATCTATCTGATACTTGAGTATATCATCTTCCCATTGTTCCCCGATCATTGATGCAGTATTTTCCAGCTCATTAATAGCTCGACCTAACGTTTCATCAATGTAATCGGCTACCAGACGGGCAGTCGTCAGCCGATCCTGAAGCATCGCTTCAGTAGCTTTATCCACAGCTCGCATCCCTAAAGAGCTGAATACACCGACACCGAGTAAGACTCCCACTGCGGTCAGAAGAGTTATTTTCTTCCCGAGGGTTAGATTGGTGAAGAACTTCACTGAACAAACTCCGTGAACATAAAATAATTAATAATTACTTTAACGTAATATATGATATAAGATCAATATCCCAGATAATTTTATAAAGCTTCCTGTAATACTAGTGGTTTAGAAATATTGAGGACACATACTTACAGTCGTTTTGAATCATGTTCTTCCCGGTTAAAAGTATGTAATAATCGAAGATTAATGATAAATATTGAAACTATTCTATCATGACTGTGCTTCAGTACGATAATCTAAATGGTGATTTAAATTTTATCTTCACAACCTATTCTACAGGATATCTACATTAGAAAATAGTTTTTCTGCAATAAATCCTGCTATCGGTACTATAAAGAAAGTACACCCCAATCTTATCAATGTAAACTTCCAGCCTAAGAAACCAACATCTAAAGGTAACCTTAAAATAGCTATTATCGACCATGCAGTTACCAGAGCTACCAATGTACCGATGCTAGCGCCCATACGCATGAATCCCGCTGCAATGGGAAAGCTTATATAAGGACCACCTGGTAGTAAACTTCCGACAAAAGTCCCGGTAAGAATACCGCGCCAACCGGACTCTGCTCCAATGAAGCTATCTATAGCTTCCCTCGGTACAATTAAGGGTAATGTTCCTGCAATTATTAAAGCAAACAAAAGAATAGGTAATATTTGTATGAACATTGAGCCTCCTGCTTTCAAGCCCTGTACAGGTAGTTCATTACCTCTCAAGTAAGCAATAATTAATATAGCAACGGCTAAAATTCCTAATATGATAGTAGATATTAACATGTTTGAATACCGCCTTTTCTTATTGTTCATAGCAGATTAGCCCTATTCAGATTAGCAATATTAATGTTCTAACCTATATTAAAGAATTCACTTAACAATTATCTAAGCTTATCTAAACGTTCAAAGACCTTATGTTTCAAATTGGCAATCTGGTTCTTGTTCCAGCGGTATCTTCGGTTTGGGTGTTACATATTCTACGACGGTATTTATCGGTATTTTTTCATATGATAGCAGTTTAAACTTAGTAACGAATTCATCTAAGGATTGCCATTCAACTATATTAGCATTTAAAAAATCTTGATAAACGTTCCACCAGTTCAGTTTAATACCGCTGAGATATGTCTGTGCCACTAATACGATTCTGTTTGCTTTCAAAGAGGATAGGATCTTGCTAAAATCCGCGGGAGTTTCAGTTCTACACCACAAAGAATGATCACATAATGTTCCGGATCCCATATGTTTTGAAGGTACGTTGCTAACCGAAATGATTTTAGCGTTATACTCTCGAGGTTTATAAACAATAGACTTTTCGCCGGTTGTTCCTCTCGCTAATATATAATGGATGCCAAGTTTATCGGCGACCTGCAAAGTAGCTTCGTTATAAGCAAGATATTTTGATTGAAAAACGCGAGTTGGTTTATCGGTACACTCCTCTGATTTGTGTTTTAGACGTTGTATTATTTCATACTGATTATTAAATGGTTCATCCCAGAAAGGTCGTTCATTGTAAACTATACCAAACTCAAACAGCTTATCAGAAAGTTCTTTTAATACTCTGCAATTCTGATTTAATGTTTGTTCGTCTATTTGAATAAGAGCAGGTAATCCTCTCTTTTTAAAATCTCGTATCCAGTGCTCAAGTCCCTTTATATTTCCACGATCGACTAAAACAAACATTCCCTGGATTTTAGGTGCTATTTTCTTTTTCATGTTTTCTACCACCATACTAAATTAATTATATACCAGGCTATCGCATCAAATTGGGTAATAATAGCACTGTTTGAGGGACAGTTATTAATAAAGTTATATGGAGTACGTCTGCAATAAGGAAAGGTATAACTCCCTTGAATATAGTATACATTGGTATATCTTTAGCAACTGCCCTCATTACATATACGTTCATACCAACTGGTGGGGTGATTTGTCCCATTTCCACGAGTCTTACAATTATTATTCCAAACCATATCGGATCGAAACCGAGAGCAACGACAACAGGAAAGAAAACAGGTACGGTGATAACAATCATAGCCATAGCGCTCATGATAGCGCCCAGGAACAGGTAAAAGACCATTATTACGGCCAGGATAATGTAGCGGCTAACCGGAAGTGCGGCTACATAGTTTGACAGGTCAAAGGGAAGCCTGCTAACCGCCAGGAAGTTACTGAGTATATCAGCGCCAATGAGAATTAGAAATACCATGCCCGTAGTCTGTCCTGTTTCAATGAGGCTATCAACAAAGTTTTTCCATGTAAGCTTTCGCCTGCCGAGAGCGAAAAGAAAAGCGCCAAAGGCACCTACGCCGGCAGCTTCTGTTGGGGTAAAGATGCCCATATAAATACCACCAATCACCAGCGCGAACAGGGCAAACACTCCCCATGTACCCTTCAGCGAGGTAAATTTTTGAATAATGGTGGTGCGTTCACCTTTCGGCCCAAGAGAAGGATTGTGTTTACAAAGAATATATATAGTAATGATATAAAAAACTGCTTCTAATATTCCTGGAATAAAACCGGCGAGGAAGAGCCTCCCTATGGACTGCTCGGTAATAATGCCGTAAATGACTAAAAATATACTGGGTGGTATTAATATACCTATACTACCTCCGGCGGCAATACAACCTGTGGCCAGAGTGTCGTGATATTTGTACCTCTTCATCTCGGGTAGTGCAACAGTGCCCATAGTAGCTACAGTCGCTATACTGGAACCGCAAACGGCAGCGAAACCGGCGCAGGCTCCCACGCTGGCCATAGCCAGTCCACCGGGAAGTTGTCCAAGCCAACGGTATGTAGTGAAGTATAGATCTCGGCTCAATCCCGAATAGAAACAAAGTACCCCCATGAGTAAAAAGAGGGGGATAATACTGAAGCTGTAATGAGATGCGATGCGGTATGGTGCCAGTCCAATGGTAGTTAATGCGGGACCGAGGTCTGATATATAAATAAAACCAAGAAATCCCACCAGACCCATAACAATGCCAACTTGCATCCCGGAAAAAATGAGCACGAGGAGTATACCGATTCCGAAAATACCAGCAATTATGGGCCTCATTTCCCACAGAAAGTCTTTTCCCCAAATAGGGGATATAAGTAATGCAGTAACCAGAATCATTATTACCAATAATCCGGACCATTTCCGCCAGTTAAGTCCTTCGAAAGCATTATTCAGATAATCCAGAATATTTTTGATAAATACCATGCATAATAATGCACTGCCGAAGACGACTATATAAACAAAAGGGTAAACCGGTATTGATAATATTGGTGATGTCATAGAGCTTTCACGAAATTTCCCCGCACTGATGATTATCTGCCAGGTAATCAAGGAGAAAAGCCCTATGCCCAGAAAGCAGGTGATACTATTGATAACTGCTTGCGTTCGTTGCGAGAATCGGGAGATTATTATGTCAACACTTAAGTGTTCACCACGTAAGGCAGCATAAGCCAATCCCAAGCTGACTACAATAGCGAGTGAGAACTCGATCAGTTCATAGGCACCCGGTAAGCCGATGTTTAAAACATATCGAGTAATGACATCTGCGACCATAAGCAGCATCATCACAGTTAAGACAATTAATCCGATACTATTAGTTACTCGGCTTACCGGGTAAATAGCACGATTTAGAGATCGGGCTGACTTACTTAACCACATGTTTAATAATTGCTATTTACTTGTAGAGATCTATCAGACGAATAGCTTCATCCAATATTTCTTGTCCTTTTATGCCCTTTGCCGTTACTTCTTTTACCCAATCACCCCAAAGACCCTGGGCGGTCTTCTTGAACTTGGCTAATTCACTAGCATCCAGTTCAACTTCTTCTATTGTAAATCCTCCCGCTTTCATTTTACCCTGTGCAGCTTTATAGAGACCAGGGCCGAATGCTTGAGAACTTCCGAACATGGCACCTTTAACGCCGGAAACGCTCATTATGGCATTCTGGATATCAGGAGATAGACTATTCCATTTGTCAAGATTCATTATTAAGGCAAACAAGGTCGGGCTATTGGCTGTATTTTTAGTCCAGTAATTGAAAACCTCATATAGGTTGAAACTGAGATGTCCTCCCCAGCCCATGCTAATGCCATCTATCACACCTTTTTCGGCGGCTTCATAAACCCCGGGCATGGGTATACCTACAGAAGAAGCTCCAAGTTTTTCCCAAAGCTTCTGTGGGTACGGCCCGTTTGTGTCTCTGATTTTCATACCTTTCAATTCATCCAGCTTCGTGACTGGTTTCTTAATTGTGAACAGAGAGAAGGGATCGGAAGCATTCAGTTGAAGTAACTTTACATTTTTATATTCATTCTGTATGTCAGGAAATTTCTCATAGAGTTCCTGCAAGATGCGGCTGTTTTTCTCAGCAAGTGGTAAATTTAAAGTGGGTAGCGTCATAACTTGTGTAGCTACAAACTGTCCGGGGAAATAACCTAGAGTTGCCCACTCAATGTCGCAAACGCCTCCTTCGGTGGCCTGAATAGCGTCTGCTGCTTTTACCAGCGTTTGACCTGGATATACAGTGATTTTTACTTGATTATTAGTAGCTTCCTCGACCTGCTTGGCCCACGCGGCAAGATATTTGGTATTGGTGTTTGCCTTCTCAGGTACATGATGGGCAAATTTTAATTCAATGGGCCCCTTTGCAGCTGGAGCAGGTGCTGGAGCAGGTGCAGGTGTTGGTGTGGGAGTCGGTGGAGGTGCCGGTGCTGGATTTGTACAACCGGCGATTATCAATATTCCTAAAACAAAGACGGTAACTAAAGCAATAACTGAATTTTTCATTTTTACTCCTCCATAACTATTTTATTATGAAATTTAGAATAGTCAGTCAACTCATGCTCACCTCCTATTAACAATTCAGATACTGATAATCTGGGCTGAATATATATAGAGAATAATAAACACAGTAAAGCGATTCTATATTGATACGGATACTACTTATCGAGATATCTTGTATCCGTTATTGGTATGAATTGCCGCATT
>CAZEAR010000002.1:34273-34700 GCA_964510365.1 uncultured Dehalococcoidales bacterium | reverse complement strand
GCATCTATCTGGAGACATTAGAAAATGATCTAGCACTGTCCTATTTATGCAATAAGCAATCACCTCATTCTCTGTTAATAGCAGGGAATGAAGAGGCAACCTTCAACTCAAAAGAGATAATGGAAAACAGTCCTATACAGGCTGTAGTTTTAGGAGAAGGCGAGAGAGTTTTACTTCAAATGACGGAGCGACAACGGGGCGATTCACTTCTGGATACCTATGGTGACATTGAAGGCCTGATTATTAATGAAAATCATAGCCTGCACCTGACGGGATATAATCGGCCACTGTCAGAAGAGGAATTTGAAGCCGCCACCATGTCTATTGACTTCGAGAAGATACCACATGAGAAATACTGGGAGTCAATAACTAAGATGTATAAAGAGCCGAATCTGCAGGAAATACGAACTGTTCGAATATATACCGG
>CAZEAR010000002.1:32415-34263 GCA_964510365.1 uncultured Dehalococcoidales bacterium | reverse complement strand
CCCTTTGGTTGCGCTTTTTGCTCAAGTACCAATTTTTTGAATTATTCGGCCGGCTTGGGAGGAAAACAAAAAATAAAGCCGGTTTACCTATCGCCGGAAAAAACGGTTCAGTTGATAGCCAAAGCTTTTCATGCTCAGCCGACTGTAGAAACAATAATTTTTGATGATGATAACTTTATGCTGAACAAAAAAAGGGTGACAGAGGTATGTGCCCAGATATTGGAATACAAGAAAAATAGTAAGCTGCCGGAAAACCTTTCTTTTATCTGCCAGGGGAGACCCGATATCGTGGCTGGTAGTGGCGGTCGGGAATTGTTGTATCATATGAAACAGGCTGGATTCCGACTGGTGGAATATGGAGCCGAATCTTTTTCACAGCGTATTCTAAATGATTTAAAAAAAGGGGTATCTGTCTCTGATATATGGCGGGCCATAGACCTGACCCTGCAGGTAGGTATAAGGCCTCATATATACATAATTTTAATTCCGCCTAAAACGAAATGGGAGGACCTTAGCCTTACCTTAAAATCATCGCTTCAGGCTATAAGTATGGGGTGTGAGGTGGGAATAAGCCACTATATTATCCCACTGCATGGCTCGAAGATAGCTAAGGAAAAAGGATTGCGCATCGAACTCAAGAGAGTAAATATCCCCGGTACAAACAGATATATCCAGAAGTTGGAAAAATGTCTCCCTGAAGATAACAGGATCAGGGAGATCGCATTATCGCTGGACAGAGAATTGCCGTCGTACGAAAGGTACTTTACCGATAAATATCGACTAAGGCACATCCCGCCAAGGGTCCAGTCTATTATTGCGGCCTATGCTATTTATGATATTGCCGGCATTTCTGATGGCACCAAAGAAGAAGCAGAGAGTCTATTACAAAAAACGGCCTTGTAATCAAACTTATGCTTGATTGAAGCATAATAAACGTTTGAAATAAAATCTCCGTGAAACCTTTAAGAAGCAGTTTATTGGCTGTCATGTAATGTTGGTGATTTGCATATATTGAATGTCTTCAACCAGGAATTGGTGGAGTGTCTAATCTGAAATAATGTGGACAAATCGCTTTGTCGTACCTATAACTCACCAACTCAGTGATACCATGTAGATAAGCTTTTCAAAAGTACCATATTATCCAAACGCTTACGATTGGTTGATTTTGGCTTCAACAACTTGTATACTCAATTGTGAATTCGTTGAATACATAATACCTCATAATATATCTAAATATAAGAGATATTTATAAAGGGGATCACTTGAGCAAGACTATCTTAGTAGTAGCTGCCCACACCGATGACGAGGTTCTCGGCGTGGGTGGGACCATGGCGAAAAGCATTATACAAGGTGATGCGGTCTATGTGTGTAGTCTCTGTGATCGGGCGACAAAGCATAAATACGATCGGAAAGTAATTCAGGACTTGAGAGCAATGGCTTTGAAAGCTGCCAAGATAATAGGAATAACTCAGATCTTCTTTTGCGGATTAATGGATGAGCAACTGGATCTCGTTAAAGCAGTTGACCATATCGAGAAATATATCTCTGAAATTAAGCCAGACATCATCTATACTCATAATGTCGGTGATACCAATCAGGATCACACAGTTGCATTTAGAGCTACTCTGATTGCTGCCAGAACAGCAAACAAGCTTCCGGCGGTTGACAAAATCCTTTGTTATGAGGTCCCATCTTCAACCGAACAAAGCCCTCCCATTGCTGGCTATACGTTTGTCCCTAATGTATTTATTGATATCTCAGAGGTACTGCCGATTAAGCTTAAAGCAATGCGGGCCTATAAAACTGAGTTAAATGAATTCCCTCACCCTCGCTCTATAAAATCCCTTT
>CAZEAR010000002.1:12629-32405 GCA_964510365.1 uncultured Dehalococcoidales bacterium | reverse complement strand
TCCCTTTCTGCTTTAGCACAATTGCGGGGTTCACAGGTCGGAGTTAAAGCCGCTGAAGCCTTTGCGCTGATCAGGGAGGTGGTAAGATAGCCGAAATGGATCTTACCACAGGAATGAAAGACAGGACACTGGCTATTATTCAAGCTAGAATCGGTTCAAAAAGACTGCCGGGCAAAATGACACTCGAAATCGCCGGACAACCTCTTCTAAAGTTGATATTGTGCCGGTTAAAAAGGTCAAAAGAGTTAGATAAAATAGTCCTGGCAACATCCGTAAACGATGAAAATGACATCCTTGATGAGCTTGCCCGGAAAGAGTCTATTGAGTGTTACAGGGGCTCTGAAGAAGATGTCTTGGACCGGTTTTATCAGGTAGCTCAAAGGGAAAGGGACTTTAGATTTATAGTAAGGGTCTGTGGTGACAATCCACTAATTGATCCATTGGAGATAGACAGGCTAATAATATTTCACCAAGCTGGTAGATATGATTACTCGTTTAATCATATTCCTTATGACGATAATGGTTACCCTGATGGCGTTGGAGCTGAGATATTATCGAAAGACACGCTCAAGTATATTTGGGAAAGAGCCGACCAGCCTCATCAGAGAGAACATTGCTTCGACTATATCTGGGATAACGTAATTCAGTTCAATATAGGCATGTTGAAAGCGCCGGAGTCCATAAGACGTTCAGATGTAAAACTGGATATCGATACCGAAGAAGATTTGGCCTTTATCCGAAATTTGCTGAACCACTTGAGTTATGATCACGTTGTGTCCCTGAATACTGAAGAGATAATCAGAATTTATGATAAAAGGTAGAGTTATCTTTTATGACAGGCAGAGTATTATTGATAGTCCATGATAATTACCAGGATGATAATGATTTTCCTCTTGGACCAGCCTATCTGGCTGCGGCACTGAAAAGGGAAGCCATAGATGTCGAGGTATACTGTCAGGATGTCTTTCACTATCCGAATAGTCACTTGGCCGAACTGCTGGAGTCGGAACACTTCGATTTAATTGGCCTCGGATTTATGGCCGCACGATTCAAGGAAACAGTGGAGCCACTGTGCCGGATAATTAACCAGCACAAAAAGGATGCCTGGCTTGTTTTAGGAGGATATGGACCTTCGCCGATACCGGAATACATGTTGCAAGAAACCAGGGCTGACGTCATCGCTATCGGAGAAGCCGAGAAAATAATAATTGACCTCGTAAATTGTAAAATCAACAAAAGTAACCTTGCCGGTGTTAATAATATTGCATATAGAGATGGCGACGAGATACATGTTAACGAAAGGAAAAAACTTATCGCGTCTCTTGATTCGATACCGTTCCCGGCATGGGAGCTCTTTCCCATGGATAAATATACCACTTGTCAGATATATCCGGGACAGGAGAAGACCGAAAGAAGTCTGGCTATGATATCAACAAGAGGGTGCATTGCCCGTTGCTCATTCTGCTATCGGATGGAAAAAGGTGTACGAAGACGTAGCTTGGATAATGTTATCGAGGAAATAAAAACACTGATGTCCAGATACAATATCACTTATTTTTTCATCGCTGACGAGTTAACCTTCTTTAAAAAAGATAAAGTCCTTGAGTTTGAGGAGGCCCTGAAGAAAAGCGGTATGAAAATCAAGTATCACTGCGAGCTGAGGGCCAATCTTGTTGATGAAGAGGTTGTAGAATCACTGCAAAGGAGCGGCTGTAGATTTGTCAACATAGGGTTTGAATCCATGGATCAAAAAGTCCTGGATAGAATGAGCAAGGGCACCACCGTTGAGGATAATATCAGGGCCGCCGAGATCTGTAATAAAGCCGGGCTTACTATGGGATTAAATGTTATCTGGGGTAATCCCTATGATACTGAGGCATCCCTCTGGCAACTCGTCGACTTCACTAAAAAATACAATACTTATGGGCAACTCAGGACCATCCGGCCCATAACACCCTATCCTGGATGTCCTCTATATTACGATGCTATACAAATGGGGCTACTTAAAGGTCCTGATGATTTTTTTGAGAAATTTAAGAACTCCGATTTAATTACGGTGAACTATACTGATATACCAACCGATGAATGTCATTCCCTTCTCTTCGCTGCAAATACAGAGCTTATCTTGGACCATTTTCTTAAGACGAATGATGATATGCGAGAAGCCAAGAGAATGATCGATGCCTTCTATGGATTATATTTTGAGAAGGATTACAAATTTAGGGGCGCTCGTCATTACGATTGTCAAACTGAGGGTGGGGAATAAGTCGAGGTTCAAATACCGTGAAGACATATCTGGTTGAATCCTGGAGCCCTGAGATAGAATTTGATTGCCATAGCACTATTGTCGCCCTGACTCCGGAGGTCTGTTACCAGTTGGATAAAGCCGGGGTTGAATATTCAATCATTGAAGATTACTACAATGAAGCCGAACTGGCTGCACTTGAAGACGAGTACCATAAATCGCAAATCGAGTGGATAAAAAATTTAGACGAATTCCTCCAGAGTAATATCGAGGAGTTGCGGGAATTAAAATTGAGAATGGCTACAATATATTACTATTATCTCAAAACTATGGTACTTGATCCTCTTTATATCAGATGTTATACCTTAAACAAGCTTATTGAGATGATAAAACCAACAAATGTGGTATTTATTTCATATCCGGGTAAGGTTATGTCCCTAGATTTCAGGTTGGAATGCAATGGTGAAAGCTTGTATTCACAGATCATCCCGATACTATGCCAGGAAAGTAGCATTCAGTTTACGGCGCTTCTTTCAGAGCCGGATAATGGACGCCTCAAAGTAACGAAATCAGTTGATACTAATATTATAACCCAATTGAGAAAAAAGCTGGGCAAATTTAGAATTATCAGAATGGTATATTCTTTTGGTAAAACTTTTAGACAAAAATCCTTTCTGGTAAAACGGCCAGCTAATAATAAATTGAAAATCCTGATGCTTAAACTTGGCTATGAGGGAAAGAAACTGGTGGAAGAAGCTTTGGACCACGGCTATCGTGTTTATGAGTTTTCCGATGATTGGATAATCGAGTGCTTCTCAGGTAGAACCAAGAAGCATTTAAATCTTAAGGAAAAATATGAGTGCAGACTAGCTGAATTAGACATTAACATCTGGGAGAAAACGGCAATTCTGCTAGACGGCCATGAACTGACCAAATGGATTAACGAAAGGTGCCGGGCAACTGTTCATCCGATTGTTTTACCAAGATTGAAATACTTTATTTCGGACCTATGCCCGCAGATTCTCAGCTTCTTTAAAACTTTTAAGGAGTTCTGTGAAAATGAAAAAATTGACTTCGTCTTGACGCCGCATGAGTTCTCTTTAACTGACTTTGCGGCTGTGGCTGCAGCAAACTCCTGCCGCCATACTAAGAGTGTTCTCATTTATCATGGGGCCGACCTATTTGCTAATAAAATGTGGGATATTACGGAATTGTCTCACTTCGATATCCATATAACCCCGGAGAAAGAGCTGAAAGAATATCTAGAGTATCGGTGTGAACTGAACAATATTCCAACTGAACTTTATTACTCTATCTCAAGCGGGCTGTTAGATGTCGGAAGAAAGAGACATCTAAGCAGGAAACAAAAAGGTGTTGGCAAAGAAAGGGTTATTTATCTACCAACGGTTTTTATGGGAGATAACAGGAGATATGATGGTGCCAACTATCCGGATGTCTGGTACTACAAATTTCAAAAATCGCTTATTGAATACTTCTCGACAAAGAGCGAATATACATTCGTCTGGAAAGGCCTGCCGATGTCTGACGCGATTTACAATCCCATTCCTAACTTCATAAAAGATAACAATTTCAGCAACATTGAAATCGCTACTAATCCATTTGTTGAGCATATACCATCGGCGGATAAAGTTATCTGTGATCACCCGTCTACCGGGCTCTATGAATCCATTGTTGCCGGCGTTCCTACAATGTGTTTATATCATAACGTATTTAAATTACGAAAATCAGCGGTAGCCCACTTCGGCAATCTATTAAAGTTATTTGCTGACTTACCGGAAGCGATTAAACATATTGATGAATTCCTGACTGGTGATCAGGAATTATACAAAATGAAACTTGAAACGGGAGATAAAAGTACTCTTCAGATATTGGAGAAAGTTGCTGGAAGGGAAAATTAATAAATCGTAGTGCTAAGAGTGAGGGTATAAAAGGTGAAGGTCTTATTTATTTATCCAAATGCAAGCGGGACAGGAGAAATTCCCATTAGCGTCAGCTACTTGCAAAGCAGGCTGAAAAACGAGGGACACGATGTTCGAATTTTCGATTTGTCTATGTATAAAGCATTTTGCAATCCGAAGGAGATTTTAAATAAGGTTGGACAATTTAAATCGCCTGGAGCGAGGAAAGACATGCCAATCCCGATTATAAAAGAGTCTGATCCGAAGGAAGACCTGATTCAAATAGTCAGAGATTACAATCCTGGATTGATTGCCGTAACTTCATTTACATCTAACTATAAAGTTGGCATATCCCTTTTAGAGGAAGTTAAAAAGCATTTTAAGGATATTTATACGATTTATGGTGGAATACATACAACGTTACTTCCGGAGGACGTAATTAACGAAACTTCTGTAGATATGATTTGCATTGGTGAAGGCGACGAGTTGATCGCCGAACTTTGTAACAAGCTGGAATCTAATTCGGATATCACATCAATTAGAAATTTGTGGGTAAAGAGTAGTGGGAAAACTATTAAAAACGAATTGAGACCTTTGATAGATCCCAATGATCTGCCTGTTTTAGATTGTGATGGCTTTGATGATTACAATTTCTACAGGCCATTGGCTGGTAAACTCTACAGGATGGCGAATGTGGATATTAGCAGAGGCTGTCCTTTCCGATGCTCTTATTGCATTAACCACGCATTCCAAAAAACGTTCAAGGGATTGGGGAAGTACCACAGGGAAAAATCTGTAGGGAAGGCAATTGAGGACTTAGTTTCTGTTAAGGAAAAATATAACATAGAAATGATACGATTCTGGGACGAGGACTTCGGAGTTTTTAGATCGGATTATCTCAAAGAATTTGCCGAAGAATATAAGAAAAAGGTAAATATTCCATTTTTAATACATGGCAGCGTCAATAGTCTCAACGAAGAAAAAGTGAAGGTTCTAAAAGATATGGGCTGTGTGACTATGGCTCTCGGCATCGAAAGTGGCAATGAAAAAATTAGGCAAACTATTCTGAACAGGAGAATGTCGAATAAAAAGATTATTAACATGTATAAATTAGTAAGGGAATATGGTATCCGCATTTCGGCATATAATATGATTGGATTGCCGTTTGAGACAAGAGAAAATATTTTTGAAACAATTGAACTGAACAGAAAATGCAAACCTGCTACATCATCGGTAGCATTTTTAGAACCTTATCCTAATACGGAAATATATTCTATATGTGTAGAAAATGGTTTTATTGACCCGGGATATATACCCAGTTATGACTTTTTTACTCCACATATTAAAGAAAAATGCATATCTCATAAAGAATTGAAAGGTCTAATCAAGACATTTACCATATATACTAAGGTGCCACGTTTGCTCTATCCGATTGTGAAGATTTGTGAGCATGATAACTTAGTTTCCAATTTATTGTTTAAATTATTGGTTAAGATTTACGGAGGACATTAATATTCAGAGAGATCACTTCATATGGCATATTATTTCTGTGAATTTTCACCAAGAATCTTGTTTCTGAAGCACAAATGTAATAAGGTCTATCTCTTTTCTAATAGACTTAGATCGGCTCCATTATTCCTTAGGGCGCTGAGAAGAGTACCCTTCATTAGGACCAAGCTTAGTAATCTCACGCAAGAACCTGACGTGAACTTAGGTGACTATAAAGGTCTTTATTACAGACTTAATAAAGAAGCTCTGGAGTGCACCGAATTTGTATACCATAAATTAAAACTGCATGATAACCAATTTCTGAAGATATATAACGAAAAATTTAAGACCGATAAAATCAAACCATTTGTTTTGAAGTGGCTATCAATTTACGTTTTTGAGCTGTTAAGCTGTTTATACAGGATTCATTTGGATACCACCACTGCAAAGATACTATATCTATCTAATACTCCCTTAAATTGCCATACTTATGAGTGGTGGCACCAGAAAACAGGGAATGCCATACAGATAAAATGGCTTAAAGAGAGTGAGGCCAAAGCCGGCTTAGAAACGATAGCTTTTTTGGTAGCATCTTTCGTCAATAGACTTCTTTCGCGGGGATTGTGTCTGCCGGTAAAACCAAGGAAATTCAAAATATTGTTTGAGGCGGTATGGGGATTAAAAAATAGCGTTTTCCGTGACGATTTTATTGTGGATAATAAAATAATATTAAAAAGAGATTTGTTGTTCTATACTACCGGTGTTAAGCACGCACCACGGTTATTAGCTTTTCGCGAGGTACAGGATAGCGGCTATGAATGCATAAATATAAGAAAAATGAAGATGCCGTTAAATCTTTTATTCGGTCGGCTGTTCCGGTACCATTTCCTATTGCCTCTGTTTTTAATCCTGAATAATTTCCGAAATAAACAAAATTATTTGCTCACAGAGTGGCTTCCATTATTCCATGCAGAGGCAGTTAATTATGAGATATTGCTGTCGCATTATCAGGTAAGGCTTGAGCTAAGTACCAAAGAAACAAGCTTAAATCATATGCCTGAAACGATAATATTGAATTACTACGGTGCCCGAAATGTTCTCTTTCACTGGTCTGATATGACCAGTTTTGATGCTGTCACTGAACATTTCAAACTTTTCAATACTTACTTAATCTGGGGAAAAGCGCATTATCATAAAGACCAACATTTTATAGATAATGTTGCTGAGATAGGATGCTGGCTAAAGAATAATTTCAACGAGTTCACTGGGAACAAAAAAAACATTTATGAGAAACTGGGACTGGACATAAAAGACCATAAGATATTAGTTTTCTATGATGAATCTTTTGCTCCTGATATTCATTTTACCGAGGATACGTTGCTTGATTTCTGGCAAATGATGTCTGAACTCATTGATGAAAGGGAAGATATTATCGGGATACTAAAGCCGAAATCGATTGAGTATAATATGCCAGGTAATGCCAGGAGAGAGTTTAACGAAATTAGAGAAAGATGCTTGAGAAGTGAAAGGTTTTATTTTATTGATCGTCCAAGAGAAATCTCGGCCATGGAGATTATTGCAATATCGGATATAAATATAACTATGGGAATGTGCAGTCCGTCTACCTTAGCCTTGTTATGCGGGAAAATTGGATTATACTATGATACAACAGGCAATGACCAGCACCCGTTTATGAAACATTATAAGAATGTAGTTGCTTTTGATAGCAGGAGAGATTTATTTCTGGCTGTAAATAGAATATTAGAGGAGGGTCACAATCCGCTGAATGAAATAGACCAAGGTTTATTAGAAGATTATGATCACCTTCGTGACGATAGAGGACTGCAGAGATTCAGAGAGGCTTTATTAAAAAATTTATAATATTTGTTGTAAGTGTTCACTTGAGATTATAGTAAGATGGCGTTTAAAACGGCAATAATCGGACTTGGAAATATCGGTTCATTATTTGACGAGGATCCCAAGAGGAAGGATATCTGGTCACATACTGGTGCCTATTTGGTATCTCCGGATACAGAGATTGTAGCCGGGTCAGACCCGGATATCAATAAACTTGAAAGATTCTCGAAGAGATGCCCCGGGGTCAAGGTATATCTAGACTATACAGAGATGCTGGCTGACAATCATTTAGATATCGTAAGCATCTGTTCGCCTACCGCTTCACATTTTGAAATACTGTCGGAGGTAGCGAAATCAGGTATAAAGGCAATATTTTGTGAAAAGCCGATTGCTTCATGTATAGAGGATGCCTGTCAGATGGTAAGTATTTGTAAGGAGAAAAATATTATTCTCGCTATTAACCATACCAGGCGTTGGGATTTAAATTATATTCGTGTAAATAAGTATATTAGACAGGAAAAAATTGGTGAACTAAAAAGTATTCTTGGAAACTATCCCGATAAAATATTTATGGTTGGTACCCATCTAATTGATACGTTGAGGTTCTACGGTGGCGATGTAGATTGGGTCATTGGTGCTGGTGATAATCTTGGATCTGATGATCCTGCGATCTCAGGATTAGTATCTTTCAAAAATGGGTATAGAGGGGCTATCATGTGCTGTAGTGAAAAAGCAAATCTTATCTTTGAAATTGATGTAATAGGAACAAAAGGCAGGGTACGGATAATAGATAACGGCCATCGTGTGGAATTCTTTCAATTTGAGCAAAGTGATAGATATTCGGGATACCAGGAATTGAAAAAACAACCGTCGCCAAAATCTGGGAGAGGCAAAAATCCCTTGGTTTCGGCCGTAAAAAACATAGTCGATTGTATTGAACGAGGTGGGAATCCAGCCTGCACCGGTGAGGATGGGTTGAGGGCTTTGGAAGTAGCAGTTGCCCTATATGACTCTGCGAGAAATGATAGTAGAAGGATAAAACTATTATGATAAAATCAAGACGCTATATTACAGGATGCTCAAGGGGGAAATAAGTGGAAAAGCTGGCATTACTTGGAGGTAATCCGGTCAGGAAGAAACCGTTTAAAAATACAGTGGTTATCGATAGAGAAGAAATATCGTCCGTCATGGATGTTTTGAAGGTTAAAGAGCTTTCCCGCTTTATGGGTAGTTCATCAACTGATATTGAAGAACAATTATATATGGAGAGCGTTAAGGCTGAAAATTACGGTCAGGGATTCTTTTTCCTCGGGGGAAGAAAGGTAAGACAGTATGAGGCAGATTTTGCCAGACAGTTTGGTATTAAATATGCTATCTCAGTGAATTCTGCTACCTCTGGACTATCTGTGGCCTTGGCTGCCGCTGGTATTGGGCCGGGGGATGAGGTGATTACGACATGCTTGTCATTCAATGCCACCGGGACAAGCATACTCCTTTTCAATTCTATCCCTGTGTTTGTAGACATAAGTAAAGAAAATTTCTGTCTTGATCCACAAGAGGTCAGGAAGGCTATATCCCCCAAGACTAAGGCTATTTTAGTTGTCCACCTTATGGGTAATGCCGCTGACATGACAGCTATCATGAATATTGCCGAAGAGCACAACCTTATAGTGGTTGAAGACTGTGCCCAGTCTATTGGGACTACATATAAAGGCCAGTACGTTGGAACGATTGGAGATCTGGCTGTTTTCAGTTCTCAGGAACCAAAGAATATTTCAACCGGTGAGGGGGGCATGATTATCACCGATAACCCTGAACTCGCCCGAAAATGCCGGCTTATTCGAAATCATGGGGAATCTATTCCGGATGACACTACTTGTTTAGAAGATTTGGTGAATATTGTCGGCTGTAACTTCCGGATGACGGAACTTACAGCCGCTATCGGGGTCGAGCAGTTGAAGAAACTTGCCGAAAATAATCGTGTCAGGAATGAAAATGCCAGGTTCATTGCAAAAGAATTAAGCGTATTCGAAGGTATTGAAATACCCGGGGCCGTGTATAATGATGAGAATGTAATACATATACTTACCGTTCTCTATCATGCCAGCAGAATTGGTGTATCAAGAGGTACTTTTGTCAAAGCTCTGGCGGCTGAAGGCATTCCGGTAAGCACAGGATACTCCAGAATTATGCCTGATAATCCAATCTTTCTCAGGAAGATCGCTTATGGTAAGGACCAATGTCCGTTCTCATGTCCTTACTACGGCAGGGATATAGATTACAGAGAAAATTTATACCCGGTTGCCAGAAGCTTAATAAATAATGAGCAGATTTCTTTTCACATCATTAACCGTCCCAATAATCTTGAGGATATGAAAGACATAGTAAAAGCGTTTAAGAAAATTTATACAAACATAGAGCAACTCAAAACCTTGGAGGTCGACAAGAAATGAGCACTATTACGCCCGATTTTCAAAAATATATGACACTGGTAGGCTGCCCTTACTGCCATGAAGAAGCGGCAACCGAAATTACAGAAAGTCCACGGGTAGTGATTTGTAATAAATGCGGCCTTTATCGATTTTATCCTCGAATGAATAGAGATGGTCAAGTCGCTTATTTGAAGCAGATTAACGATGAGCTTGATCTAACCCATTTCGAGAATCTTCTGGATCAGCAGGAATTCAACCCGGACGAAGCTGATGAATTGAAGGGAAATTTTCCTGATATGTCTTCAGAAAGCCATATCCTCGATGTCGGTACCGGTGAGGGCCTTTTTATGGCCTCTCTTCGACATTCCGGTGTATTGCCGGTAACCGGACTTGAACCTATGGGAAAACTGTCGGAACTCGGTAATCGAGCCGGGCTGGATATTCATGTTGGTAGATTTGAAAACGGCAGTATGCCTCCTGATTTGGCAGGGCGGGTTTTTGACCTTATCTGTTTTCGTGAATCCATCTATTACTTGACCGATTTACGGGAGACATTTGATTTGCTGCGCCGGGTGCTGCGCCCTGGTGGCGGCTTATATATAAAATGTCATGTTCCTACCAGCATCTTCTACTGGAAAAACAAAGACTATTCAACTCGTTATGGCCCCAGTGTATCGGGTATGCCTACCTTAAAGGCGATGATCAGGATTCTCGTTAGTGAGGGCTACGAAATCATTAAAAAGGGCTATTACCCGACTAGAGTTTTGTATACGCTTGGATCGCCGATAGCACAGTCTTTGTTAGGCATTGCTGTTGACCGCCTGGTTTTGTCCCCGATAGTCCACAGTATCGGCAAAGCTGATAGAATGTTCATCCTGGCGAGAAAACTATAGATATCTTCTTTTTAATCAGTCTCAAGATAGGGAAAGACACACTAGCTTAATTTTGACCGGGGAATTCAAAAAGTATAAAATGTGGGCATTGGTACTTTTCTAATATAGGATGCTGCGGCTTCAGCTTAGATAAAGCAATAATGAATGTAGTTGGTGTTGTACATGCTAGAGGCGGCTCAAAGAGGGTTCCCTTAAAGAATATTAAAGAACTGGCTGGAAAGCCGCTGGTAGCTTATATTATACAAGCAGCACTAAAAGCTAAAACTATAAATCGGGTCATTGTATCCACTGATCATCCTGAAATCATCAAGATATCCAAAGCTTATGGGGCAGAAGTCCCCTTTGTCAGGCCCAAAGAACTAGCCGAAGATGTTCCCTCAGAACTGGTAACCAAGCATGCGGTGAACTATCTAGAGGAGGTGGAGAATTATCCGATTAGCGTTGCCGTAACTCTTCAGCCTACCACACCGTTCTGTCTGCCGGAGGACATCGATGGGTGCATAAATGAACTTTTATCTTCGGGTGCTGATTCTGTAATCAGTGCTCAGGAGATTACAGAAAGACCGGAATGGATGTTTCATATTGATGAATCAGGCTATGCGCATAATACTCAGAGAGATAAGATTGAGGGAGATGTAGGAGTATCACAAAAGCTACCGAAACTCTATATCCCCAATGGGGGTGTCTATGCTACCAGACGAGATGTTTTGTTCAGCCAAAATGTTCTGATTGGTAACAAGACAAGACTGTGGATTATGCCTCGAGAACGCTCTGTAGATATCGATAATCCTATCGATTTTCTGTATGCTGAATTCTTAATTGAGCAGGGATTGGTTAAGACATATTAGTTGATAAGCATTGTGAAGTTTTTATAGTTTCTGGAGGTAAAAACCAATGGCGAAATATCTAAAGGGCAATTACCGACTGCGGAAAAAAGTAACAGCAAAAGCTGATAAGAGTGAGCTTACTATAGAGGAAAAATTTGAGCAGGAGTCCCTCAAAAAACTGGGAGGAAGTATTGCCTTTGTCATAAAATCCAATAACTTCATTTGGGAAGGTGACGAGGGTGAAACGACTGACTAAAGCTCAACTGGGCATCATAGCCGAGCAAACCTTGAAGAAAACGGCTGAGGTAGGCTGGGAAAACGCACAGAAAAATCTGCCTTATATAAAAAAAACAATTCGTGACCTTAAAATAGCGGCCTCCAACAAAGTTAGTAACTCATCGATCATTGTCTCCGCTGGACCTAGTCTCCACCGGCGCCATCAGGCATCAGCTATCCTGAACTCAAAGTTCCGGGGAAAAATTATAGCCGTTGACGGCGCGTTGGGCTATTGCCTGCGCAATGGTTTGGTGCCTGAGTATGTGGTGACCGTTGATCCCCATTATACTCGTATTATTCGCTGGTTCGGGGATCCGGACCTTGCTAACCGCAAGTCTGATGATTACTTTCAGCGCCAGGATCTGGACCCTGCCCTGAATAAAGATGAGGAGGTTCGTAACCAGGAACTCCTTGACCTGGTAAATAAATGTGGTAGAGACATCAAGGCGGTTATCTCTACAAGCGTCAACCCGAATGTTACCCTCCGCTGCTTGGAAGCGGGGATGGAGCTTTACTGGTGGAATCCACTCTATGATGACTATGATGCCGTCGACAGCTACTCGCGCCGGGTTTATCAGCTTACCAAAGCACCGTGTATGGTGACCGGTGGCAATTGCGGGACATCGGCCTGGGTCTTCTCCCATGCCATCCTCCAGAGCAAGCATACTGCCCTGCTGGGCATGGATTTGAGCTATCCTCCTGAAACTCCGATAAGAAATACGCAGTATTATAAAGAGTTGATTGAACTTCTTGGCGACCGCGCTGCCGAAGGTTTTATCAGGATTTATAATCCTTACCTCAAGGAAACGTGGTATACTGATCCAACATACTACTGGTATCGGCAAAGCCTGCTCACCCTAATCAGGCAAGCTAACTGCCAGACATATAACTGCACGGAAGGCGGCATTCTATTCGGCAAAGATATTAAATTCACTACTTTGCGAGACTTTCTGGAGAAATTCAGTTAAGGCAGGAGGTTCAGATAGCAAAGGTACTCTTTATCAATCCTGTTATCCGTCAAGATGATAAGCCAAGGCATGTACCTTATGGTATGGCACTTTTGGCGGCCATAGCCGAGAGAGAACGGCACAAGATACAGGTTTTCGACGCTAATGCCTGGCGACCTCGCGATGAAGTGCTCAAGGGGATACTGGAAGCTGATGATTGGGATGTGATCGCCACCGGGGGATTTATCACCAGTTATGGTTATATCAAGAAGGTGGTAAAGTACGCCCGTCGGCATTGTCCGGAAGCCCTTATTGTGGCTGGTGGAGGGTTTCTTACTGCTATTCCATATGATATCATGAGACTCCTTCCTGAAATAGATATCGGTGTCATTGGTGAGAGCTTTCTGACTTTCCCCGAGATACTTGATAAGGTGGACAGGGAAGATTATGACTGGTCTCAGGTGCTTGGGATTATCTGGAGGGAAAAGAGTGGAAACTCATACATCAATCCGGAGAGACCGCTTCTTGAAGACCTTGACTCCTTACCTTATCCGGCCTGGGAGGCATTCCCCTTAAATATCTACTTCCGTAATAGTTCTATTCTCTTGAGCGAAGAAGCCATGCTGGCTAAGCGAAGGCTCGATATTGCCGCCAGCTATGGCTGTCCTTTCGGCTGTCGTTTTTGTTTTCACCTTGGTCTAAGCGGTGAGTTGGAAACATTAGAGACTAACGGGCGTCGGGAGATAATCTTTACCCGCAAGCGGAAGATACGCTGGCATAGCCCCAGATATGTGGTTAGCCTGGCCAAGTATGCCCGTGAAAGATTTAAAATAGACTTCGTCTCTTTTCATGATGAGAATTTTATCGGCTTGAACCGCTATACCCACGGGCAGTGGATGACTGAATTCTGTGATCTGTGGATAAAAGAAGGCTTGCAGCCCAAATGTATCTCTGAAGGCCGTGCACACCATGCTAAAACTTGTGAAGGCGTTCACTGGGGAGCTACTGCTCATGTAGCTTTAGTGGATGCACAGATATTAAAAAAACTGCGAGAAATAGGTTGCTCCCACCTTGATCTCGGACTTGAGTCCTTCTCCGACAATATTCTAAAATCAATAGCCAAAGGTGCTACCAGTGAAATGAATGAGAGGGGAGTTAAGATGATACTGGAAGCCGGCATCAGACCTATCCCCAACCAGATTATCGGTTTCCCTGAGGAATCCTTTGACAGCCTTAGAGAATCTGTACTTGCCTGGGAGCGGCTCGGCATTCAAGCTTATCCCTTTTTGGCTACTCCCTATCCCGGCTCGGAATGGTACTTTACCTATAATAAACAAATCCTGGAGCAATATGGTGGTAATCTGGAAGCATTTCTCTTAGACCTTGGCGATGCTACCAAATTAACTGCAGTGATATCAAAGAATTTCAACGCTGTAGAGCTATTAGGGCTGAGGGAACTGATGGTCAATCGTGACTTGCGACGTATTAACGAGTACGAGAAAATATGGCAGAAGACGCCAAGGCTACTGAAATGATTGACGTGAAAATAGCCGATCAGCTGATAGGTGAAGGAAAACCGTGCTTTATTATTGCCGAAGCCGGTGTTAATCACAACGGCGATATCAATCTGGCCAGAAAGCTGATAGAAGCTGCTAAAGAAGCCGGGGCTGATGCAGTGAAGTTCCAGACCTTCAATGCCGAGGAGTTAATGACAAAGAACGCCGAGAAGGCGGAGTATCAGAAAGAGACGACAGGCATAGAAGAATCACAATTTGATATGATTAAAAAACTGGAGCTTAGCGATAGAGACTTCCAAGAATTGTTTGATCATGCCCGAAAGAAAAGAATACTTTTTCTCTCTTCTCCGTTCGATAAGAAAAGCGTTGATTTGCTGGATAGGCTGGGACTTCCGGCTTTTAAAATTCCTTCTACAGAAATAACCGACTTTCCTTTGCTCATGCATATTGCTCGAAAGAAAAAGCCGATAATTTTGTCTACTGGTATGTCTATACTCGAAGAAATAGAAGAAGCTTTAGAGATTATACGGGGAGAAGGAGTAGAGGAAATTATCCTGCTGCATTGTGTTTCGTGCTATCCGGCAAAAATGGAAGATATGAACCTGAGAGCTATGGAAACTTTAAAAGAGACTTTCGGGTTACCTGTGGGCTTGTCTGATCACAGCAATGGAATTACTATATCGATAGCTGCAGTGGCACTGGGTGCATGTGTGATTGAAAAGCATTTTACCATGGATAGAAATCTTACTGGTCCTGATCATAAGGCATCGCTGGAGCCGGACGAATTGAAGCAAATGGTGAAAGCTGTCAGAGGTATAGAAAGAGCTTTAGGAGATGGAATAAAGAAGCCAAAGGGGGAGGAAGAAGAGAACAAAAGAGTAGGTCGGCGCAATATTGTTACTAGAGTAGATATTCCTAAAGGAGCAATCATTACTGAGGAAATGTTAGAATTTAAGCGCTCTGACATCGGTATTGAATGCAAATACTTAAGTGATATAGTTGGGAAAATCGCACGTGAAACGATGAAACAAGGTGATGGTATAACCTTGGAGAAAGTGGGTGATGAGCTTTGAGGGCGGCATTTATTGGTGTTGTCAGTACAGGCTGGCACTGCTTGAAGTCGCTTCTTGATAACGAGACAAACATCGTGGGTATATTTACCGCTGATAGACAAGAAATGGTTAAAAAGTCGGGTATGCATCCGGACTATTTTAGTGAATTCGAAGACCTGGCTGTAGAATACAGTGTTCCTCTGTATAAGATAAGGGATACCAGTATTAACTTAGATGTAGAAAAAATAAAACAGTGTAAACCGGACATAATATTCTGTATCGGTTGGCCGCAAGTTATAAGTAAGGATATTCTGCAAATTCCCGGTCAGGGTTGTATAGGAATCCATCCCACACTGCTGCCGGAACGACGTGGAGGTGCTCCTATTAACTGGTGCTTAATTGACGGCTTGAGTAGAAGTGGAGTGACACTTTTTTACTTTGATGAGGGATTAGATTCGGGGGATATAATTGGTCAGCAAGGGTTTGAAATCAACTTCGAAGATACGGCTAAGACGGTTTTAGATAAGGTAACCGGCGTTGCTGTACAGCTTGTTAAGACGTATCTCCCGCTTCTGAAAGAGAAACAGGCTCCTCGTGTCCCTCAAGACCGGCTCAGAGCTACGTATACACGCCACCGTCGTCCTGAAGATGGAATTATTGATTGGAGTAAGACCTCGCTCTCCATCTATAATTGGATAAGAGCACTAACCTCACCATTCCCTGGAGCTTTTACTTTCTGGAAAGGTAATAAGGTCATCATCTGGGAGTCGGAGTTGCTCGACGGGTATCGAGTTCGGTTTGATGCTAAAATCGGAGAGGTCTTAGATGATTTGGAAGAAAAGGGAATGGTTGTATCCACTGGTGACTATTGTTTGCTGATTAAAACATTAGAATTTGATGGACAAATAATGTGGGGGGACGAATTTATGAAAAAGTTCAGAATAATTCCTGGTAGCATCCTGGGAGAAATGTAGGCATGGCAACGGTATTGGTAATAGCACCGCACCCGGACGATGAAGTATTAGGTTGTGGAGGTACTATAGCAAAACATGTACGTGAAGGAAGCACGGTTTATTTGTGTATCGTTACTAAAGCTTATCCTCCGGAATGGAGTGAGAAAGAGATCGAAGAAAGGAAGAGTGAGGTTTTCAAAGTGGCAGAGACTCTTGGCATCAAGCAGGTTTATTTCCTTAATCTCCCTACTGTGAAATTGGATACCGTAGCTCAGAAGGAGTTCAACGACTTAATCTCACAAGTAATGGACAATGTAAAACCCCAAATTATCTACATTCCTCATAAAGGCGATGTTAATAGAGATCACCAAATAGTTTTTGATGCCGTAATGGTTGCAATAAGACCAAAGCCTGATTTATTAATTGAAAAGGTACTCTCATATGAAGCTCTTTCTGAAACAGAGTGGGGAGCGCCTTTTGTAGAAAATGCCTTTATTCCAAATGTATATGTGGATATCTCGGAAACACTGGAAATTAAACTGAAGGCGATGTCTGAATATAAATCAGAACTTAAAGAATATCCTCATCCGCGCTCTCTGGAAGCTATTTCTGCACTTGCCAAGTTGAGAGGTTCAGCTATAGGAATGAAAGCAGCCGAGGCTTTTATGCTTATAAGAGGTATATGGTTTTAAAATGAAAAAGATTGCTGTGGTTACGGGCAGCCGAGCAGAATACGGTATTCTCTACCCCGTATTAAAGGCTATAGAAGCCAGACCGGAACTGGAGCTATCATTAGTAGTTACCGGTATGCATCTTTCTCACGAATTCGGGTATACAGTTGGGGAAATAGAAAAGGATGGTTTTAGAATAGATGCCAAGGTAGAAATGCTATTGAGTAGTGATACTGCTGCAGCAATGGCAAAATCTGTTGGTTTAGGTATTATGGGCATAGCTCAAACTTGGGAACAACTGAGACCGGATATAATATTGGTAACTGGAGATAGAGTGGAGCCGCTTGCTGCTGCTATTGCCGGTGCTTATATGAATATTCCTATAGCTCATATTCACGGTGGTGATAATCCCAGGGCTGGTCTTGATGAATACGCTCGCCATGCTATTACTAAGTTCGCTCACATTCACTTACCGGCTACTGAGGAGAGTGCGGCAAGAATCATAAAGATGGGCGAAGATAAATGGCGCGTACACGTTGTTGGCTCGCCTACTGTGGATTTTATCTTGAATGAGCCGTTAATCCCGGCCGAACAACTGGTAGAAAGATTTGATTTGGACCTGTCTAAGCCATTAATTCTACTGGTGCAACATCCGGTTACCACTCAAGTAGATGAAGCACCGGAGCAAATGGTTGAAACGTTAGAAGCAATTGTAGGAATAGGATATGCCACTATATTGATATATCCTAACTCAGATGCCGGAGGGCGAAGGATTATAGAGGTTATAAAGGGATTTGAGAGTTACCCCCTTCTAAAAACATTTAAAAGCCTTTCTCGTAAGGAATACCTTAGCTTGATGAGAGTAGCTAGTGTAATGGTAGGGAATTCCAGCAGTGGGATAATTGAAGCCCCTTCATTTGGTTTGCCTGTAGTTAATATCGGCATTCGCCAAGAAGGCAGACAGCGTGGTAAGAATGTCATTGATGTTGGACATAATAAGCTAGAGATAATAGGGGCAATCGAAATGGCACTTACGGATAAGGAATTCATGGCCAAGGTCAAAAAGTGTGAAAATCCTTATGGTGATGGCAAAGCTAGTCAGAGGATCGTTGACATTCTAAGTGAGGTAGAAATAACCCCCCAACTGATTCAGAAAAAGATTACCTACTAACCGAGAAAAAGGCAATGAATAGTCGTTTCAAAGATTGGAAATATCCCGAGTTTGATGAGAGGGGAATGACGAATTGGAACTGGATGTGCCAGTATCATGAGAATCTGGAATTAGGCAGAAATACTGATATCGGTGCCTTCACCTATATAAATGCCAGGTATATAGTCGAGATAAAGGAGAATGTCCAGATTGGTTCTCATTGCTCCATATATTCTTGGTCAACTATTGATAATAAGAAAGGGAAAGTAACTATAAAGAAAAATGCCAGAATAGGCGCTCATAGTTTGATTATGCCCGGTGTTACAATCGGGGAGAATGTAATTGTCGGCGCATTTAGTTATGTAACTAAAGATATTCCGGATAATGCAGTGGCCTTTGGTATACCGGCAACGGTTGTCAAATACCGAGAACGAAAGGATTAAAATGGAATGGAAGATTCCTTTATACAAAATATACTGGGATAAAGAAGATTTAGAAATGGTAAAAGATGCTATCCAGACAGGTATGTTCTGGGCAAACGGACCATACGTTGAACGATTCGAGCAACTGCTTTCGGAATATGTGGGAACAAAGTATGCTGCAGTCTTCAATTCGGGAACCTCTGCATTACATGCTGTTCTCGATGCGTACGGTATTGGCAAGGGAGATGAAGTAATCGTGCCATCTTTCACTTTTATTGCTACGGCAAATGCTCCTCTTTTCGTAGGAGCAAAGCCGGTGTTTGCTGATATCGAGGAGAAGACTTATGGGCTTGATCCTAAAGATGTAATTTCTAAAATCACTCCGAGAACAAAGGCTATTATTCCGGTTCACTACGGCGGCTGTCCTTGTTTAATAGAGGAGCTAACTGAAATTGCCAGACAACATAACTTACTCCTTATCGAAGATGCTGCTGAATCGCTTGGTGCCGCCGTTAATAATAAAAAAGTGGGCGCTTTTAGTAATTGTACCATTTTTAGTTTCTGCTCTAACAAGGTAATTAGTACAGGTGAGGGAGGGGTAGTAGTTACTGATTCTGCCGACATATACGAGAAGCTAGAGCTTATCAGATCGCATGGCAGAGTGGAGAATTCTAACTATTTCACTTCAAATGAGTGTACGGATTATGTTAGATTAGGTTATAATTTTCGCATGTCGAATATTACGGCTGCTTTGGGTATCGCTCAGCTAAAAAAAATAGATAAAATAATCGAGATGCGAAGAAGAAATGCCCGAAAATTGTCCCTGAAACTATCCCGGATCTCGCAAATAGAGATTCCTGGCCCGTCAGAGAGGCTCTTTCATGTGTACCAGCTATATACTATAAGAGTAAAGGAAGGCCAGGAAAAGCGAGATGCTCTATTAGATTACCTTACTCAAAGGGGGATAATGGCTAAAGTATATTTCCCTCCGGTCCACTTCACCTCTTTTTATAAAAATAATCTCGGATATGATTGCAAATTGGTTAATACTGAAAAACTCTCCCAGCAGGTTTTATCTTTACCGATTTATCCTTCACTAACTGAAAATGAAATAAATTTTATTGCGG
>CAZEAR010000002.1:0-12619 GCA_964510365.1 uncultured Dehalococcoidales bacterium | reverse complement strand
ATATTTAGAGATAAGAATGTATTGGTTACCGGTGGAACTGGCTCTATCGGCAGCGCGATAGTGCGTAGGCTTTTACAATATTGCCCTAGAGCAATAAGGATTTTCAGTAATGATGAGAATGGACAATTTAGCCTGCAAGAGGAGTTACAGGCGTATCAGAACGTACGTTTTCTATTAGGAGATATTAGAGATAAAGAACGTTTAGCAAGGGCAGTAGAGGATGTAGATACTGTATTTCATGCCGCAGCCTTCAAGCATGTTCCTCTTTGTGAATATAATTCTTTCGAGGCGATATTGACAAATGTTGTGGGCACTCAGAATGTCCTTGATGTAAGCATGAATCAAAATCTGGAAAGGGTAATTTCCGTTAGTACTGATAAAGCAGTCAGCCCAATCAATACTATGGGAGCTACCAAACTGCTAGCAGAGAAGCTGGTTATCGATGCCAATTTCTATAAAGGTAACAGAAAAACCGTTTTTTCCTCTGTGAGACTTGGCAACATTATCGGCTCCCGGGGCTCGGTTATACTATCTTTTGCTGAGCAAATACGAAGGGGAGGACCTGTAACTATTACCGATCCGGGAATGACACGCTTTATGATGTCTCTGAATCAAGCGGTTACGTTAGTCTTGAAAGCGACTGAAATGGCTCTGGGGGGCGAGGTCTTTGTCTTTAAGATGCCGGTCGTTAAGATAAGCGACCTGGTTGAAGTTATGATTCAGGAACTGGCCCCTGAGTATGGATATCGACCAGCACAAATAGAAGTGAAAGTTATCGGAATCAGACCGGGGGAAAAACTTAGTGAAGATCTAATGACCGAAGAAGAAGCCAAGAACGTTCAAGAAACCCAAGAGATGTTTATCATTCTACCGCATATTGATCTTTCCACATGCCGAACCGAAGATTATACCTATCCGGGGAGCAAATTGGAACAGGTTTCGAAGTATACATCTAAAGATGGGCAATTGCTTAGCCCAGATGAAATAAGGGTAATGTTGCGAGAGTCCTTTCAAGGACATTTAGCCGAAAGTTAGATGTGAAATCTGAGATTACTCCGATCATTATGAAACAAACTGAAAATAAAGAAGATTTTAGCCAATCGAAATTAAAGACAATCTGGTTTTTCCTCAAACCACATACTTTGCATGTTATAGCATTGTTTGTTTTGTCTTTGATAATCGGTGTTTTGGAGTCCGCATATGTTGCGGCAATCTATCCAGTGGTAGAGCTGGGCCTGAATATTGAGGGTGAATCGAGTAATTTCATCCTTTCATCTATGAGTAAGATTGCTGCTTTACTCCCCGTAGAAGATACGTTCATATCTTTTTGTATACTGTTTTTGCTTTTAGCAATTATGGCCTTCATATTTAAATTAATTAATGCATATTTTGTGACATATACTTCTGCCGACATAGTAGTTAAGAACATGGAAAGAATGTTCGATAAGCAGATAAGCGCTGATTATCAGTATTTCCTTGATCAGAAGCAAGGAGGAATGATATACACCATTACCATGGCTCCGGGGAGCCTTGTGACGCTAATAACCTCAATGGCTACACTTTTGTCACAAACGATATTGATGATTTTCATATTTGTCGTTTTATATTCAATATCCTGGAAAGGAACGATGGCAGTATTGCTTGCCGGGGTAGGATACTATTTTATAACTCAATATGTTGGAACTAAGGTTTCATATACTACAGGTGTAGGAAGAGCGGGAGCAAGTGCCAAACAGCATGTGATACTAAATGAAGTGTTCAATGGAATTAAGCAAATAAAAATTTTCTTAACACAGAGTGATTGGACAAGAGATTTTAAAAGTGTTGTACGTAAATATTATTATTATTACAAGAAAGGCACAATATGGAGCCAAATCCCTGGCCTCATGATTACGTGGTTTGCATTTTCCTTAATGGGCATACTGGGGATAATTATGAGAATGCAAAGCCCGGGAGGATTTACTCCGCTGCTTCCTGTTTTCGGAACATTTGCTTTTGCAATGTTAAGAATGTTACCGCCCATATCTGAGTTCGGGAGATTAAGGATGGCGATCATGGAGTCACTTCCTAATGCTCAATTAGTTTATTCTGTATTAAATAAGCATTTCTATACCGTTAAGGAAGGCAGCAAAAAATTAAGCTCCTTTACCTCCGGTATTCAGTTTGATAAAGTATCCTTTTCACATAAAGGTCGACCAAAGACAATAAAGGATGTTTCAATTACTTTCCCGAAAGGCAAGACTACTGCTATTGTCGGGCCATCCGGAGCAGGAAAAACAACCATTGTAGACTTGCTACTTCGTTTGTTTGATGCTGATGAAGGTGAAATTAAGATTGATGGCATGAACCTCAACGAATACAGCCTGTCATCCTGGCTAGGCAAGGTGGGACTTGTTGATCAGGATACTTTTATCTTCCATGACTCTGTCAGAAACAATATTACTTTCGGTCCTGACAGATATACTGAGGAAGAAATTATCCAGGCAGCTAGAAATGCCAACGCTCATGATTTTATTCTTGAATTTCCCCAGGGCTACGATACCATTGTTGGTGAAAGGGGGATGAAGCTCTCAGGTGGACAAAAGCAAAGGATCGCTATCGCTCGCGCGATTGTAAGAAAACCTGAGATATTGATTTTTGATGAGGCTACGAGCGCTCTCGATAATATTGCTGAAGCAGCAATTCAAGAGGCTATCAGCAAAATATCAAAAGATCGGACTGTAATTATTATTGCACACAGGCTTTCTACAGTAGTCAATGCAGACAAGATAGTGGTTTTAAAAGATGGACGGGTTATGGAAGAGGGGACACACGAGGGATTATTGAAAAAACGAGGTGTATACTGGAACCTTTATAAAACTGAAGAGGGCACGCATAAAGTAACGAGAAGGCATGAGGGGATAAAGCAAAGAAGATGATAGCTGCTTTATTACTTGGACGTGAGGGAAGCGTTGGTTTTCCCGGTAAAAACACCTATCCTGTTCTGGGAAGGCCGCTATTGCTTTATCCTATGCTGGCGGCTAAAAATTCTTGCCGTATAGACGAAGTATATTTCTCTACCGACTCCAAGGCTTATAAAAAAATAGGACGGGAACATGGACTTCTCATCATCGACCGCCCTCCGGAGCTGGCCACTAAAGAGGCGTTGGGCGAAGATACATTTGCACATGGCTATCGTGTTATCCGAGATAAATTGATAGGAAAGAATGAGAAAATTGAACTTGTGGTTCTACTTTTTTGCAATGCTGCCACTATTTTAGCCCAAACTATCGACCATGGCATCGATGTACTAATGGCTAATCCGGATTACGATTCTGCCGTGACCGTTTCCAGCTATAATATGTGGAGTCCCTTAAGAGCCAGAAAAATTGGAGTCGATAGTTTACTTCACCCTTTTATTCCATTCGATCTTTTTGGAGATCCAGCAGATCTGAGCTGTGACCGTGATTCTCAAGGAGATGTCTGGTTTGCCGATATGGGTGTCTCTATTGTCCGCCCCCATTGTCTTGAAGACTTAAGCTATGGCATTCTTCCTCAAAAATGGATGGGGCAAAAGATATATCCGTTAAAGCAGTGGGGTGGATGTGACATCGACTTTGAATGGCAGGTTCCTGTGGTCGAATACTGGCTTAGAAAGCATGGTTTCAGCGAGGAAAAGACCCCTTATGATAGATAAATAACCGAGTTCAAACTTTGAAGGTGAGCAGATAGATACAGTGAATATTCAACCGAACGCTAATTTTCATACTGCAAGTGATAGAACGGTTTTTGATATTCGCCAGGATGAGCGGTTCAAAGAATATCGTAGGCGCTGGCATGAAAATCCCCCCAATTTTATTGTTGACAGTTTCCCTATACACCTGGATATAGAAAGCACTAATGTCTGCAACCTTCATTGCCCTTTTTGTGCCACTACCTCTAAAAATTGGGGGCCTTATAGAAAAGGCTTTATCGATTTCTCGCTTTTTAAAAGGATCATTGATGAAGGAATAGAGAATGGACTATGTTCGGTAAAGTTCAGTCTGCGAGGAGAGCCGTTGCTTCATCCTAAGCTATGCGAAATGGTGCAATATTCTAAGGAAAGAGGAATTCTCGATATTTATTTTAACACTAACGCTACTCTTCTGAATGAGGAAAAAATAAATCGGTTAATTGATGCCGGGCTGGATAGAATATCCATTTCCTTCGAAGGTATTACCAAGAGGGTTTATGAAAAATATCGCGTGGGAGCAAGCTATGAAAATGTCCTCGCTAACGTAAAGAAATTACGATTTATTCGAGATAAGAGGGGACTATCTTACCCGCAAATTAGAGTTCAAACTGTATTGCTCCCTGAATTGAAGGAGTCCTTCCCCGAATACGTAGAATTCTGGCAAGGGATTGCAGACGAGGTAGCTTACCTTGATCCCAGGCGTGAAGGTCCCGATGACGATCACCGGGGTCTGATAGCTGATTGGATCTGCCCTTTCCTCTGGCAACGGATGGTTATACTTTGGGATGGTACTTTGCTTCCCTGTCTCATGCACGGAGTATCAGATTTTGAACTTATGGCATTGGGTAATGTTAAAGATGTGAGTATAAAAGACATGTGGTTGAGCGAGAAAGTATTCTCTTACCGGGAATTCCACAAGTCAGGTCAAGCCAATAAACTTGAGGCCTGTGACCGTTGTTCCTATCGGGCTATGGAATTAGAGAAACTTGGGATAAAAAGTTGCTCTAGCCCTCACTGAGGTTTATATTTTGAAAGGGGTGCAAGTTGTTTGAGGACCTTAAAGGGAAAAAAATACTTATAACCGGAGCAAGCTCCGGTATTGGTGCCAGCACTGCGGAACTTTTGGGTCACTATAGCGCGATTGTAGGAGTTCACTACCGAAGTAATGAAAAAAGCGCCAGAGATGTTGCCAGCATTATAGGCAAATATGGAGGCGAGGCAAAGGTATTTCAGGGGGATTTGCTGGATGCTTCTGCGTCAGAAAAAGTGATAGACTCTTTTATCGATACCTTCGGGAAAATCGATATCCTGATAAACAATGCCGGCGGTGCCTATGGGGCTAAACACTTCTTGGAGTTAGATGAGGAATCCTGGGATAACACTTTTGCACTTAATGTTAAAGCCCCCTTTTTCTTAGCTAAAAAAGCCTTCTCTTTAATGAAGGAAGCAGGTGGAGGCAAGATTATTAATATCAGTTCCATATCGGCAAAATATGGAGGATCATCTCAGACTTTACACTATGGGGCTGCTAAAGCTGCTCTCGACTCATTAACAGTAGGACTTGCCCGTGCCGGCGCACCGTACAATATACTTGTTAATTCTGTTAGGGGTGGATTTATTAATACGCCATTTCATAAAAAAATAGGGCGGCTCGACTTGCAAAATAGAATAAATCTAATACCTTTGAAGCGAGCGGGAGAACCGATTGATATTGCCAGAATGGTTTTATTTCTTGCTTCAAGTGCGGGTGACTATATTACAGGTGAGATCTTTACGGTGGCTGGGGGAGATTGAAATTAAATAGCACCAAGCTGCAGCATTGTTTGCAGGGGATAGATTCTACTCATGTTTTTAATAAGTTTTTGCAAGCGAATTTTACCGAGAAGGTTGATACTCTGGATTGCCCACTTATTAGTAGAGTCAATACCCATTAGGTCCATTCGTGCAGCCGTCCGGGAACAGAAACTATTAACCATTTACCATCAATTGGCTGAAATAGTCCCTGATGTCACACACCAATATACTTCCTTTGATTTAAAATCGGAGTATTATAAAATAAAAGTCAGGGCTCAGCAATCATTCCAAATTGCTCTAGCTAATGAAGCTATACAACTCATTAACGGCTCTCCGCAGGCTCCCCTAACAATCGTTGATATCGGTGATTCGGCCGGTACTCACCTTCAGTATATACAAAGACTTAATCAAGATCGCAAACTTCGTTGTTTAAGTGTTAATATAGACAATGAAGCAGTTAGACGGATTAAAGAGAAAGGAATGGAAGCAATTTGCGCCCGTGCTGAAGATTTGCCCTCTCTTTCCATTGAAGCAGACATGTTTCTATGCTTCGAGATGCTCGAGCATCTGATGAATCCTTGCGGATTCCTGCGAAATCTTTCAGAAATGGGTTGCAGGGCTTTTGTGATGACCGTTCCTTATGTAACTCGTAGCCGGATAGGTTTGACTCATATTCGGTATAACCAGAGAAAAAGTGCAAATCCTGAAGATACGCATATTTTTGAGCTTGCGCCGGAAGACTGGCAGTTGATTTTGAAACACTCGGGATGGACAATACAGGCCGAAAAAATCTATCTACAATATCCCAGAAAGTCCTTTTTTCGCCTTTTAATGAAAAAATATTGGCGACATTATGATTACGAGGGCTTCTATGGTGCTATTTTAAAGCCGGATAAATCATGGAGTAACTTATATAGTGGATGGTGAGAAAGTAAGTCCCCGGATTATAAAGGTATTTGTATCCACCAGCTCTTTTGCCGAACATGATACCTTGCCCTTTAAACTGCTGGAGGATGCTGGTATAGATGTTCAGGTTAATCCTTACCGTCGTAAACTGACGCCGAACGAATGTTTGACTCTGTATAAGGAAATAGATGGATTAATTGCCGGCACCGAGGCTTTAACGGCCGAAGTACTGGAATCGGCTCGAAATTTAAAGGTTATCTCTCGCTGCGGCGTGGGCATAGATAATATCGACCTTGAGATGGCTGAGAAGCAGGGAATACGGGTATTCAACACTCCCAGCAGTCCTACCGTAGCTGTAGCTGAATTAACCCTAGGCCTTATGCTGGCTCTACTACGTCATATCCCGCATATGGATAGGGATATTCGTGCCGGAAAGTGGCAGAAATATATGGGTAACCTGTTACGGGGGAAAAATGTCGGCATTATTGGATTTGGGCGAATCGGGCAGAAGGTGGCAGAATTGCTTCTTGGTCTCGGTGCCCGGGTAGTCTACTGTGATCCGGCTGTAAATAAAAGTGAATGTACGTCGATGTCGCTAGATAAGCTGTTAGCTCAGTCGGACATAGTCAGCCTGCATTTATCGGCAGTGGCAAAAGATCCCCCCTTGCTCGGCGATAAAGAGTTACGAAGTATGAAGCAGGGTTCCTGGCTTGTTAATTGTGCTCGTGGAAGATTGGTGGATGAGGAGGCCCTGTATCAGGTATTGCAGGAAAGCTGGTTGTCCGGTGCAGCTTTAGATGTCTTTGAGAATGAACCTTATGCCGGTCCTCTAGCTCAGTTAGACAATGTTATTTTAACGCCGCATGTCGGGTCTTATGCTATCGAAGCCAGGATCGATATGGAAATCCAGGCAGTACAAAACCTGATTAAGGGATTAAAGGGCTAAGGTGATTAAGACGATTATTTTCGATCTCGATGGTGTTATCATTGAGTCTGCTGAGATAAAGACCAGAGCATTTGAGTTGCTTTTTGCCGATTACCCTGATAAATTGGCAGAGATGATCGATTATCATAAAAAGAACGCTGGTATCTCTCGTTATATAAAAATTCGATATTTCTATGAGAAGATACTAGGACAGGAGATTTCTGCCCAAAAAGAGGAGGTGTTGGGGCAGGAATTTTCCCGTATTGTTAAGGATAAAGTTCTAAATGCACCATATACGCCGGGAGCAATACAATTTTTGCACCGGAATAAAGGCCGATATCCCTTATTTATCGCGTCTGGAACTCCTCAAGAGGAACTTCAGGATATTATTTCTCACCGCAAGATAGACCAATATTTCAGGGAAATACATGGCTCTCCCAGGCAAAAACATGAAATAATAGATGATATTTTAGATAGATACGGTTTCACCAGAGAAGAGGTTGTTTTTGTCGGTGATGCTGAAAGTGACCGTTTGGCAGCGGAAAAAGCGGATGTATTCTTTATTGCCCGTATTAATTCAGAAAACCATGAATTGAGAGACTGCCGGTGGCAGGTTCAAGATTTAACCGAACTTGAGGCGGTTCTGAGTAGTCTGAGTTCCGATTACAGGAAAGGCAGGTAATTTTTAATGAAAGCTATCGTTTTTGGCGGGTCGGGATTTATAGGCAGTCATGTTGCCGACTGCCTGACCGAGAAAGGTTACGAGGTAACCATATTTGATTTAAGGCCGTCGTCTTATATTATATCGGGCCAGAAGATGATCGTTGGAAATATATTGGATGAAAATGCTGTCTCTGAGGCACTTAAAGGGTGTGATTATGTGTATGATTTTGCCGGCATAGCCGATTTGGATGATGCTACCACCAAGTCTCTGGATACCGTGCAGCAGAATGTCATGGGAACGGTTATTGTTCTTGAAGCGGCACGAAAGCATAAGGTAAAGAGATTTGTCTTTGCCAGCACTATCTATGTATATAGCGATAAGGGCGGATTTTATCGCTGTAGTAAACAGGCAGCCGAGCTCTATGTGGAAGAATATGCACGTAAGTTTGGCCTTGATTATACTATTCTTCGCTATGGTACCACCTATGGCCCACGTGCCGATAGTAAAAATAGTATTTATCGCTATCTAAAGCAGGCTGTTGAAGAGGAGAAAATTACCTGTGGCGGTACTGGTGATGAGATACGGGAATATATTCATGTTAAAGACATCGCCCGCTTGAGTTTGAGTATCCTTGGTGATGAGTATCGCAACCAGCATGTCACCATCACCGGCCATCATTCGATGCGTTTCAGAGATATGCTATATATGATTAGAGAGATTCTGGGCAACCGGATAGAGATAGAATTTACCGGGGTCCAAGACAAGGACCACTATAGTATAACACCGTATTCTTATGTTCCGAAGATTGGTAAAAAACTGGTTACTGATTATTATATAGATTTAGGGCAGGGGCTACTGGAGTGCATCAATGAGATTCATAATTCAAAATTGAGCTGATAAAATAGATTAGATGAATAGTATTGCTAAATATGAAGACAAGAGGTTGGTAGTATTATGTTCACCTCAAAAAACATGTATTCATAAGGCACTTCAGCAACTTAAAGAAAAAGACTTCAGATGGACTTACCTGGGAGAAGACATATCCCAGGCCATTAACATAGAGCAGCGACTCAAGGGAAAAAGCCGGCGGATAGAAACAGGTGATAAGCTTAATGATATCGCCCGGTCATTGCGGCAGCCTTATATCGACTATATAGGGAAACTTAGCCTTGAGAACAATTCTATATTATGGTGGATCGGCTCTCTCTCTGAAAAGAATCCACGGGGATCCAAAGCATTCCTCTGTGCCTGCTATATTAAGTTGTGCCAGGATATCCTCAATACAGAGGAACAAGAAACTCTGCTGTTCTTCGGTGAGAACCGGGTACTAAGAAAAGCTATCATCCAGAATCTGGCTCGCTTTCATAAATATGAAATACGCAGCATTGAATTACCGGGGCATGTTATTTATCAGGGGTTCAAGAATATTATCAGGGCAGTTATAGGGAAAGGATATTTTTTTATTAAAACTATGTACCGGCTACTGGTCGCCCGCCGTTATCGACTAAAGCAGGCAGAGGTGAGAAAGTTTCAAGAGGGTGAGGGATTTGTCTTATTGCATAACTGGGTTGATCAGCGTTCTTTTGGCGTCGATGGTAAGTATATTGACAGCTACTTTGGTGATTTAGTGGATCGACTGAGAGATAAAGGTAAAAATGTCTTAATCGTTCCACACGTTTTGTATACCTTCTCTTACCGCCAGGCTCTTAGAAAGTTGGAGCAGAGCCTTGGCTGGTTCATATCACCTGAATCATTCTTAACAGTACTGGATGTATTCCGTATCTTCATGAAAACTGTATTTAAAATGCCGACCAGAAAAGTTTACCCTGCCTTCGAAGGTATCGAGATAACCGAAATAATTATGAATGATCTGGTTAGAGACTGGATGGAAGCAGGCCTTGCTTCGAATTTGTTTCGTTATGCAGCAGTCAGACGCTGGAAAAATGCAGGCATACCAATCAATCGCTTTATTTATACCTACGAGAACCAAGGATGGGAAAAAGCATACTGTATGGCATTTAGAAAATATTATCCTGAAGCAAAGATAATCGGTTATCAGCATACGACTGTTTCCAAGATGCTTTTGAATCAATTTTTTTCCAAAGATGAGCGGCCTATTCTGCCTTTTCCTGACAGAGTGATTACCAATGGTAAATACACCGAAAAGCTGTTTCAGGATGCGGGTTATGATCCCCAAAAGATAGTATGTGGAGGCGCTATAAGATATGCCGGCATCCTAAAATCGCTTGGAACTGTACCCAGGAAGAGAGATAGTTCTCCTCCGATAATATTGGTGACCCCATCTATAGATAAAAACGAATCTGTGGAGTTGATTCATAAGGTACTAACAGCCTTAGGACAAACAGATAGATATAAAGTTATCCTCAAACTTCACCCGGTAGCCCCTTACTCTAGAATTGTTAGCGATATCGGACCGCTCCCCGATAATTTTGTCATCTCGACTCAGCCGGTTAGCACACTACTGGAAGAGTGCCACATGCTGATCTATACGTCCTCAACTACCTCGATTGAAGCCATTTCTCGCGGTGTTCCGGTGCTACACGTAGGATCGGACTTTATAATTGACTATGATGATCTTGCTGATTTCTCCCCCGGCGTTAGACAATCGGCCAGGAACGGAGCTGATATTTCAAGGATAACGGAAAATATAATGAAAACTGAGGAAAGTATATTGTCACAGCAAAGGATAATATGGGACAATATAGTGAAAGAAATGTTTGGACCTGTAGACGAAGGAGTTTATGACCTTTTCCTAGGAAACTGATTATGCAAAAACCTGAAGTAGTAATTCTATGTGGCGGAAAAGGCTCCCGGCTAAGTGAGGAAACTATACTTAAGCCCAAGCCGATGGTAGAGATAGGAGGAAGGCCGATACTCTGGCATGTGATGAAGATATACTCTCACTACGGCTATAATCGATTTATCCTGGCACTGGGTTATAAAGGAGAACAAATCAAGAAGTACTTCTATGATTATCGAATTTTGGCCAGTGACTTTACTCTAAAGATGGATCCTTGTGAAAATCCAGAGATTCATAATGTTCACGAGTGCAATAACTGGGATATAACCTTCGTTGACACAGGCCAGGAGACCTTAAAAGGGGGCAGGATAAAGCGTTTGGAGAAATATTTAAAATCGGATAACTTTCACCTGACTTACAGTGATGGTCTGGCCGATGTAAACATTGACAAGTTGTATGATTTCCACCTTTCTCATAATAATATCGGCACGGTGACAGCGGTTAGACCGCCATCAAGGTTTGGCGAGCTGATAATATCTGCTGATAAAGTGGTTAGATTTGAGGAAAAACCTCAATTGGGAACAGGAACAATTAACGGCGGCTTTTTTGTCTTCAAAAGAGAGTTTCTTGATTATCTTACCCCTGAAGTATCTTGTGATTTTGAGTTCGGTTCTCTGCAGAAACTGGCCCTGGACGGCGATTTACGGGTATATAATCATGACGGATTCTGGCAATGCCTGGATAATATCCGCGACAGAGATTATTTAAATAAACTGTGGGATGAAAATCAGGCGCACTGGAGGGTGTGGTAGTGGCTGATTTTTGGAAGGACAGGAATGTATTTATTACAGGGTGTACCGGCCTGCTGGGTGCTCACCTGACCGAGATGCTGGTGGATCGTGGAGCCAATGTAGTTGGTCTGGTCAGGGATTTAGTGCCGAAATCGAATCTTAACCTTAGCGGCGTTTACGACAAGATAAATGTAGTTCGGGGTTGTGTTGAGGACTTTTTTACTGTAGAAAGAGCCCTCAATGAATATGAGATCGACAGCGTCTTCCACCTGGCTGCGCAGACTATCGTCGGCATCGCCAACCAAAATCCTCTATCTACCTTTGAGTCAAACATAAAGGGGGGCTGGTGCCTGTTGGAAGCCTGCCGTCGGATTCCGATTGTTAAAAGGATTGTAGTAGCTTCAAGCGATAAAGCCTACGGTGAACAAAAAACGCTTCCTTACGAAGAAACGGCTCCGTTACAAGGATCGCATCCATACGATGTCTCCAAGAGCTGCGCTGATCTTATTGCCGGTGCCTATTACAACACATATAAACTTCCGGTCTGTGTCACCAGGTGTGGTAATTTCTATGGGCCGGGTGATCTGAATTTTAACCGCATTGTTCCCGGCACGATACGCTCATTATTGAATAACGAGCCGCCGGTTATAAGGAGCGACGGCACCTTCATACGTGATTATTTCTATGTTAAGGATGCCGCCCTGGCTTATCTCCACCTGGCAGAGAAAATGGAAGATACTAAAATTCATGGTGAAGTATTTAACTTTTCCGACGAACTGCAGATCACGGTACTGGAACTGGTCAATAAGATAACAACATTAATGAATAAGGCTGACCTGAGACCGGTAATCCTGAACCAGTCGGAAAACGAGATAAGGCATCAATATCTATCAGCCGAAAAGGCCCGGAAAATACTCGGCTGGAAGCCGAAATATAAGCTTGATGATGCTTTAAAGGAGACTATTGAATGGTATGCCGGATTGTTACAAAGCTGAGGTATGTAGGATGATTAACGGTGTCAAGATAAATCCCTTAACAAAAATCTGTGATGAACGCGGTACGGTTA
>CAZEAR010000001.1:0-42117 GCA_964510365.1 uncultured Dehalococcoidales bacterium | reverse complement strand
GCTTTGACCTTCTCGGGAAGATGCGCCGAAGATATAATAATCCCGGTGCCGGTCCGACATGAATATAGCCGCTGCCAGGCCTTCAATGATCAATATCTTCGGTTTAATTACCTGATCAAATCTCTGAAACCATTTCAGATCCGCCGGAAGATCCATGCCTTTACGCTGGAATGTTTCCTGGTAAAGATTGAAGAATTGCTCGATAGTACCCTCTTTTACTTCCAGCCCGTTCCTTTCGGCCTTCCGGATTTGATTCCTTGTATCCTTGTCTGGATCCAGTTTTTTAACAAGGTAAGTATAGCGGACAACAGGGCGATATCCCTTCCACATGAAAGGACGGATATCTTTTATCGAGTAATGATTCATAAGGTAGAGTCCGCTGAATTCAGCAAAATGTTTCATGGCAGGATATTCATATTTCGGATCTTTCAATATAACTCCATGGTAAAGTGTAAATTTGACAATCGGAGTCCCGAAACGTACCAGCCCAGCTATCGGTTCATCCCCTTTATTCAGGACAAATGTTTTCGATTCCTGATCGATTAGATCCAGCCACTTCGTACTGCTGAAAATCGTACCGTAATTGTCGTTGAATTCATCCCATGTCATAAGTGCCGTACCCGCTTTCCATCTTTGAATTCAGAGACAGCGAGCTCCATAGCCCATTTCACGAGATCATCATGCGTGAAATAATCACCCAGATTTGAATATGCTTTATGAATAAACTCCAGATCCTCGCCAGTATCGACCATGAAATTGAAACCGTGGATATCCCATTTTGAATATATTACATACCCGCCGGCACTCATATATTGATGATGAAATTCCTTTTCCGCCGGCGTTTTGAGGTTATCGACAGCCCATTTCAATCGATCGAAGGTGAAGGAATAAGCATTCACGCCTAGCGGAAATCCGGCTGTATAGCAGAAGTGGGATAATCCCAGGCAGTTCATAGTAAGTGTGATCAGGTATGGATCCACGCAGGGACAATCGCCGGATATCTTGGTTATAAAATCTGCATTGCTTTTCAGGGCGGCTTCATAATACCGTTTCATCAGATCTAAAGTTTCGCCACGGTATGATCTTACCCCGAGTTTTTCCACATATTGACATAGTTCATCATCCCGAGGATCATTCGTTGTCGCCAGTATTATTTCATCGATCGGTGACTGTGAAACGCGATCGATTATTCGGTGGATCATAGGCTTCCCGCAGATATCCCGGAGTGCTTTCCCCGGAAGGCGGGTAGATCCCATTCTGGCCTGAATAATTGCTACCCTTTTCATGCCAGGATCTCCAGCATTTTTTCATAATATTCCGGTGTATCTTCGCACCGTGGCCATCGTTCGATATCAGCCAAATACCAAAAACCACCTATTACACTAACTGAGATCTGGCGATCAACTGATTCAATTCCATCCCTTTCCGTGAATAGTTCCTTATAGCGATCAAAGTCTTTCCTTTCCCACTTATAGCGCGGGATCAGGTGAAAATGAAGATGTTCAACGCCATCGCAGAGAGAAGCGACATAGATCCTTTCAGCTTTTAATAGATCTTTCAATTTGAAACTTATAAAATTAACAGTTTTTATAAGTGCGATCATTTCACTATCGGGGATCCATATGTCTGATATATCCCGATAATGCTTTTTGAGAATAACCAGGCTGTAACCGCGTATATCTGGGGAAGCCAATACGGCTATGCAATGTTCATCCTCATAGTACTTCCTGCCTTCGAATTTGTTATTGCAGAATGGACACTCTTTCATAATACTTCCTGTACCTTCCTTTCAAAAGTTTTTAATTCCCGAAGCTCGTCCGGTGTCATGGACCAGGGCGCATCAATGCCTATTTCATGCGTTATAGCAAAATGCTTTTCAATTATCCGCGCTCCGCGCGAAAGCGCAATCATGGCGAAATCAAGACCTATTGTATGATCTGAAAAACCTTCATATCTTCTCCAATATTCACCCCTGCCGTCACCTGAACCCAGACTATCTCCTGTATCTTCAAAATCACCAGCCTCAAATTTAATATTTTTCGATTTTGCTGGATATTCACTAACACAATAAAGACTTTCCCATTTATCAGGCCAACCATATTTATCAAAAACAGGATCATACGAAATTATGGTAGGTTTTTCTGTTTTATCAACAATATCCCATAGATTTTTATCTTCGTTACGAGCAGCTATTTTATATCGCTTCACTCCTATATTCTCACACCATTGAACCCGAAGTTCATCAAATACAGAAAAGAATATTTCAATCCCCGCTTTTTTGCCGAAGTTAAATAAATGCTTTGCTTGCTCAAAGCTCAATTCTGTTTCCTGTTTTTCTCCGTATAGCTTCTCGGAATCATAAAGCTGGAATTTAACCAAGTCAGCCCCATTATCTTTTGCCTGCAAAATAAGATGCTCCGCAAGCCACATCGACCCCATATGGTTTTGCCCTATCTCTGCAATAATCATTTTATGATATACCCCCCTTCGATTCGCTTTATCCTGTTAAATTCATCCTCATTAAAAGGACATTCAAACAGCTTCTCTCCGGCTCTTTTGCCGATGATTTTTACAGTCACCGGCTTATCACCGATAGCATTTGCCACTGTTTCAATAAGAGGTATCTCCTGCATTTCCGGCACGAATATTTCCCCGCCTTCCATTATCCGAATGCAGTTCAATATAAACCTTGCCGCTTCATCTATTTTCAAATATAAACGCCGCATATTCGGATCGGTCATTGTAACTTCTCCATTTTCAGCTTGCTCTTTGAAGAGCGGTATAACGCTTCCTGAACTTCCTTCCAGATTCCCCATCCTGACACAAGAAAACTTACCGCCATATACATTCGCATCAATGAATAATTTCTCCATAGCGAACTTTGTAGCACCGTATATATTGATCGGGTTTACCGCTTTATCTGAAGATATAGCCATCACTTTTTCAATATTGCGATCCAGGGCAGCTTCTACAATATTTACCGCTCCCATGATGTTAGTCTTCACGGCTTCGATAGGATTGTATTCACATACCGGTACATGCTTCAATGCCGCGGTATGGATCACGATATCGACATTTTTCATGGATCTCCACAGTCGATCTTTATCCCGGATATCGCCGATGAAAAAGCGTAAATAAGGACTGTTGAATTCACGTTGCATGATCACCTGGTTCGCTTCATTCCTGGAAAGGATCCGGATCGATTCGCAACCGGACTCAAGAAGCTGTTTAACTATTTCCCGACCCAGAGATCCGGTACCGCCGGTGATTAAGACAGCTTTTTCCACATCCATACCTCGCTGGGACGCGCTTCGGATCCGCGCCGGAATCCCAGTTTTTTCAGAAGATTTATGGAGCGTTCATTACTCTTCAAAACCGTTGTATGGCAATATTCCTTCCCTTCCCTCTTCAGCTGATCCATGATAGCTTTGACGGCGTTGGTACCTATTCCCTGGTCCCACAGGGATTTTTCACCGATATAAAAGCCGATCTCGGGGTTCCAGTGATCCAGCTGTCCAACGGAAACAACGCCGATCCGGCGACCTTTGTACCATATGATGTACTGGTACCAGTTGCGCCGGGATTGCAACCACTGGGAATGTTCTTCATAGGTGAGTGGTTGATTCTGCTGGTAAAACCCCTGATAGATATCCGGATCCGATCGCCATGCCATCATCAGTTCGAAATCGTTCATAGTGGCATCTTTGAGCTCGATACCGGTTTCAAGTTTCAGCAAGCCGGCTATCATTTCATTGTAATCCTCTTCATCGATCGCGCCTTCATCCAGGAGCTCTTTCAGGCCTGCAGCTGTCTTCTGCCGTTCCATAATGTTGTGCGGATCTATCAGCGATTTATCAAGCTGGAAGAAGCCGTAAGGCATACCGGTGTCGGTCCTGCAAACCGCCGAGAATGGATGATTCCAGAAATCTATCCCGACAGTCTTCGCCACAGCTACAAAATACTCGATCCCCCCTCTTTCGGTGGCATATTCATCCTTTGTGAGCATGTCCACGCCATACATCCGGATCCTGAGTGGCTGTATGAGTTTAAGCTGTCCGGTATCGTTGATCTTCTCGGTATTGATAAATATGGCATAGGCGAGCATATACGCGATCGAGTCCGAGAAATAATCTGTGTTAAAGTGGGAAGCCATCGCCTGGTAATCGATCTTTTTATAGCTCTTCAGTTCCGGAAGATCGAATAAAGTGAGTATTTCAACGCCAGTATCGATCAGTTTATTGAGCTCTTCCCAGTCGAAGATAGGATCTTCCATATAATCGTGCTCCTGTCCCCGGTGAGCTATCAGAAGTTTATGGATCTTCCCGCCCATATCTTTCGATTGCCGGTATCCGTTGTTGACTCCCCATATCTCAACGCCGGACTCACCGAAGGGACATTCTGTGCGCGTGGATCCCATGCCGAGGATGATTATATTGTTAGGTGGCAAGGCTTCAGGAATAGGTGTAGTTTTTCCTGTGGACGTTTTCACGCCCTTTGCAGACTTCTCCATGGTATTCTCCCTATCAAAAGTTCATTGAGGGGACGTTTATGGCACATCCCCGGAGCCGTAAAGTGTAGAAGGATTAAGGTGATAATCGCAGTTCTACAAGTGCATGGAACGTGTCGGCTGCCGGTGCGGTAATGAGATTACCGATAGCACCCAGGGCCATCGCTCCACCGGAGTCGGTGTCGTATGACATGCTGACATTTGTACTGGGCATACATATAGCACCGGTTCCGCCTGTAGCCGCCACAACAAACCATCCAGGCTGTTGATCGGCACAGGACTGAGCTCCTGTATCAGCTTTTACAAGTGCCGGACCCCATGTCTGGAGCCAGAAGAAGTAATTAGCTGTAACTGCGATCGGAGTAACGCCGAGTGGCATACCTCTGTTATCGGTAAGTACCTGGACGAATTTATAAGGATTAGGTACAAACTTCGGTAAACTGGTTGAAGTCGCAACGGCTTTCGCCAGCGGATTTTTGAAGTAAAACCAGTTAGCCGAATTCAGCGCGGTATTTGAAGCCAGGGCCGGATTCGAATGAATAGGAGCCATCTGGTTATAATCTTCGTCCGTGGAAGGTACGATCATATAACCGTCTTTATAGAAATCCGCAACCAGCCGGGTAGCTTCGGTATCGGTAGCTCCCAGATAGATTTTAACACCAGTCGCACCGGCTGTAACACCGGTAGCCAGCGCGATATCTGTAGCTGTGCTCCATGGTCCCTGAGCTACAGGGATCATAAGCCTGTGAGCTTTTAATGCCGTTCCACCTGCCTGAGCCCACCGAAAAACTCTGCCATCAGGAGTAACGCCGCGCGTTCCGAGAGGTATGTCGCCCCGTGTTGCTTTTTCAGTTCGGATCTGCTCTTCGCTGATATAAAGCGTAGTAGGGAACATTATTTTTTACCCCCCTTTTTAGATTTGTTTTTCCGGGATTCATGCCTTCGCATGTGTTTCAACAGCGTTTCAGAATCAGGAAACTCCTTCTCACATAACGGACACCTTAGAACGGCATCCTTTTTATTCTGTGGCGGAACTTCATCATGTGTAACGCTTACTTCAGCCAGGCCTTCCGTATCTTGCGGGACCGGCATTGCCGGAGTCCGCCTGCGGAAATAACCTGGCGGCGGAGCGGTATTACCTTCAGGATCCTCTAATTTTAACCCTTTCCGTAGATAATAATTCATCCGCAATGTATCGCCAGGTAAAGGCCTGGTCCATCCCATAGCATTTCCATTTTCGTCCTTGCGCGGATCCCAATAATATCTGCGGTTGCTCACTTCATCGTAAGCAGGTTTAATCGCGTACCCTTTTGATTTAAGTTCTTTCTCCTGCTGTGGAGTAACTTTTATTTCCGGCATTCCGCTCCTTTGTTATTCAGTTTTTATTATGATGTAGGAGTGGCACAGTCGAAATACATTTCCCGACCGTAATTATCATCCAGTTCCACCCAATCGGAATCCTGAACATGGACGATCTCCCACGCTCTCAAACTGGCATCCCTCTGCCGTTCCGTATAAGCATCCTTGCTCACTACATAGCCTATGGCACTCTTAGAAAGGACCGCGCCTTTCGCATCATCCAGTCCATCAACGGTGATTAAACCATTGCTTAATACCGGAGTCCCGAAAATCGCGAAGGTCCCGCGCCAGTAATTTTTCAGTAATTGAGCAGAAAACCCTTCAGGCAGGGGATAGGTTCCTACGACCGATACCGAATCCATGATCTTTTTCACCTGGTATGGATGTGCAACGTAGGCGATCGGATCAGGAGCCGGTTCACTCTGGCCGTAAAGTTGAGTGATAGCCGCGGATAGATACCCGGTTGTCATTGTAGTACCGGCGGCACCAAGAGAATTCGAGAAGCCATCACACAGATCCAGCCCATCCCTCTCGATTTTTCTATTCATGGAATCGCCGAGTAATTTCCCGCACATTCGAAATACCGATTCATTCATCTGCCGAATTAATTTATCGGTTATGATTGCTTTTACGCCTATTTCTGCAGTTGTGATATCGGTATATGCGTTCGCGATCTGCTGCGATTGGATCATATCCACGCCGTCTTGCAGATCCTGAGCATCATCGAAAGCACTTAGCTTCGGGACTGTAAGAGTGCTTTGGCCTGCTTCGAGATCAAAACGCTCTGAAACAGCGGTCATACAGCCCTTGTGCTCCCGAGTAAATCTAGCCTGCGCTATCACCGTTCTCTGCATCTTTTCAAGATCAGAGGTTGAATAACCAGTGATACCTGTCGGCATTTGATTGTCCCCCTTATTAAGATGTTATTGTAATTTAACGCCGCTCTTTTGCGCTGCCTGTTGATATTGCTGCCAGGAAATTTTACCGTCAATATAGGCTTGCTCTATCTGCTCGAAACTCTGCGGCGCAACGGATCCCTGAGCTTTGTCCGGCGGTTGAGTCAAAGCCGGTTGTCGCTGTTTCAGATCTCCGCCTTTCTTTTCTTTCGGCTGATCTAGTGGCAGCGCGGGCAGGATTTTCTGAAGTGCTTTTCCCATCATTTCCATCTCGTCAACATCTTCCGCTCCCATCAATTGAGCCCGGTAATCGATTTTCCCATCGGGACTGGTTTCAGGTATACCGTAATCTGCCATGATTTCGGAGCAAGTTTGCTGTTTTTCGAGTGGAGCTAATGTTTGCTCGCGCAAAGCGATATTCGCTTCCCTTTCATCCATGTTAGCAAGTCTTCCAAGAAGATCTCTCGCTTCAGGAGTATCACCTAGCTTGCTAATAATAGCCTGCGCTTCGGCGGTCCTGAAAGTTTTGACCAGTTCCTGAAGTTCTTTCACCTGGCCTGTAAGGGATTTTAGAACATTGCCCTGCCGACCAAATCTGCCCTGCAGGTTTTGGAATTCTGGATGTGCTTGTATTTGCTCTAAGGTAAGAGTCGAAATATCTAACGGCTGATCTTCAGGTCCCTCACCAGGAGTTTCTTCGGATCCATCACCGAAAAGTTGATTTTCGGTGTCCCGATCCCATTTATTCCCCTCGTCAATTCCCTGCTGATCAACATCAGTATTAGTATCTTCCCCTATAGCTTTTTCTGTAACCATTATTCTCCCTTCAATCCTGTACTATAGATAGCATATCATAAAAGTATTTTACACATTTATTTCTTCGGCAAGACTTCCATCCAGGCCGGTTTTTTATTCTGGCCCTGTGGAATTGCCGGAGAAGTTGTTATCGGTATTTCATAAATAGAAGGCGCGGTTGTTGACGATTTTTTAGCGGTTTTAATGCCTATTTTTTCCGAGTAAACATCCCTGGCCTCAACCCGAGAATCCCGGATGATTTTATCGAGATAATCTGCTTTGTCTTCGGCTTTTTTTATGTTTTTGTATTTAGTAGTCTTTATAGCTTCATCAAGTGCCTTTTTAATAGTCTGGCCAACTATGATCTGATAATTATAATATTGATTATCATCGAGCTTTGTAGTACCGATCATTCTACTCGGATTTCCGATATTAATCCCCAGGCGTTTTAATTCGATATTTACTGGATCCTTATCTTCAATCGAGATATTTATAGGACTGAAAAATGGCGTTTCCCGGACCTGGACTTCACCGAATACATTTCTTTTTTCCCGGACACGCTCTGTCATTCCTGGTATTTCCTTATAGATCGCTTCCGGGATATTCCGGGCAGATCTAATCGTAGGATCCATAGCCTGAGTGACACCGCGTAATGCGCCGCTATAAGGCACGAGCCCGGAAGCCAGGCCCTGTAGCATGTAAGCACCGGATCCTTCAGGATCTTCTATCGCTTGGATTATATTCGCTATACCGCTCATATAAGTCTGGCTGATAAAATTCTGCATGATCGTAGCCACGGCCTGAGCTCCTTTTTCTATCACTGTATTTTCAGTTTCTTCATCGTTTATTGCTTCAATCACGGCTGCGACTTGCGATATAGCCTGGTTGAAAGGCTCTATGCGCTGATAAGATACCCATTTATCTCCAATTTTAATTGAATATGGCTGCTTGCCTTCTCGATAAAAAGCATCACGCTCCGCTGAATATCTCGGTGCCGGGCCTGTTATTTTCCCATCCGCTACATAATAAGCAAGTCCGGCGGCCATCCCGGATCCCAAAACCCATCGCGCTATTTGATCCGAAGCATGAGGATTCCTGAGCATAACATTCTTCCACATCGGGACATTGAAGATAGCCAGCGGAGATCTTTCTAATCCATATTTCACAAGATTCGCCGGAGTCCGTAAAAAAGGCACCACAAATCGAAGTGGTTCAATACCGAATATGTTAGCATCCCGGAGCTTGATCAACTTTTTAACGAATTCTCCCGGTTCCTGCCGGAAAAGCCTGTATTCTGCTTCTTTGCTCGCATTTTCAAGCATTTCCTTTGTCGGATTGACCATGAGATTATTCAATTCATCAATGAATGCCTGGCCTTTTAATTTTTTAATCGAAGCCGCCCTATAGGCTTCTTTTCTTAAAGTGGCCATGCGATTCAATGAAAAACCGAAAGCATCTGCAGCTTCCAACATTCTTCCCGGAAGTCCGACAGCTAATCCAGCTTTGCCTTTAAATGCCCGAGTCTTTTGTTCCCATTTCGCCGCTTCTTCTACCGGGATCCCGGTTTTTATTATGCGCCAGGCTCCCCGGAATCCTTCCGGGACTCCGCGGACCACACCGAATACTTCCTGCGCCGCTTCACCGAAAAACCGCTGCCTTTGCCTTCGGCCGAGAATTGATAATGGGACCTCGATCGCCGCTGCAGTAGTAGTTTCGAAAGGCCGAAGTGTTGAAGATAGCATGTTTGATCCAAAATTAACTAAATGCGTTTTCGGATTTGAAAGGATCGAATTATAGAAGATCTCAACAACGTAATCTCCCCATTTCGGTTTTAATACATTGCGGATGAAATTATTTACTTCGGCCGGATTATCAATATTTATCTGAGATAGTAATTTAGCAATCTTCTTTGTTTTACCGGCTCCGCCGAGTCGCTTTAATATTTCAGCCATTTTATCGGCATTTTGAGTATTAATAGCATCTGAAGCCATATTTCGGAAAGATCTCAACGCGCGACCGGCTTCAGCGGTTACTCCGGTTACTGCCTGCTGGACCGCGTTTTGCTCTTCCAAAGCGAGAATAAGTCTAGTCATATTGCCGGAAGTATCTTCACCCATGGAGATCTTATTGGACAGATCATAAACTTCCTGGGATTTATTTCTTAAAACGCCACGCAAAACGGTGATCTCTTCGGCATTGCGGGCCTGACCGGGTTTCCATTCGCTTATGCGAGCTCCGACTTCTTCAGCCAGTTTTTTCGCATCTTCAAGCACCTGTGCATCAGATCTGATCCCCCGCCTGGCATTTTGTACTTCCCGCGGATTAGCATCGGCCCAATTTTTCATCATGGACCGGATTTCTTCCGGGTACTTGCTCAATCTTATATTACCCGCGAATTCTTCCCCGCCTGCAGCCGGAGCCGGGCCGGTAGAAGTCGGCGGGATCCGCGGCGGTTGACCAGGCGGGACCGCTGCCCGCGGACCTGCGGATTCAGTAAATTTAGCGGAGCTCGCGATATCCTTCGGTAAATAGAGATAACTGCCTTTGTCCGGCGGCTGGTATTTTGCTATATCGGCATTCGGCACATCGATATAACGCAATTTACTCCCGAGAGTCGATTTCCCGAATCTTTCAGCCGTTGTTAGATCACTGGTAAACCATCGGCCCGCTTCGGCCAATTCGTCTTCCTGCTGGATCCCATAACGGTACAGCCGGGTATATCCCTTTTTAACTGCCGGTAATTCTTCTTGTGCGGCCTTTGTGACGGCCGGGACCGCTTCCTGTGTAGCTTTTTGCACAGCCTTTCTTTTCACCCCGCCACCAAACAACCGGCCAAGGCCAGATCTCATATAACTCGGGACAATTCCTGTCGGCGTGTCCGCTCCGGCCAGATTTAAAGCTGTGCTAATACCATATCCCAACTTCGGCGATTTAGCGGTTGCTGCGGTAATCATAGGAGCAATTTGACCAGGTGTAGGCTTCATTGTGGCCATTATAGATAATTCGGCTGCTGCAACAAGGGGATTCTGAGCTACCCGAGTCATTCTTTGTTGATAGGATGCTTCTTCGGCAGCCGTTTCCGGGTACATAGGATTTTTGCCGAAGATAGATTGTAATATCTCTTCAGCGTTTCCGCCTTGACTGATTTGAGAAGCAATTTTCTTCGCTCGCTCGTTAGCAAATTGTTGAACAGGATTTATACCGAGCGGTTGCGATAAACCTTTTTTAGCTTCTTGTGATATACGCTGCCAGCCCGGAGATTGAGAAGCGCGTTCTCTGATATTTGAAACAGTTTGGACCGCTTTTTTCGCTCTTTGCCAATCAGTGACCATGCGGCCGACACCTGGCACATATCGTCCATATTTGGTTAGGAGCTCGCCGACCTTCGGCTTCTTTTTTTCCTTATCTCTGTACCATATCGGCATTTTAGTAATTCAGCCGCTGCATTCGCGGACTGTATATATATTTACGTTCGCCTCTTTCTTCCGGTGTCAAACTGGCCCACTCACCTTCGAAGTCGAATTGTTTCAGCCAATCTTCCCAGGAAAGATCCCCGCCGGTAGTTTCCCATTTCCGGCGTAACTCTTCGAATTTACCCGGAGCACTCCAATAATCATTCTGCTCTCCGTATAATTTCATTGTTTCAAGCAGATCGTAGTAATCTCCCCATCCTTCGAGATCTTTTTCGTGATAGTATTGGTATGATTCTTCGCGTTCTTTACGCCTTTGTTCGATCGATTCATCGCTCCAATACCATTCATAGTAAAATCGCTGCCGGTCCATGTAAAGCTCTTTTTCACTTTTACTCATTTCACTCTGCGGCGGATAATCAACTTCCCACCAGGCCCGATTTATCGCTTCCCCGCGCTCATTGAATTCATAGAATTCGGTCCTGAGATTTATCTGCCCGCCATCCTCAGCGATCCTTTGCCAGTCGGCAGGACTCGTTTGAGCGATATCCTGTTTTAATGCTTCGATATTGGCGTATGTCAACGAATCTAATTCAGCCGGATCATAAATTATCTGAGCATCCGAACCTTCCAGAAACTCCTGTGCATTTTGTATGATCTGACTCGCTTCGTCCTGGTATGCTTTCGATCGATATCCCATATCATAGAGTGTCGCGAAGTCCGGTCCTCTTTGCATGGCATCGAGCCGTTCCTGTGAGATCTCCGCCGGTAATTTGCTCGGATCCAGGGATGCGACCTGGTTTACAACGGTGCTAAGCCCGGTGTCTTGCATTGATTCAAACCAATTTTGATCATACCGGTCCCGGAGTAGCATATTCATATTAAATTGCTCGTGAAGCGGCTCATTCGCGCTGATTTTATCCGGTGTTAGATACCCTTCAGCGGCATCGGCTGTGAAAAGATCCCAGGCATTCGTTATAGCTGACATGCCTTCATCATTCAGCCTGCCGTTGTTATCATATAAATCCGGCTTCAGATCAGGATTGATTAATACGTTCATATATCCTTCGACATATTCCGGCGTATTGAATTGCTCCGGTGTCGGCGGTCCCTGCAATGTGCCGCCTTCCCACCACATCTTATTTTCCTGTCCAGGCTGCGGCGGTTGAGCATAAGCCGGTACGCCCGTTTCTTCTTTCTGCGACTTTGCCTGTACCGCGCCAGGCTTAAAAAACGGTTGAAATCCCTGTGCCGCTGCCTGGCCTGGTTGCTGGCCCGGAGCCTGGCCCGGAGCCTGGCCTTCTCTCTTTTGCATCCAATTCTGAATCGTATTCATCAAAGAAGATCCTGTTTCAGATCCGCCGAAGATCTCCTGTTGTGGCTTCCAATATGCTTCCGTTCCTGCTGCCTGAGCTTCCGGCCGGACCTCTCCGCTTTCGCCGAAGATATTCGGGAATTTCTGCGCGAGATTTTCTTTAAATTCATCGATCGTAGCAAATGGCCGATCCGGTTGATATAACTTCGGGATCCCGCCTGCAGTTTCACCATATTTACGCGGCCAGAATTGTTGAACTCCGGCTAAAGCCTGCTTTTGCGCCAATAGTTGATTCAATAATGCGTTTGATTGCAATTCCCTGCGAGTATAATCGGCGATCGCGCCTGGTTTCTGAGTCCTGGCCCAATTTTGAACGGCTGGACTAAACGGATTTTCAAGCCCATATTGAAAAGCCAATGCTTCCGCTTCAGGAGTGGATTGCGCGATCTTCGGCTTTTTACCGAATGTTAAAGCATCGCCCAGGGAAGATAAAGCGACTCGCGCCATGGTCCCTGGCCTGGCCTGAGCTCCCTGCGCTGTCGCGGTTATGCCGCCTATGCGGCCTGATGTCCTTTTCCAACTTTGAACTGCTGCGCTCTGCGGCTGTTGAATAGCGAATTGCTGTGCTAAAGCCTGACCTCTTTTAGTTACTGTCGCTATCCGCGGAGCCTGGTTAGTTCTTAATTTTCTACTCCAATTTGAAAATGAAGATCCTAATCCCGGCCGGGAAGCAGTAGCCGTTCTACGCCAGTTTTGGACAGCCGCGCTTTGTGGCCGCCGCGAAGCAAATGAAGAAGCCAGACTCTGAGCTCGCGGCGTAGCTGTGGCAATTTTCGGCCGCCGCGGCCTGAAGGCGCTTGAAATTTTATTAGCCCAATTACTTAAAAGTCCCATTTCCTACTCCTTATTGTGGCGGTCCCGCCAATAATGTTCTAGGCTGTCCCTGGCCCTGTGTTAATTGTGGAGCGTTAGGCTGGAAATTACCAGGTAAAGCCGCTAATTGCTGCTGTTGAGCTTCTTGCTGGACCATTCCTGTTTGCATCTGCTCCATGATGATTATTTTTTCGAGCTCTGCAGATAGTATATCGGCATACATGGTTTCGCCGCGCTTTCGGAATGCCTTTATCATTTCGAGATAATTGATCTTCTGGCTTAATACCTTTCCTTGCTGGATCAGTTTCCGATCCTCAATTCCGGCCGGATCTTTGAATTTCATAATCTCTTTATTTATGAATTCATCATCGCCGATACCCGATTCCTTCAGCATCTGAGCTTTCGCTATATTCGCCGATTCTTCCTGTGGAGTTATTGACAGGAATTCGAAGCGGATCTCGTGATTCGATGATATATCATCCGGCTCGATCGCCCGGAAGAAATGATCTCCCTTCGTGTCCCATCCGATCGCATTCCAGGCTGTATCGTATGACATGAACTGATCTTCTACCATCCGGGACATTCTCTGAAAAGTTACCCCGAGTGCTTCCAATATTGGCTGTACTATTTTGCTTAAACCTTGCCGTAATTCTTCAAGCGCGTTCCCGGAAAGTTCCTGGCCTTTCCATAGCTGTCCGTATGTTACCCAGGAGATCCCGCCGCGCTGGATCGCCGCTGCAAGCTGCCCGAAAAGTTCCGGGGTAGTTTTTGCTACATCTGCCGGTTGCACCGGTACCCATTCAGATCCGATCGGTAATTTTTCGACCTGGCCCTTCCCCCATGGAGTCGATTCTATCTGTACTTGATCATCATCGGTAATTATGAATCCGCCGGGATTATGTCCTTTTACGATCAGTGAAAGCCAGATACTGAGTATTTTATTCAGGACCGGGTATAATTTCCGGTTAGCCGCATATATTGATTCTCCCCATCCTCTCAAATGTTTCCGGGCATTGCTTATATCATCGCCGACAACTCGCGGCTGATTGGAACAAGGATGTATCACGAAAGGCGGGCAGCCGACATTATGTTTAATCCGCTTTCCGGGAATTTCAACATCATCGCATAAAATGACATTTTCTGTCCCGCTCCAAAAATCGGTGATCTTGCCGATATCGCCTTTTGGCTTTATGCCATAATCAAGCAGGATCTCTTCAGCGGTTCGCCAGGTTTCATATGCTACCCATACGAATCCGCCCATGCCGACACCCCATTTAATATGTCGCGGATCAAGGACCATTATACAGGGGACTAAATTCCCGTCATTGTCCCGGAATATCGTTACTCGTAAAACCATCCAGCCGCGGATCGCTCCGAAAAATGCAAGTTCACTTTTTAATCTACCGAGAAGCATTTGAGAAAGCCATTCATCGGCTGATTTGATCATTGAAAGATGAAATTGCTCGATTATTGTGTTGATATCTTCATCTTTTTCTTCTGTTTCGATCGTGAGATTTAATATAGATCCGCTGCATAACTGTACTACCATATCTCCCATATGCCGCGGTTCATTAAACGTCATTGAATCACTATAGATATCGAGCTCAAAATCTTCGAGCTCATAAAGGGCCATATCCCCATCCATGCGCTTGTGAAGTTCCTGGTGAGTCGAATTAAAATTCTCGATCAGCTTTTTTATAGTAGCGGCTGAAAACTCGCCCTTTTTAAGTCCTTCGGCGATCGCTTCATTTTCAGTTTGTTGAACGTCCCGCGCTATAATATCTGCTTCAGGCGCATCCCCGATACTTGTGGCACTAAATTGCGAATCAGCGTATTGTGTTGGCATAATGCTTATCCTCGAATTCAGATAGTGGGACTAATCGACCTGCTTTGCCTCTCGGCGTATAAACTCTTCCATAATTGCTTTCCCTCTTACGAATAGTATACCCTAAACGGCTTACCAGGTAATATAAAAAGGCTTTTATGGAATGGCAATTCTCTTCTTTTGGCTTATTTGTGGCCATATCCCGGAGCCATGGACCGCCGCCGATCACCGGCGAAGGACCGCCGCCGAGCTCACAAATCAATCCCGGACAACTATAATTCATTACTACTTTGCAAAAGCCGGTCCGGCGATCCGGTAACATCAAACCGCGAATGAGCTCTATGCCGCCTTGAAGATCGGTGATCTTTTTACACCGGAGCGTTACGCCGGTCATTTTCTTCCAGACTTCAATCGGCGCGGGCATTGCCGGATGTGCTTTTGCAGCGATATCGATCGCGCCTGCCGTCCATGCGTGTCCCCATGGTTTTTCGGCCCACATGCGTTCGATTATTTCTTCAGTAGTAATATGCTGCAGATAGATCTCGTCAACTACCCGGATCTGAGTTTCAATTATCTGAATCGCAATAATCGCGTGAGCTCCTGGTATGCCATACCCAGGATCCACGGCGATGTCTACCGGGTAATCGGGTAAATAAGGATAATCGCCGACATGGAGCTCAACATTAAATTCTGGAATGACCATACCGGCCGGTTTAACTCGGCGACCGGCATACCGTTCCATACAAATATCCGGCGGCGTATTACTGTTATACCATAGATCGTGAAGCTCTTTGCCGACATTTTTAATAATAGTGCCATCCGTGAGCACAATCTGATAATCCCCAAGCTCATATTTTGCAGTATTGGCCCAAGTCGGCATTACATAGCTCCATCCGTCTTCGGTATTATATCCTTTCCATTTTTCAATGAGCTCCGGCCACCAGCCGAGAGATCCTTCATATGTACCGGAAAGGATCATGTCGCCTTTTTCTCGGGTAATACGGCCGCGGAGCCTGCGGTATGCTTCAACGGTCACACGAGCCGCTTCACATACAATGATAAGATCCGGGGATTCCCGGCCGATTTTAGTAATGTCCTTAGTCGCTACAGTATATACGTGACATCCTGTGATCGTTTTGAAGTGGCATTGGCCTTCTTCCGGGAAGGATATGTTACCCTCGATTAATCCGAGTGCTTTACACCACTCAGACATATATTGAAATTCTTTCCGGCAATCAAGAAATTCATGGCCGCAGATCCAGATCAATTTGCTTATATCGACATATTCCATACCGCGCATTGCCGAGCAGAATGATTTCCCGGATCCTTCACCGCCGGACACAGCAATAAACCGGTTATTCGCGAACATAACCGGTGCCTGCAGCCTTCTCGGGCTCCATCCGAGCGCATCCCATATCGCTTTCCGAACGGCCATTCTATTATCTGATGATAATATTGGCATTATTCAGGCTTCTCCAACCAGGTTAAATCTATGCAATGCTGTTTTACTATTTCGCACATGGCCACGATAGCGATAGCAGTTGCTTTCGCGGACCGCCAGCATACCGCTCCGCTATTCCTTTCGCGCCATGCGACAACTATTCCATCGATATCTGCCCGCTTTTCTTCAATCATAGAAAGCAGATCGTTGATATCATTTGTTCCTATGACATCATCGACTGAAACAAATCCGTTCGGCATTTTACCGAGATCCAGGACGCGCTTCGTTTTTTTAATGGGATTTTTCCGCTTCTTCTCTGGCATAGTCATTATCCGCCGGAGTCACGTATTGAGCACCTTCCGGTTCCCATCGCTTGTTTACTTTTAAACTCAGGCCGCAATTCGGACATGGCGTAGTAATAGTTTCCGCTTCGGTGTCAAATTCATTGCCGCAGCCATGGCATCTTACTCGTTTTTTATCAGCCATTTTACTCTCCCTCTGGCATAATTTTTGACATATTCAGGTACACTTCCAAGTCCGTTAGGACTTCCGGCAGGCCGTCAACGCATAATAACGGCGGCCGCCGCCAGCATAGGCCTACATGATCCCGCGTGTACCCGAGCTCTTCCATCCTATTTCTTATGTCGTCCCTTACCTCTGGCACGTTTTCTTCCTTTCCTCGCCTTCCGCGGTTTAAAATTCGGATTATGCTCGATAGCGTTCAGCAACCGTTCCTGTGCTTTCGCCTTCGCCGGAGTAGTCGCCTTCGCCTTTACGCCGGACGGAGTGCTTACCTGGACCTTCCCATGGCCCACGCTTTTTAATTTTACCGGCATATCGCTCTCCCCAGACTTTTTATTATTCTACACCATCGCATCAGCCGGGATTCTTCCGCAGGCATCTTTATGATTTGGCCATTGCCGTATAGCACCGGCTCCGCATCCGGATAGCCGGGATCCACGCCCACGACAAAGCTCGGCGGACGCGCCATTTTTTCCAGGATCTCTATGATCTTCCCGCGGATCGTTGTCGCTTCCCCTACCCGCACTATCTGATCTATTCGCCTGTCCACACACGCATTTACCTGCCTTTCGATCTCTTCCCGCCTGCGACTTCTTGCCTTTTTACTCATTTTTCTGTATCTCGACATTTCCACTCTCCCTTCTATATTTCTAGGTTTTCATAGTGTTTTCTAGATTTCTATTATTTGACCCCTTTTTGATTTATAATTTCTCGCCGGGTAGGCACCCATACCACCGACTATCAAAAGGGACCTAGGCCTCTTCTACACCGCTTACTTTCTCTATCACCATGTTCCGCCACGAAAGCCGCCAACTCGCCGATCCGGGCCGGGGACGCGATCCTATACCCACACAGCCGGGCCATGGCGGCCGAAGCCGCCGCCGATCTATTACTTACTGTTATCTGTATCTGTATCGATAGGTATTTCAATTATCTGATCTCCCGGATCTACTTCTTCCACAATCGGATCAATGGCCGGATTAAAGGGTATTTTAGCTTCGTTTTGATCGTGACACTTCGTATAAGTGCGCATATGCGAAGTTAGCTTCAATTGGTTGACATAATTACCCTGTTTTGCCTGTTTACTCTTAGATACCAGGGCCATAATTGGCCGTTTTGCCGCTTCTTGCTCGTGTATATCAGCCTGGGAAGCCATGGCGATTATTGCAGGCGGCGGGATCTCTTCCGGTATTGCCTGATCCTGTATAGATTCGATCTCCCGGAATTGTCCCTCTATTATCTTTGAGTCCCTGGCCCGCTGTAATTGCTCGATAAATATCACTCCCGCGCTTTGGATATCCAGGCTTGAATGCTGGCCGAATTTTTCCCATCTTGTACGCTCCAGGATCCAGGCATTAGCTTGCCAGTCAGCAGGCTTCCATCGTTCTATTGTTTCGCTTTTTTCTGTTCCATCTTTCAGAGTATGTACGATCGTTCGCCGCTCGATAAGCTGCCGATCTGATCCGGCTGAATCGATCCGGCCAAGTAGATTTTTTTCGGATCCTGCCCGCGCTCGCTCGCAATCTTCGGCGAAGTGTATATACTTATAGTCTTCTTTGTTAATGTCTTCATTATTTAGAAGTCTAGATTTATAGTCGTTCCCTTTATGGATCCAGTCGTTATAAGTAGATCTAGAGATCCCCACGAGCTCGCAGGCTGTTGAAATGTAATTATGTTTTTTTAAAGCTGAAACGATAATAGCGGCCCTGGCCGGTGTTAATAGTCCCGGCTGCCCGGATCTCTTGCCTGATCGAACGTTGACCATGCTTTTATTATATCGGACTTTAGTACTATAGATTCAATTTTCTGCATTACTTTAGTACTGGATCACCGGCAAAGGGTATTGACAAATCTAGATTTATAGATTTATAATTCTAGATATCTACAATTGAATACACGAAAGGAAAGGGGAAGGAACAATGACACACGAGCGGAAAGCGAAGGTTAAACAGCTTCGCGAACAACTAAAAAATCTTACCCAGGAGCAAAGGAATCAATTCATTAAGCGCGGCATGATCTCAACTATTGACGGTCATGTATTATCACCTGGTAATACAATCCTTTGCTATTTTCAATCCCAGGATGCGCCGACAGTGGTCGGCGGGTACCAACAATGGAAACGAGCTCAACGGCAAGTAAAGCGCGGCGAGCATGGCATGATTATTTGGTTCCCGGTCGGCGATAAAGATGAAGAAGAAAATATTATTACTGTTGATCGATACTATATTGCCACTGTATTCGATATTACCCAAACGGAAACAGTATCATAAAACGATAAAGCGGCGGCCGGGCCGGGGATCCTGGCCCGGATCCGTTGAAAGGAAAGGGAAGAAATGAGAACTATTACAAAAATTAAAACTGAATACGGCGACATCACAATTCAAAAGGGTATGGGAACGTGTAATGGTTGCGGAAGTGACACCGGCGACAAATGGTATTGCTTCGAAGGCTTTAAATACCATAAAGAATGTTTACCGGAAAAAATAAAGAAGATCCCCGGAATGAATAAAAAGACAGTCCCGGAGTATAAAATCGGTGATCATATGCCAAACGGTAATATATTAATTGCTCGTTTGGGACATCAAACGGATCCCGAAGCCTGGATTATACTTTCAATGATCCCGGACGGCGGGCAGCCGTTCGTTACACATCAGGCCGACAACTTCATGTCTACTTATTGGGGACACTATTACAGCAATATATACAAAGCGGCCGGGGATCTCTACAAGCGGGCCGGTATGGATCCTGAGAAGTGGACACTCCCGGAATATAACTATGAAGAAGAAGCGGCACCTATTACCCGGGAAGACTACATGAGCGGGAAAGTATCGCATGATCAGTATTACCGTTACATGGCCGGGATCCATCATATAGCAATAAATGAAGGTGATCTGAAGTTATTCGGCCTGAGCGGGATTGAAGATTTACAGGCTAGATTTGAAATAGATTCGAATTTGAACAATATCCCGCTTATGCTTTTTGATAATTTAACATGCTCATATAACGGCCATAATCCCGGTAAAAGATTAACACTCGCGGAAGGATGCTGTATATACAAAACATTGCTTAAAAAGATGATCGGGAAGTGATCAATTCATTCTGTCCCGGAGCGGATCCGCGGAGCTCCGGGCCGGAAATGAGCGGATCAAAGCTCAATAACGAAAGGAAAGGGGAAAAATGAGTAAAACAATATTAACTAAAAAACAGATCCTGGCCGGACTGATCACCAAAGAAGATGATCACAATCTATTGATTGTTGACTCCCGGACAGGTTCCACTGTCGGGGTATTCGGCTGCTGTGCTTCGCCGGAAGCGATCAACAAAGCCGCTGATGATTACCTGGCCCGGACGGATCATTTATACATCGCGCCGGAAGGCTGGTTGATCCTGGGGAATCATATAACAACCTGCCGGGAATGTGGCCATGAATTCGGCCCGGATTGGCAAGCGTACAGCGGCGATCATGCAATAATACTGATTTGTCCTATGTGTGGCCATGATGTAACTGTCAAAGAAGAAAGGGGATAATATGGAAAGTAAAATAATAACTGAAACAAAAATAGAAGGCGATCTTGAATTTAAAGGCAAACTTGTATTCGAGAATGAAGTTGAGATCACAGGATCATTAAAAGCTATCTCAGTAAATGCAAAGAAATCTATCTTCGTACATAAATCATATATTATAGAAAGGATAGATAAAGTCGGCGGGTATCAGAAAGTCGGCGAGTCTCAGAAAGTCGGCGGGTATCAGAAAGTCGGCGAGTATCAGGAAGTCGGCGGGTATCAGGAAGTCGGCGGGTATCAGGAAGTCGGCGAGTATCAGAAAGTCGGCGAGTATCAGAAAGTCGGCGAGTATCAGGAAGTCGGCTGGTCTCAGAAAGTCGGCGAGTATCAGAATGCTTCATTCCAGATAGTAGACACTAAAAAAATCAAAACTAAAATTATACGATTTACTCCAACTTATTATCATGAGCGTAACTTCTGGCTTGCTCAATTAGAGCCGATAAATGACATTGATGAACTTAGAAACATAATAAAAAATGACAGTTCTTGTTGGCCTCAGATATTACCAATAGCCAAAAAATATGCAAAACAAGTTCTTTCATATCCTCACCTATTACCGGCTGTCCGGCAAGCTATAGAAATAATGACAGGTGTACAATCATGAGCGATAACGAAACACAACTTAATATCTGGATCGATAACGAGCTATTGAAGCGTGTCAAGCTGGCTTGTATTGAGCAAGATGCTACTTTAAAGGGATTTGTTACGGCCGCGATCGAAATAGCCCTGGATCTCGATAAAGTAGCAATGACTAGATGCGCGGAGCTCGGCTGGACGGCACCGGATCAGGAAGATCTAGAAGTTATCCCAGGGCCTTCAGAATCTCAGATCCAATAACTTTAAAACTTCTTTAGCCTGGCCATGAACAGCGAACGGCTGTGGGAAGATCTCTTTCCCATAGCCGTTTACTTTTGCCGGTGAATAGTCGGACTTATTCGATATGATCTCGAACAGATCCATACAGGTTTTATAGTCCGGACATTCTTTTTTACAGTCCATGTTCCGGATCTCCGCGCAAGCATCGAATAACTCTACAAACTGCAGGTACTCATTAGCTTTTAACCTTCTTTCCTGGTTAAAAAAAAGCCAAGCCTTCAGCTTTTTATCGAAGGCCCGGCCGGTATACTGCCGGAAGTATTTAACAGCTTCCCGGAAGAATGAGTATGCCTGGTAATCAATTTTCCAGTTCTTTCCGTGTAACTGATTCTTGACTTTCGGCATGGCTTTTACAATGGCCTTTATTCTTCCTGTGCTTTCCTTCACATAACCTTACAGCACTTTTCCGACTACCTCACTTCCTGCCATGGCACTAGGATATTAATCATTTAATTAGCTTTTGGAATAAATCCCGGCGGCTTATCAAATTTAATCATTCCAGGTGTAAAGATCTGTGCCTTATTCTTTTCGGATCTCGGGACATCGATCTCATTAATTGTTACCAGGTTTATATATTTGGTCCCGCAATTACCGCATATATCGGTATAGATCTTCAATCCGCGGACCTGTTTGCCGTCCAGTTCACCGGATCCTAGTTTTTTATCATCTGCGAATATGAATTGAAAGCGATCTAATCCGATAATGAGCTCTTTATCAACTATTCCGCGCTTTTTTTCTTCTTCCGCTACAATATTCAATACCGGCATATCACTTTTACAATTCGGGCATTTGAATCTGAGCGGGAAATGTATTTGTTTCGACATAATCAACTCCTTTTTATATATTCTAACCCTTTAGTAATCATTGTGTATCCTCTTTTATCCATAATTCGATCCGTGGCGGATCTCCGTAACGCTTCGCGATCACCATGGTTGTGATCTGGCTGTCATTTGCATATACATATTTTTCAAGTGCATCAGTGAGCAACTTTGTATAATTATCCAGGTCCGGCTTAGATACCGGTAATTTAGCCTTTTTAGCCAGGGACTTCGGCCGAGCTCGATAAAATATAGCCTGCAGGAAAAGCGGTGTTTTCGGATCCTTGAACATGGCTGTTGATTCGTCCAATAGATCAATAACCTGGCGGCGCATATCGATCTTTATATCATTCTCCGCTTCCCGAGTTTCCTTCGGTGTATAGGTACCGGAAAAATAACCTTTGCCGTCTTTCTTCGGCCGGACAAATGTACGCGGTCTGCCTTTGGCTGTAGGTTCTACTAATATCGTTACAACTATGCCGAGCATTATTTTTCCTTCCCGATCAGGTCCATGAGCTCCTGCTTATTATCTTCCGGTAATTCTTCAGTCTTATAACATTCGTGATCAGGATCCCATTCAAGAGTTATTTTCCCGAGTTTTCCCCGGAGCCGATCTTTCAGGATCCATAATTCTGTCGTGTTATCTTCAGCATCATCGCCGTCCATCTTTTTGAAATATCCCGGACGGTACAGGGACCATACGGAGTCGAATTTCTCTTCAATCTGCCCGCTATTACGCGCCTGGTTTAACCTCGGGAATCTCTCTTTTTTATCTTTGTAGATATCCCGGTTTATCTGGGAAAGTGCCAGTACCGGTATGTCATAGTCCTTTGCCAGAGAAACGATATCGCCGGCAACTTTACCGGTAATCTCATATGCCGAGTTACCCCGGCTCTTTACTTCCTGGATGTGATCTATCACCACAAATTCCGGTTCATAACGCTCTATGAACACGCGCATCATTTCCACGGTTCCGACTCTTTCAATTCGAAGATTCAAGCCATAAAGGAATGAACATGCTTCGAAAAATTTATGAGCAGTATCAGAATCATACTCGCCGCGGTATATTACCCATGTCGGCACTTGTGAGATCCTGGCAACCATTCTATGTACTACCTGAGCCTGAGTCATTTCTTCACTAAACATGATCGCCCGGTGAAGGATCCCGATATTCATCAAGATCTTCAGGCTGAGCTCCGTTTTGCCGATATGTGTAGGTCCCATAAATACTATACTTTCACCTTTTAGGAGCCCGCCGAATTTGCTATCCAGCTTTTCAATGCCGGTAGATAATCCGAGCCGCTGCCCGGAATTGGCCATGTAATAATCCGAAGCCGCCACGGCCAGGGTTTTAATATCGCCGCTCGCTTTCACCGGTGCCGCCGCGAATACTTTATCTATAATTTCCTGGGCCTTGCTTATTGCTTCGCTTATATCGCCATCGGCTTCATATCCAATAGCTGCGATCCGATCTGATGCGCTGATCAATTTACGCATCAAAGATAACCGGGAAACTATTTGAGCATATGATTCGATATGTAATGAAGTCGGTACAGTTGCGATTAATTGACTCAAATATGAAACGCCGCCGATGTCTTCCAGCCGCCCGGATCCCGCGAGCTCCTGAGCAACGGTTATTTGGTTTATGGTTTCATTCCGGTCATTGATCGAAAGGCAGGAATCGAATATGGATTGATTCTGCATAATGAAAAAGTCTTCTACCTGCAGCGATATCTTCCGTATAGCTTCGCCATCGATCAATAAAGATCCCAGGACAGCCATTTCAGCATCTGTATCGTATGGAGGCAAACGATCGTTACTCAATTTCTTTTATCCTTGGCTTTTTTTCAGTTATATCATCTTTCAAAGCGAATACTCCGCGCCAGCTGTGCATGATAGACTGGTTTAATACTTCATTCGGATCATTCCCCTGAGCTCGTAGATCCCCCAGTTTTTTAAATAATAGCTTTGCAGCATATTCTGTTACAGGATGTTTTATCTCTTTTCGCATTTCCACAAAAGCGATCCATACTTCTCGGTTGATAAAATCAGGGATTTTAATATTTTTTATCCTTGTCTTTTGTTTAGTGTTTTTCTTTTCTTTTGTGGGTATCAGTTCTGATAACGTTTTATTATCAGTTTTGATAACATTCGTTATCAGTTTTGATAACTTTTTTGCGTTATCAGTTTTGATAACAAATGGCTTCCAGTTTTCATAATTTTCATTTATTGAATACGAATTATTATCAGTTTTGATAACGATATTATTCGTTATCAGTTTTGATAACGCTCTGGTGATATTCGGCTTTTTTATTTCAGTTAATTCAACAAATTGTGACAATGAAATTCGATCCTTTTTTTTATTCCATCCAAATGTTTTTCTTGCTATAACATCAAATACCTGCCGTATTTCCCCTGGGATCCTGAAGTGGCATAATTTATCATAAATGTTATTCGGGAGTCTGGTATATTTATCTGGCTGTATATTAGCCAATTATTTCTCCTGTTTTTCACCATGACTTTTAATTGCCGATATTATAATTTGAGCTATATTTTTGCTTTTAAGAGTGGGATTAGTAAACATAAATGCCGATGCAAGAATATGAATATCATCGCTAAAGAAATTTTGTTTCAATATTTCAATCAAGTCTCGCTCATAATCAGGTCTGATTTCCCTTTCATCAACATGGCATGATTCGCAGAGAGTAACCAATAACTCATCTGAATAATCCCATGGATCAAGATCTGGTAAATATCTACGATGATGCACAACTAAGGTGGATTTTTTATCACCACAACATTGACATGTCCATTTATCACGTTCAAGGATTTTTAACCGTTTTTTTTGCCAACGAGGATCTTTTAATTTTTCGGAATATTCAGACATATAAACTCCAAAAATACCCCTGGCTCGGTTCGATTTCGCCCGCACTCCCGATATTGGTTTGCCTTGACCTTCGCCGAGATATACTCCTGCTCCGGCTGTACTCGGGACACCAGGGTAATCTAACTGCTATTGGTAGTTATAGCAGATTAGATCCTATGATTCGTCTTCAATGACTTTGATCTTTACGCGGACACCGCCGGAAGTTTCGAATGATACCGACTTCGGCATTACCGGCTCTTCTTCGATCTTGAATCGCCCGCAACGGAAAGGGATCTGATTCTTCATTTCGGCGATCTTATTTTTCGCGTTTTTATCAGCTTTGCGATATCCCTTCTGTGCCTGGCGTAATTCTTCCCGGCTTTCCAGTAGCTCTTCGAGCTCGGGATCCGTTACGATCTTGTCTTCCATGTGAATCTGCTCTTGCTTTTTAGCTTTGGTTGTCGTATTAGCCATTTTTCACCCCCTTTTTGTTTTAATAAAAATCCCCGGATCTACGAATTAGTTTTTGATTTCAAAATGCTATAGAGATCTTTAAGCATTGGCTTACGGACTGGGACCGGGAACTGGCTCTTATCAGTACCGGAAGTAGGATAATGCGTATTAATAAACGCATTGAATTCACCATCTTTCCAGCCTAATTTACCCAGGACTTCATTCAAATTCCTTATGAATTCGTTATCATCCTTCACATCTATAGCATCGACATCGCCGATATCACCTGCAGGAGCGGCGGCTGCAGCGGCTGTTGTTTCCGGTAATGGTTGCTGCTTCTGTGCAAATTCTCTTTCAACATCCTCTTCCATACACCATACATCATTCCCTTCCCCATCTTTACCGACTTTATGAGCCCAAACTACACGGCCATTTTGAGTTCTATATTGCTTGAATTCATAGCCGCCATGCTTCTTACACATTCTCTTCTGCGGCTCTTCCATGGACGGCTTAGATAATGGAGCCGGGGACGGTTTTATTTGTCCATCTGTTTGTTGCTGTGCATTGGCCGGTGTCGGTGCCGGTGTTTCTATAGGTGCCGGTGTAGGCTCAGGCTCAGGCTCGATCGGTGCCGGTTCCGGTGTAGGTTCCGCTACAGGTGCCGGTGCTTCTTCGGCAGGCATTTCCTTGTATTCTCCATCAACAAAATCGGAATCATCGATTTCCGATAATCCGAGATTTTCAAGATCTCTTTCATTTACAAATAGTCGATCCGCTCCGGTTACATTCAATGTCAATGCTCTTAATGCCCTGGTAATAGACTGTTTTAATATGGTATTTTCCAGATCATAAATGTCCGGGTTTTCGATCCGCCATTGCGGAGTCGCTTTACCGTTGATCATTTTAAATCGGAAAGCATTATCTCCGTGTTGAGTGATCCATATATCTTTTAATAACTCCGCATCGAATTTACTTGTCTTCGGATTAAAGCCGAGTTTCCGCATACTATCAGTGAGTTGATAAGAAGCTAACCAGCGATAACGATACTTTGCTTCATATGAACTACATGAAGCCACTCCCATACCGACATATGTTCGATCATCTTTGTTATAACCGCGTAATATGATGCGATACCGGAAGATACCTCTATCCCAATCGCTTCGGTCCTCGATCTCCGGCGGATCTACCGCTATTTTATAATTAAGCAGGAGCATTTCGCATCCTGCTTTGAATAGCATATCCTTATTTACTCCGGGAATCCGGCCATAATCAACGCCTTTTTCCAGGAGCCCATGAGCTATGAATTCCCGGATCTCCCGGACACGCTGCCGGACGACTTCTAAGGCCTGGAATTCCGCCGGTAAAGGGACCGCTTGTTTTTCTCTGGCGATATCCTGCATTTCCTGATCAGTGGTTTTTTTTGCTACTGCTTTTGTAGTATTTGGCTTCGGATCCTGTTTTTGTTGCGCCATTAATCTTTACCCCCTTTTTTTCCTTCTTCTTTAATGATCTGCCGGGCAACCGATAAGGCTTCTTTCTGTTTTAATTTTATTTTACTACCTTCTGAATCGGTTATGTAATACGTTTTTCCCCAACGGCCAGGTCCGATATCGACATTAATTTTTGGCTCTGCTTTGTTTTCCATGGTTTAGACTCCTTTCTAGAATGGTCCTGTGAGCTCTTCACGCTGTTTTCACGGCATCTTCCCGGATCCTTTCGTGGAATTCTTCAGCCGTCATGTTATACATGCCATCTATGAGATCATATAGCTCTTCTAATTTTAAATGGATCTCTGCCAGGCTTATCATGCCGGTAAGGAATAATTCCATATCAACCATATATTTTAACAAACCATGTAGATCTCCGAAGTATGCAATATTATCCCGGTATGGCAGGCCATTTCCCCGGATAGATTCCTTCTGTAATATCAGATTGTATCGATCGGAAGTTACATAATAATCTTTACATAAATACATCAGATAATACCCACTTCCTGTTTAAATTTTATAAACTCATTGAAATATTGCTCGGCTTCTTCCATGGTGATCTTGATTTCATCATAAGTGGCTGTCTTCGAGTCCAAATGAACAGCCCGGAATCCTTCGTTCAAGGTCCGACTCGGGAACATTTCGAGATATAAAAAACCGTATACACTGATTTGATACTTTACGCGGATATTGTATATATCGCCTAGCTTCCAATCGAACACTCCAACGGAACGCTTAATAGTTCCAATCGAATCAACATGACCGGCGATTCCGTATTTAAGAGAATAGAGAAGTTGTTCATTGAGTCTAGGTTTAAATCCTGTGGCCTTCTTCCATCGTATAAAAGCCGTGACAGCATTTTGTATGTCACTGTTAAAGCTATTCCATTCTTCTTTTTCAATATGGCCACCTTGATTTATCCTGGCAATTATATCGTGTGCCTGAGTGCCGATATTGGCTCTGTTTTCTGATTTCGGAATAAAGGAATTGATAAATTTGTATTCATTAAATAATTCGATCAGGGATGTTACCGCCGGAAAGCTCACATCATATCCGGGGATCTCGTGATATCTGATCGCCATTTAATTAACGGTGAATTCTATTTTCGCAGGTTGTTTACATACCGGACAGGAAGTTGTCCATACCGTTTTTTCATCCTCTTTCGGATGATATGACCATCCGTTTTTAACTACTGCGCCACAGTTAGCGCATGAGATCTCGATGAAAATTCTACCCTCTTTCGCTGCCATTTGAATCTCCTTCATCTGGAATAAATACTAACCATCCCTTACGTGTACCCATTGTTGGAACTTCAATTGTAGCTATCCCTTTATCTTCTTTGATATATGCAGTACCGACTTGATGTTTCAATGCTTCAAGCATATTATCCGCGCCTTCTTCATATACTCGTGCCTGGCTCACAAGAGTCATACGATCTTGCTCGCTGAAATAATTTTTATTATCTACACAGCTTTGATATTTATCTGTCCAATCTTCCGGCCGCCATTCCATTTCAATACCTCTTTAAATTAATAAGGACCTTCCCAAGTAGGAAGCCTGAAAAGTAACCTGGACATAAATGGAGAAACTTTAACTTGCTTCAGGTCATTCTCTCCGCTTTCGCTTCGAGATACTGCCTTACTCCCTTGCCACATTCTACCTTGCCGGTTCTGAGCCATACTATCTATTCCGCTTAAACCTTGCTACCTTTAGAATGTGATTGCCTCAGAAGCTCTACCCACTGAGCTATCAAATCCTTTCAGATCTGAATGGGACTCGAACCCATGACTCTCTGATCCTAGGCAAACAGCTTTATCATAGCTGTCGCAGCCATTTTTGTTAGCTGCAAAATGCAATTGTATCGTCAATTACTCACGCTCCCTTTTACCAGTTTTTATCTCTACTTGTAAGGTCCTATATTTTATTCTATTAGATCAGTTACCGCATTCACTACTTCGAGTTTGGAATCGATCAATGTCGGCTCGCTTTGGAACATATCCATCATGCGATCCCGCTCTTCAGGATCATAACAACGCATGATCTTTACATCCATCTTCTGATCGGTTGATTGAGTTAATGTACCTTCTTTCAATCCCCGATCGGTCAAGTTCCGCCACATATCGAATTCCAGGTTAGCCAGGTCCCGCCGCCTGTGGATCCATTCGGCGATCGTCTTTGTTACCGATTTACCGGCGAGCTCTATTGTAACTTCAGTCGCGAGATTGGTTTTTTGAATGGCAATCCGAAGTTCCAGGATCTTTTTCAAAATATCCTGGTGCGCCTGGATCCATTCTTTAACCTGTTTTCTTTGATCCGGGTAAGCGGAAGTTTCATAGTTCAGGTAAGCCGAATGCTTACTTACCTTTACCCGGAGATCTTCAGCTTTCCTTTGAAGATCCTGTATCTGTTTGAGTCCTTCGATCAGTTTCATTTTCACTTTCTCCTTTATCTTTTATTTCAGTTGGATCATACGTTTGGCAATTCGCCCATTGCATCAATTCGAATATTGTAGATCTCGAAGGCAATCCCTCTGTATGCGTGATCCAATCCGCTACCAATTCATCGAGATATCTGTGTAATAAAATATGTCGCTGTTTATGATCTTTAAATTCTTCTTGCTGTTTTGCTATTTCAATGTCACGTCCACAACAATACAAACGCACAGTAGTTTTACTACCAACTTCTAAAATAGCAAACGCTGGACACCATGCACCGCAGTTGCTTTCTTGCGGTGAGTATGGGCATATTTGCAAAACACCATTTCTACACAAATTTATCATAGATGATAGAGTATACTCATCCATTATTTTGATCTCCTAACCTGTACTTTCGGCTTCTCGAAGAAGCGGACTCCCGCCATGGCAGCCTTATCCTTCATCAGCTTCGCAAACTGCCGGATCCTCTTTTCATCCGGTATACAATATTCTCGGGGAACTTGATCGGCATGTACGATCTCGAAATCCCACTCGGTACCCCATATATTTTTAGCCTCGCCGGTATCTGATGTTTTCTCAACTGTTTCTACTACAGGAGCAACCGGCACAGGAATCACATTGGCTTTTTTCTCCGCCTCTGCCGCTGCTTTCTGAGCTTCTTGACGAGCTTTTTCAGCGGCTTCTTCGTCCCCTTTACGTTTCGCCTCTTCTTCCGCAGCGCGAGCCTCTGCCTCTCGTTTCCTGGCAGCCTCTTCTTCAGCCTGTTTTTTCTCAAAGGCCTTACGCGCTATTTCATCCTGCCGGGCCTGTTCTTTGCGCCGCTCTTCTTCTTTTTTCTGACGAAAGACACCGATTATTTTAAGTAAATGACCTTCAGCACGTTTTAGAAGTTCGTTTTTCTCTCGATATTTACCATTAACCCAGGAAACATAATCACTCGGTTTTTTAATATCCTCTTTCCGGGCTTTTTCATTATTCTGTAATTCAATTCTTATTTTCGATATCCACTTCTCGGCTTGTTCATGGAGCTCCGTGGTAGTAATTTCCTTCACTTGAAAAACTTCCATACTCAGTTCATCGGCACTCTGGCCGACACGGACCATGGCCGTAGTCATTTCATACGGCTCTGCTTCAACCGGCTCCATTATTACAGTTTCTTCTTGTATGCCATCATCCATTTTCAATTCCGGCTGTGATGCCATCTGATCAGTAATGATCACTCTTTCCTGCTCAATCGAGGGAATATTATCAATTACTTCTACGCCCTGCCGATCGGCAATCTCGCCATATTTTTCGCTCTCGGGTAAAACAGATCCGGCGGGGATGATCTTCACCTTGTCCCGGTAAGCTGCGATCTCCGATTCTGGGACATCGATCGCCGTTACTACTGCTTTGAATACGCCTTCTTTCGCCGGCGCATTCACGACATCGCCGATCTTCAGAAACTCAAAAGAGAAATAGGTATACTCGCGACCTGCGAGCTCACCGGTTGACTGGGAGAAAAACTTCACTTTTACCAGCTGTAATTGAGGACTGGTACCAATAGGCTCGTCAATAATTACATCATCCATAAAATACCTCACAAAAAAATTGGAAGAGGTTTAAAGAGAGATTCCTTCCGCAGTAAAAATTAAAACATTAAAATCATCGCTTGTCAAGGGGTGTCAAGCCTTATCGCCGAAAAAAAAGTAGTCCGGCTATTGCTAACCGGACCACACGAAAGGATTAGGAAGTGTCGCCTGTGAGGAAAACAGGCAAGATCATTATAACATATATTCTTCTATACTGCCGCCAGACCGAGCCTTTTTATATCATTGAGAGTGTTTACCTTTTTCCAGTCGATCGTTTTGTCTCTCAATAATTCCATGGAATCGCTGAGCTCGTACATTTTGATGTACCCGAGTATGAGATTCTGGATATTGTAAACCTGGTATCCCAAACGCGGACAGGTAGAAGGTATGAGTTTGCCGAATTCCTTCTCAGCTTTTTCAGTGAGATCTTTGCTTTCGAAATCTTTCCGGACCGGGGTACGAGGATTCTCGGTTGCGCCGGCCTTGTAAAAGCCATCATCCCACGCAAGATCGAGTCGCCGGAATATCTCCGCGTAAAGCTGATACATCCAGGATCTGCGGATCTCTTCTTTGTAATCGGTTAGATCCATCAGAAGCCAGTCCTGAGCATTTTCCCATGATCTGTACGGATCCCCTTCAATGAATTTCTCAGTCAAAACATTGAAAGGCTCTTTCCAGGCTACGTTTACCGGAGTAACCTTTTTGGCTACAGCCGTTTTCGCTGTGCTCGTTGTCGCTGCATCAGCTGATCCGGTGGTACTGATAGCGACCACCTTTTCCTGAGAAGCAGCTTTCACTTCATCCGTATGTTGCTTCGTCTTCGCCACGACAAAAGTACCGCCACCGATCACAGGAGCCAGCGTAGCAGCTATCAAAGCATAGCCTTCAAGCCCGGATTGAATTGCGATAAGGAATGAAGATAAGATCGATCCGGCTATTATTAATACCCGGCTACCGGTGCCTTTCATAAGTATTCGAGTCGGCACCGCAAGTATCGCTGATACTAGATCATTTGCAGCTACCTTCGTTCCGTACCATGGATCTTTTTCAGGATCATATTCACTCATTATTCAATTCCCCCTTTAATATAGTTTTGCCTTCATCATATATTGTTCCACATTCCGGGCATATATAGCGCGGCGAACTGCCATTTATACCGGGAATGAGAAGGTCCATAATTGCATTACAGCAGGGACAATATGTTTCGATTACCGCTTCTTTTGCTCTCCATTCTCTAACCTCACAAGTATACCGAGAATAGAATCATATCGAGCATCATGCTTCGCATCCTGCGCTGTTAATTGACGGTGAAGCTCGCTGCAGGCTGCCACCTGGATCCGGCAATGTTCGTTCGATTGGCCAATATGTTCATTTATTCTCGTATAACAACCATTTACTTTGGAGTCTACTTCAGTATGTGTAACATATTGACCGCTTTTACTTCCGTTTGTACTTCCGTTTTTACCATTTTTATAAATAACTCTCACCAGGAAAATAACCGCACCGACCAAAAGTACATTTCCGCCTGCCAGTGAGCCTATTAATGCGAGTTGATCCATGTTTTTATTTTAATACTTTTATTCTTCGTCCAATAAATCAGGCCGTATATTGGATTCCGGTTGCTCTGATTCCATAGATTTTCTTTTAATTCTATCAGCTTCTTTTGCAATATATTCGTCAAGCTCTTTCCTGGTCATATCGGCAGGAAGTCCGCCTAAATGACATTCCCTGCCATCGATCAATAAAGTAACATGCAATGTGTCTTTCAAATTTTTATCAAATTCACTCAATTTAACTATATGAGCTTCAGTTATTTTATATTCCATATTATGTGTCCGCATATTCAAATCTACCAATTACTCTAAATGCAAAGTAGCAATCTTCGCATCCGTTCTCAAAACTCATTATTATCTTTTGGCTCGCTACTGGTATGATAAAAAATAAATCTGCTCTGGAATAAGCTATCAATGGACATAAAGAATATAATTTACCATCATTATAAGACTCGAATGGATGAAATAATAAACGCCTTGCTGAATCGTAAGCACCTTCATTATCTTGTATATAAGCATTACATAACAATGCAATCACCTCAGAGCCTACCTGTGCTGATAAATCCATATCAAATAACCTCGTAATACCAGCAGTAGGCGAATTCGTAGTAATATCATCATTATCTGCCCAATCATCCGTAGAACTTGTTGTGGTAATTACATTATTCGCCCGATCTACCGATACTATTTTCCTCGAATTACCACGTGTAGTATTATGCAAAACAATCTGACCCCAGTAATTTGTTCCGTCATATGCCGTAAGACCATTGAACATATCTTCTCTGGAATCATTATCATAAGGAACATTGGTTGCAGTAAGACCACCTGAACCACCTGAATTTATCTTAGCTGCAAAACCTGATTTAGCACCGTTAGTTACATATAGCGGTAAGCCTGAAATACCTTCAGGTATAAAATTAACTAATCTCGCTGAACTCGCCCCGAAATCCTGTGATAAATGTTCGCTATCCAGCCAATCATCAAGCAATTGTGCAGGAGTATAACCGTGAGCATCTATTATTGAAGCATGTACGGCAATAGCCGATGAAATATCTGCATCAGTGGCTAAAGTATCTCCGCCTGCACCATGCACACCGGTTGTCAAAGCTGCATGAGTGGCAATATCCGCGACCGCTGCAGCATAAACGATCGCATCTTCATCATCGACATATTTTTTAGTCGCTGGCTCGTAATCAGCATCCGGGGTAAACGGATCTGTATTGTCCAGGCACAGGACATTATTTCTATTCGGTATTTCTACCCATCCGGCCATTATGTATACAACCTCAATTTTTTATCGCCGCTGTCGGCATACCAATTCCCGATAAATGGCTCGCTCGGCTCTGATGTCTTCACTCCATTATTATATAGATCCGTATTTTGATTATGCGCTTTGGTGACAAGCGAAGCAAGGCTGGATCCTGAAGCATCGAAGACATTAAAATATTTCCGGTATTGAGCTCCGGTCCCGCATCCCCATCGCACTTCAACATTTACAGGCCGATCCTTCGGTAATTGAGTGAAGACAGCTATTCCATTATCAGTGTATCGAGTTTCGTATAACTGATCATCTTCAGCATCTTTCGCTTTCGCTGTAGCAAGGAAAATTGGCCGTCCGCGCCGGTCCTGTTGTATCAAGGTCCATCCCCTGTTATAAGCTGCGCTGCCATCGTAGATTATTTCGATCCAGAATTTATCGATATAAGGACCGGTGAAAGTTCCCGGACAGGTAAAACCGCAAAGCATATCCTCTAATTCTTCTTTAGTCCAATAAGTACCGGTATTAGGATTAGCCTGCCAGGTATATTTTTTCGTTGTCCAGATCCCTTCAGTAGTTTTCGAAATAGATCCGCCGGATTCACCATAAAGTGATCCATGTGTCAAGATCCGGGAATATGGCTCATAACCGTAGCCTGTCGGATAATATATAAAACAAAAAGCAACGCTATAAATATCCCGATCAGAAGAAGGTTTATTCATCTGGAAACGACCGTTACTATATCTGGATCCGTAATATGTTTCACCATGTCCCAGAATATAATCATCATCATAATTGACGGCATCTTGCTCCTTCATTGCCATTACCGGATCCCCTTGTGTGTCTGCTCCATTTGGCGCACTATAACCATTGATTATAAAATCAAGACCGCTTTCATCCGGGATATAAGTGATCGGGTAAAGTTCCTGAGTCCATGTGTCCCAATCACCGCGGCCCTGAATATACATATTTCCATTATCATCTGTATATCCTGCAGCATCGAACGGTGTCGGCCAGGTCCAGGTACTGAAAGTTATACCGCTCTTCCGTTTCCTGGTACCGCCTGTAGAAGCGATACGGAATCCACTATTAGTATTGACAATACATGCCAACCAATAATCGGTAAAGCGAGTTATACCGCATGTATCTTCAAGCTCAATCTGATTCCACCCGGCAGATACCGCAATCGGCGAGTCCTGTTTCGCAAGCCTATTTTGCGGAGATCCAGCATTATCAGAATAGATAGCCACTTTTACACTACATGCCACAGCAGAATACATCCTGATTTTTCGCAATGTACCGTTATGATCCGCCTGGAATTTACCGATTGAAACTATATTTGCGTTCCGATCAGAATAACTTCCGCTCGTACAGCCCGGTATTAAAGCTACATTCTCAGTGATCGCCATTTAATCCTCGTACTTATACAATCTTTCGGTGTCCGTCCGGTAAAACAATTCGCCATCGATCGGACTTGAAGGAAAAGATGTGCCGGTCCTAACTCCCTTCGCATAAAGATCTGTATTCTGATCGTGCATTTTGTCAACGGCATCATCGATATCTTCACCGCCGGAAGAGAAGACATTGCGCTGGTATTTTACATTCTTCCCCCACACGATCAGGATGTCCACCGGCGCATCATCCGGCAATGCCACGAATGCAGCTGTGCCGGTTGCATCTGAGTATTGCGTTTCAACCAGCGAAGGGTTAGCCGGATCCGTGACATCGAACGCCCGGCACCATGCTTCGGCTACCGGACGGCCTTTATCATCCTCGACAACGCAATCGTAAGTCCTAGTACCCATCGCGCTTCAATTGCACTCCCTGTATTGCCTGTTTCATGGTATATTCAAACCTGTTCGTAAGATCTCGTTCCCACAGATCTATTACGGTATACCCGAGTCCTTCGAGCCGTTCCTTCTGGATTTTATCCCGAGCTTCTTCCTGAGATCCGGTATGCCAGTATTCTCCCTGGACGCGCCATACCAGCCTTTGTTTGAAGATCAGGAAATCCGCCACCGCATCCCCGAGCTCGCGCACACCGCGGAGGCCGATAAGTTGAGTTTGAAAAGCGAAGTCTATGTTCGGCCGATAACCTCTTTTTAAAAGCCAGGCATACACTTTTTTTTCGAGATCTGAGCCGACAATTTCTTTAACTGGCATAGACTACCTCGGAAACGACAACGGTTATTTTCTCTTCCTTCCCGATATTATCGAGATCCTGTCGCGAAGGCATGGACTCTATTCCGACCCAGCGGGGAGTCTGTCGTGTATCGCCTGTAGGATAAAAGCTAACCAGCGTTCCCGAGTTTTTAGCCGTTTCAAGATTTGTGATAACCCGAGCCGCTTCTGGACCTCGCGCTGCAAGGTTGAATGTATAGGACATTACCGGCTCGGGATTCGGCTTGAAATAAAGACATATGGATTTAATAACCGGTGAAACTTCCACGTCTGCTGTACCGCGATAGAATATCAGTTTCATTTGAGCATCATAGAAGGCGGTACCCTTGCCGGCAGTTGTCCCCAGTTTGATAGGCGTAGGCCTGCCATCGGTAGAAAATGTCCCCACGGCGGATCCCCAGCTGTCTGTCTCATTCACGCGCAGATATATTTCGACCTTTTCATTGTGATTCTCAGTGGCAATATCACAATCTTTGGTTGTCGCGGCAACCATTACGGCGATCTTCGGAAGCGTGGTAATCTTCGACAGCCTGGGTAATATGATCTCTCCCTGAGCTGCAAAATCGAATCCGGAAACTTTAGTGATATCTTTTGTCACATCCGGGAAGTCGCAATACTTGATATAATTCCCATCGCCGAAATAAAGCCGGTTAGGCGAAGTCAAAGTCGAATGGTGAATGCAACGTATATTACTGCTGGAGCTATAGATCTGATGCCAGCCACCGACAGTACTATGTCTCTTCAATATCGATGAATAGGTACCGCCACTTACAGCGATGATCAGCCAGTGGGTGAGCCCTTTCATGTCATAGATATAGCCGGTATATCCGCTCGGCAGACCATCATCCGCATCCGGTCCCCAGGTATCAGTAAAAGTACCCTGGCTCGCCTTTGTAATGCCCGGTCCGTTGCTGGCATAAACCGAAGCGTTCCACGAGCATCCCCGCATGGCGTAGGCTGTCTTGCTCCATGTGACATCGGTGAGGTAAGCAACGCGAGTCCAGAAATCGATTACAACCAGCCCGAGATCTGTTTCCATGTAGATCACATCATCATCGGAAGTGAAAGCCCTTCCAGCCCACAGATCATATGCCGCGCTCCATGGGCCGGATATGCTGAAGGAATCCATCGCGCCACCGCCGGCACTATCGCAATCATCCCGGTCCGAATAATAGATCGTGGTACCGGTACTGTTCACCCCGAGAAGTCTTTTGTCATAGGCGCACATATACTTGACGTTGCTCGTGGATAAAGCTCCCCAGTCCTGGCTCCCGCCGAAGCCAACGGTACAGTACCGGATGTCTGCTCCGTTGCAGTAGATCAGGTATGTATCGGTTGTATCCTGAAAGACTATTACATCTGTCGGGTTAGCCAGCGGACTCGGATCTGCGGTTGCCATGGATCCGGCGTTGTTATATTCCGATTTGCTGTTTCCCCAGACATAGGTATAGCCTTCGAAGTCGATCATAAGCAAAGGCGGGGTTTCGAAATCGTCAAGCTGGGTTACGAGCGCGCCGAGAGTCCAGTACCCTTCTTTCGTGAGCTCCATGCTTTCGGACCAGGCGACCCGATCGGTATCCTCTACTTCAGATTCCTTACCTATACCGCCGCGAGCATCCTTATATTCCCGGACGGAAGCCGGTTGATAATCTGCGAAGTCCTGGGATCCGATTGAAAGTTTTGTTGACCAGGGATTGATATAAGCCTTTGTAACATTCCCATCAATGAGAATAGGTTTACCGTTTAATAGGATCTTATTGCTCATTACTTCTCGTGAACGGCTTTACTACCGGCAGGAATGTAAATTTTTATATTCTTCCTTTCTTCTTCCGCAAATCCCTGCGCCATCTTTTGTTCATCGGCATATTCAGGAGTCTTTTGGTATAGATAAGCGAGTGCCTGGTTGATTATGAAATCAGGCGGCACCGCGCAAGTATCAGCATCTGAAGTGAGAACATCCTGGTGAGCCCATCCTTCTATCCTGATCGCTTTACCAGGCGTTATCCCGACTTCATTATGGAACTTTATTTTTGGAGTCGAAGCATGAACTATATCCCAGGATCTTTTATCAAGTGGAATATCGAAACGCGGCTGGCCATCCAATACCGCCCGGACATCATCGACCTTTATCACATTTGCGCCAGCATTCGCATTATATTCGAATCCCATAGAAGCGATCGCCGTATCATCTGCCGGACTCGCGAGAGTGCATTCAACAAAGGTCCAGGTATCGGCCGTTATCGCCGGTAAGCTGATCGTTTCAATTGCAGATACGCATCCTGCAGTATCATCAAGAAGTAAGCAAAGATCCGCTGCAGCAACGGCCGTACTTACTTTGATCCAGAAGCTAATTTTTTTATACATCGAAAGATCTTCCGCGCTGGAAAGATCTTTGTAAGCAATTACATCGCCGTTCCCGATCCCTGCTCCGGCTGTGAAAACTATACAGCCGCCGCCTTCTTGATAATCATCATCATCGACCGCCTGAGTTACATCGGTATCAACGCCGGTCCATTCTTCATCACAATCGATCAAAGCATATCGCTGAGTTTTTTCAAATAATATATCTGTTATGTAATCGAAGCCCGAAGGAATATCATATTCTCTTTGCATATACCGGGCCTGGCCCTTTTTATAGGCCATCAAATGAAGTGTTTCATCTACATTAGCGTAATGGAAAAATCGCCAAGATCTCCTGATTGCCCGGTTAATACAATCGTTATAATGTTCCGAAGTGAATTTTCTGTGGAGCTCCGCCAGATCCGCGGTATCTACCTGCGCGGTTACTGCAGCAAAAGCAAGTGTATGTGTAGCTGCGGTCCATCCTGAAACGGTTCGAATGAGATCGATGTTATCACCGGCATAGAAGATCAGACTGTGATATTTGTAATAATCATCCGTTTCTTCTACTAGATTTGCATCAACCAGATCAGTTTTTCCCGCTCCGCCGGAATCCGGGGTAACAAGTACTAGATCACCTGCAGCTAAAGAAATAGATTGCCGGATCTCGTAACGGTATACTGCATATAGCGTTTGAGTTTCAGACATTTCTAATCCTCTCTTTTTTGTTCAATTACATAGCGTACTATTTTGCCGGTTGTTCTGGAAATATACCTGGTAATTCTTACACGAATCGGCCCGCGGTACCGGCCATCACTACGCTTAAATCGATCGGCTGCATCTTCCTTGACTTTATGCTCAATCTCTTCAAATTGGTGTCCATCGAGTGATCCGCCATCCATTACTATAGTTGCATGATCTCCGGGAAATTGTGCCGGGATCTCCCGGTACGGAAGTGCTCTATTTTTTGGTAAGTAAATATCAACCATCGCTTTCTCCTACAGCCCTGCCATAAGCTCTTGTGGTTGTTTTGACAGGGGTTTAACGGTGTTACCCGGCTCTTCTCCTGTGCCGCTGCATCTTCGCGCCATGTACGGCGTCTTGCGAAATTTCAATGCTCGGGTATTTTTTCCTTACTGCAGCGCGGACTCTGGATTTTTCAGAAGGCGTTCCATGCTGTGAAACTCTGGCAAGTGCATTCCGGGCATGTGATTTATCATTGATCGGATATCGCCGCTGTTTTCCATCGATCGCGAATGAGCTATCAGGCAGCCTTTTCCTTTGTACCGATGTTAGTTTTGCCATGTTTTAATTCCTGTATTACCAATTCAAGCGTATCGACAAAATAATCTATTGCAGTTATATTTTTACTAATTACATCTGTTACTACAATTTTATCATGCCAAATCGCTTCGCAATTAATACATGGCTGATATTCAAATATAGGCAAAGTATTTAGAGGCTGTGTTATATAGCCGCCGCGAAGAGGTATGCCGCGCTGAGTCATAGCTTCCGCTATTACATGATTGTTGAAATCACTCGTAAAAGAATAGACATACCAATTATAATCGACATCTGGATTGATCCATTGCGGATAAATTCCCGGAATTTGATCAAGAAGTGACTTGAAATATAAAACCATCTTCTGACGTTCGGATTTAATTTTGTCCAGTTCCAAGAAACGGTGATAAGCAATAATCGATTCGATCTCGGTCATTCGGTAATTATATCCGGGAATCCGGGCATCAGGATCCAGGACTTCGCCATGATTGCGCTTCAGCTTTGCTTTGTAGGCTATTTCATCATTATTGGTTATCAGCATACCACCTTCACCACAAGAGATCTGCTTGCTCTGATTAAATGAAAAAACGCCGCAATCACCAAAAGTCCCCAGGTATTTACCGTAGTACCTGCTGCCGATCGCCTGCGCTGCATCTTCAATTACCATGATTTTGAAATCTTCGGCAATACATTTTATATTCAGCATTTCGGCCGCGCCGCCGAATAAATGTACCGGCATTATTGCTCTTATATCTGCATCCAATCTGAATTTACTTAAAATTGAATCAACAGATACACAATATGTCATTGGATTTATATCAGCAAATATAGGAATATGAGGTAATACGCAAGAAGCGGACGATACAAAACTAAAAGGTGAAACAATCGTATTTCCTGGTACAACAGAATGCAATGCTGCCGTCGCGCTATTAAATGCGATCGCATGTTTTACTTTGAAATAATCAACAAAGGCCTGCTCGAGCCTTTGAACATATGGACCGCCTTCGGTTAATCCCAGATCACCACGGAAGCCTGAAAGTTTATTCGTTTTGATTACTTGCTGTATCTCTTTTAAGATTTCTTTATTCATATTGATATTAAAATAATTTGCCTTTTATTTTTTGTTCCACTGTAACTATTGTATCGTTATGGTCCCGACCATGGCAGACCATTAATATCTCAATCAATTTAAATCCATTGGTTTTTCCGAAACCACAACTATTCCAGCCGCAGGTAATAGCAATTCCTGTAGATTTTATTTTTTCAGCATACATGGTTTTTAACTTAGAGAAGTATGTGATAGTTTCTTCGTATGATAATTCTAATCCATGATTTCCATAACATTCTTTTACTTGTCTTAAAGAATATGGCGGGTCAAATAATATACCGTTGTAATTGTTATTAAGTACGTTAATAAAGTCTAACGCTCTCATGTGCCATTTAGAAGGACTATCAGGATTGATATCATTAGTAAATTCTGCCGGACTATACATACCAGCGAATGGATCAATCCATCCCTTACCATCACTTACATAGCGTGAGAGTAATTCAGCTATAGGCTTTATGATGAAAGTCCACTTGTTAGGCATAGCCCATATGCGATTTATTAAGATTTCTTTCTCAGTTCCCATATTACTTCCAGGTCCTTCAATGCTTCTTCACCACTCGATAGACTTTGACGGTCATTGTCAATACAATTGACCAGGTGCTCGACTCCTCTTTTTATAAGGTTATCTGTTGGTATTTTGAATTCAAAAATATGCTTATCAGTATCGATACACATTAGCTTTACGGTAAGCCGCTCAAATTTCAATTCATCCCTTTTTATTTCTACCGGATCCCCGAAGAAGATCCTGAGCATATCGATCATATGTGTTCCGGTATTGAATATTCCCCGGCTATAGAAAAATGTCGGAATCCCGAAACGCCGCTGATGATTGACCTGAAGAATAATATTATTGGCTTTGCATAATTCTACCATTTCACGCGCTTCGCTCAATTTAATAGCGATCGGCTTTTCACAATAGATCGCTCTTAATCCGGGATTAGCCAGGAGCATATCCTTCAATACACGGCAATGCGTTTGTGGCGGCGTACATATGCTGATAATATCAAGCCCGAGCTCACCAACTTGCCAGTATTCAGATCCGGCTACATGAACTTTCCATTTACTAGCTCCGGCGATCGCTTTATCAATATCTGTATCAATGATCGCCGATAACTCAGTAGCTTCTATTTCCGTATATGCCCTGGCATGACAATCTTCGAATTCTACTCCGACTCGGCCTGCTCCTATTATCCCGGCTCTATACCTAAACATATCTTTAACTCCCCGCCGAAGCCTCTTTTAAAAAGCCCGACATTTTCACTATTGCAACCGACTAGATCTGTTTCCCGGACAATTGCTTTTGAAAGTACCAGCGAGCTCGCGCCGGTGCTTTGACCTTCTCGGGAAGATGCGCCGAAGATATAATAATCCCGGTGCCGGTCC